>CAYXEW010000060.1:0-15490 GCA_964464115.1 uncultured Verrucomicrobiota bacterium
TTCATATACGGTTGGAAACTCTTTCTTTTTTAGCCGCGAGAGAACGCAAAGAAACGCAAATGTAAAGGGGATGAAATTAAGCTCAGCGTGAGCTTCGCCCTCCAATAATGGATCAAGCGGTTCTCACATTCCTTAAACATCGGCAACGGATGTCTGCTGCGGACCATCGGATGACACTGGGCATCCTTAGGACTTGAAAGATCGTTTAAAGACCGACAGACTGCTAATCTGTAAAACAGATGAGGAGTTGACGAAAAATGGCACTGATCACAGTAGCATGGCGCAGTAAACGGCTTAAATTGGCGACAGAAACACGGGTACTACTGAACCAAAACGCAAAACCTCCCTACCCTGTCTATTACCTGCTGCATGGACTTTCAGATGACGCTGGTTACTGGAGCAGAATGACAGCCCTGGAGCAGTATGCAGAGAATCTGCCCTTTTTGATCGTCATGCCCTACGGTGCGAGGGCCTGGTACAGCGACAGTTTGCTGGGAAATTATGAAAGCCATTTTATGAAAGAGTTGATTCCCTTTATTGAGCGCACGTTTCCCGTGCGCAGGCAGCGCCGTTATCGCGCCGTTGGCGGACTTTCCATGGGCGGTTACGGAGCCTTGAAACTGGGTCTCAAATATCCCCGCCAGTTTGGCGTCATTGCCGCTCATTCCGCAGCCGCTAATTTTCTCGGATGGAATGCGCCGCCCACCGACCTGAGTGATGACACAGACTATATCAGGGGATACTTGAATCGGAACGAAAACGATCCGTTTAAGCTGGCAGAGACCTGTCCCATCAAACTGCGTCCGCACCTGTACTTTGACTGCGGACGGGATGATTTCCTGTACCCAGACAATAATCTTTTTTCACGTCATCTGCGCAAGCTGGACTATGAACACACGTACAGGAGATTCAAAGGCGAACACAACTGGGTCTACTGGAATGAGCACATAAAAGACGGATTAAACTTTGCGGTGGAAGCCATGAAACATTAACAGTCTTTCGCCAACGGGATTGTATTCCAAAAAAAAATGAGATCAAAGCCGGGGAAAGGCATTAAGTTGCCCGTTCCTCCTGATCCTGCTTCACTTCCTCATCATCATTTCCGCTGTCCTGATATGCAGGCTCAGACGTTGCCGTTGGAACAGATTTCACTGCCGACGGTGCAGGAGCGACTTCTTTTGGTATTTCGCCGACGATCTGATCAATGATGATTTTCACGTCGCTGATTTCCGTCAATCCAAGTTGGTTCATGACGGTTTGCCTGATGCGGCTCTGCAACAGCTGAGTAAGTTCGGGAATCATGGCGCCGGCGCGAACCTTTATGTATGCAGCTAGTACAGGGTGCCCTCCCTTCATTCCAATATCGCACTTCATGCCTAGAATATCGGAAAATGCATCGCCCGATTTCTGAATAAAATCTCGAGCGGCCACCATACTGATGTTGACGACACCGCCATCATTTTTAAAGCTAAGGTATTCGATTTTTTTACGGGGACGAATAAACGAAATCAGATAAAAGAGCAAAATCAGTACAATACCGACGCCCTCAATCGCTATCGTCATACGCCAGCCTGCACCCTTCAACATATCGAGTGTGGACACCCACACATCGGGTTGAAAATAAGCAATATAGGCACTGCCTCCCGCCAACAGCAATATAATTACCAACAACAGCAAACCACTCAAAAAATGTATGAATTTCATTTATGCACCTTCGGTTTTTTGTTCGCCAGGCATACGTACACTCTGCACCACGATATTCACCGCTTTCACTATTTTACCGGTCATCTGCTCCACGGTTTCACGAACATCATTCTGAAGCTGCCATGCTACCTGGGGAATTTTTACACCGTATTCAATAATAACGCTCAAGTCGATAATAACGCTGTTGTCCTCCAGCTCAACCCGAATGCCTTTGTCCGTGCTCTTTTTACCAATCATGCCGGCGATATCATCAACGAAAGAACCGCTCATTTCCACTACACCCGGCACTTTTAAGGCTGCCAGTTTGGCAATGACCGCAATAACATTGTTATGTATACGAATGGCACCCAGGTCATTATCGTCTTCCAGATGGATCTCTTCACTTGAAGCCATCCCTATATCTTTCACTACTCCTACCTGTTCCTCTGTCATATCATTTTCTCCTATTTACCAATTTCTCGGAAAGTATCTTCCATAAACCGTTCGAGGAAACCAGTATCGTACTCCCCTTTAGCAAAACGTGCATCAGCCATCAGGGCATGTCCCAAAGAGGCCGTTGTTTTAACTCCCGTGATGCGGAACTCCTCCAGTGCCCGGGACATTTTGGCAATGGCTCCAGCCCGGTCTTTAGCTTTGACAATAATTTTGGCCACCATACTGTCATAGTACGGTGAAATATTGTAACCGCTGTAAATAGCGGTATCCACCCGAATACCGCCACCGCCCGGAAAGTGAACAGCGCCGACATGGCCGGGAGAAGGGGTAAAATTAAAATTGGGATCCTCTGCATTAATTCTGAATTCGATGGCATGGCCTTCCATTTTAACATCTTCCTGTGTAAACGACAGCTCTTCACCAGCCGCCACCGCAATCTGCTCTCTTATCAGATCAATGCCCGTCACCTCTTCAGTCACCGGATGTTCCACCTGAATACGCGTATTCATTTCCATGAAATAGAATTCATCTCGGAGCACGTCATACAGAAATTCAATTGTTCCTGCACTGTCATACTGGACGGCCTTGGCAGCCTGCACAGCGATGTGTCCGAGCTGTTCACGGCGGGCGGCATCCACAATAGGGCTGGGAGACTCTTCCAGAAGCTTCTGATGACGGCGCTGTATACTGCAGTCGCGCTCACCTAAATGCACGGCATGTCCATGTTTGTCACCTATCACTTGCACTTCAATATGCTTGGCCTTTTCAACAAAGCGCTCAATGTATACATCCGGATTACTGAACGACCGCTCCGCTTCTGCGCGCGCAGTCATAAAGCCCTGAACGAGACTCATATCATTGTGTGCAACCCGCATGCCTTTACCGCCGCCACCGGCTACGGCCTTGATCAAAACCGGATACCCAATTGCATGGGCAACCTCCAGTGCATCATCTTGGGAGCCCACGACCCCGTCACTGCCGGGGGTCACCGGCACGCCCGCCGCCATCATGGTATCACGGGCGACGGCTTTATCACCCATTTGACGTATACATTCCGCCTTCGGACCGATAAACCGGATGTTGCAGTTCTCACAGATATCCGCAAAATGCGCGTTCTCCGCCAAGAACCCGTAACCGGGATGAATGGCGTCAACGTCGGCAATTTCCGCAGCGCTGATAATATTAGCAATTTTCAGATAACTTTCAGTAGAAGACGCCGGACCAATGCAGATCGCATCATCCGCCAAATCCACGTGCAGCGATTCAGCATCCGCCTCTGAATAGACCGCCACTGTTTTGACGCCAATCTCGCGACAAGCTCTGATAATTCGCACGGCAATTTCGCCGCGATTCGCTATTAATATCCTGTCAAACATGGTACCGCCTTACTGAGCTTTTACTAAGAACAGTACTTGACCGTACTGTACCGGGGTTGCATTTTCCACCATGATTTTTTTGACCACACCTTTCACATCCGCCTTGATTTCATTCATCACCTTCATTGCTTCGATAATACAGACCGTGGACTCGTCTTCCACAGAATCGCCAACCTGCACAAAGGGATCCGATTCGGGAGAAGCTGAACGATAAAAGGTACCGACAATGGGTGACTTGATTTCCAGCAGGTCTTCCTCGGGTTCGGCAGCGGGTGCGGGTGCAGCGGAAGGTGGCGGCGCGACGGGAGCAGCAGCCTGTTGAGGCATCATCATGGAAGCCATTTGTGCGGGCGTAACAGAAACACTCTCTTTGCCATTACTGCGCTTGATGTTAATTTTAAACCCTTCTTCCTCCATCTTAAATTCAGTCAGGTCATTGCCCTGCATGAGTTCGATTATCCTCTTAATATCCTTCATTTCCATGTTCATAGTACTCCTATCTGTCTTTGATTAAATCAACAAGTGCCTGTAATCCCAGGCGATAGCTGTTCATTCCGAATCCCGCAATCTGTCCTGCGCAGGCTCCGGCGGTAATACTCTCTTTTCGAAAACTTTCGCGCGCATAAATATTTGAGAGATGCACCTCGACCACCGGTATTCCAATGGCCGCTATCGCGTCGCGCAAAGCGACACTGGTATGCGTATAAGCGGCGGGATTAATAACAATGCCGGCGTACGAACCGTCAGCCTCACCGGTTAATGTAACCAGATCGGCCTCGCTGTTACTTTGTACAATATCAACGTCAACAGCCATCTGCTCAGCGGCAGCAACCAGCTCCCGGTCAATATCGGCAAGGGTGCGCTGTCCGTAGATATCCGGCTCTCTCTTCCCCAGCAGATTGAGATTCGGGCCGTGCAGGATCAGAACCCGTATATTATTTATCGCCTTACTCATAGTATGACTGGAGACTACCAACTCTGAAATACCTTGTCCACCACGTTTTACACTCTGCTTTTCCTGCCTTCGATACCAATATTCAGCAGGGCGTAATCAAAAACGGTCGTCTCCTTGATATTGCCGGCCAGATACACATCGATTTCCTGTATATGTTCCGCCATATGCAGGGCGGCCGCAATCGGCAAGCCTCGGGCTGTTTTTTCAACAGAAGCCCTCTCCTCTTCAAAATGAAGATTCGTTTCTTCATTCAAGATGGAACAGAAAATATCCCGATACCACAGCTGCATGACCTGCAAAAAAGCCCGCCGTTCCTCCAACAGCCTCGACTGAACACGGGCCTCATATTTTTTCTTTTCCTCTTCATTATCAATATATTCGGGCATGGGCATTTCATTTTTAATCTCCAGCATGACGTCGTTCAGTATACCGGAAAGTCTCGACGCGATTTCCATGGCATGAATGGGGTTCTGAGGCAATCCTTCCCGCAGGACCTCCATCAACGATGGAAACCAGGTTGTGCCCCGGTACAGAGCCCGATCTTCCCGCGCGTAGATGATTTGACAGCGGGACAGGATGGTGGGCAACAGGGCGGACGGCGCATCCGTCAAAAGAAAAAGAATCGATTGGGGCGGTGGCTCTTCCAATGTCTTCAGAAAGGCATTGGCGGCGGCAGCATTCATGCAGTCGGCAGCTACCAGCACCCCGGCTTTCCAGCCGCCGCCGTACGATGTCTGAGCAATCCGTTTATTCATTTCGCGAATTTGTTCAACCGCAATGACACGGCTCTTTTTCGTGGGCTCCGCCCACAGAATATCTGCATGGCAGAGGGCATTAAAAGAGCTGCCGCGGGCGTCCACGCTGTCATCGAATTGAAAGACGAGCTCGAGCAGGGATTCCGTCAGCGGGATACCGGTCAGTCGCGGATGCGCCACAATCACGTAAGCGTGAGCCAGTCGGCCACGCCGAAGGCTCTGCTCAAAATCGTTCACTATGGAATCAGTTCTCATCACTCAGGAAGCGCTCACACGTTTGGCTCCATATTTCATCGGCAATGATATCGGGATCGCGGTCGGCAGACAGCACGACAAATCGCGCTGGCTCACGATGAGCCATTTCCAGGTAACCCTGCCGCAGTGTCTCATGAAACGCTTTAGCCTCGCGTTCCATACGGTCTTTCTGCTGTTCGAGCTCTTCATTTCTAGCCTGCACACGCATAAACCCTTTTTCGATACTGAGATCGAGCAGAAACGTCACATCCGGAATAGCACGGCCAATGGCAAAGCGGTTGATCGCAGCCACCTCTTTCAAAGTAAATCCCCTGCCATACCCCTGATAGGCCGTAGTGGAATCGACAAAACGGTCACACACCACCCACACGCCCTTTTCCAAAGCCGGTATGATCACATGCCGCACCAGTTGAGCGCGACTGGCAGAAAAGAGCAACAATTCAGCCTCCGGTGAAATAGCCTCATCGGCCATATCGTGCTGCAGGATGTCACGAATAATCTCTCCCGTCGAAGTGCCTCCCGGTTCCCGCGTGTAAAGATGCTGGATGCCCCGCTCATCCAGATGTGCGAGCAACATTTTAGCCTGCGTGGTTTTGCCCCCGCCTTCCGGACCTTCAAATGTTATAAACTTACCCTGCATATGTTTATGCCCGTCTGTTTGATCTACGGCACCTTTCAGGGTCGCGCCACTGACGACCATCTGCATCTCATTTTTTAACTACTTTTGATCCATCGGGGGTATCTTTCACCGTCCACCCGCGAGCCGCAATTTCATCGCGCAACCGGTCCGCCTCCGCCCAGTTTCTGGACGAACGGGCCTCATCGCGCAACGCGGCCATTTCGAGAATATCATCGGGGGTCTCTTCGCTGGGAGCTTCCAGAAAACCCAGCACCCGGTCAAGCTCACTGAACAGCGTCAGTACAGCCTGCGCCTGCTCAGGCGGCAGCGGTGACTGGTCCATAGCCCTGTTTCCCATACTAATAGTCTCAAAGACAACGGCCAACCCTTCTGCTATATTGAGATCATGGTCCATCGCCTCCTTGAATTTTTCACGCATCTGGGCGGCCCACTCCGGCTGTGACCCGACGGGTGTATGTTCGTCAACAGACTCTTTCAGGCGGTCCGTAAAGGCATCGATGCGCTGCAGAGCCGCGCGGGCCGCGCTGAGCGATTCCAATGTAAAGTTCAGACTCTGTCTGTAATGTGTCCCCAGCAACTCATAGCGGATTTCTCGACCGCTGTAACCCTTTTCAAGTAAATCGCGCAACGTATAAAAATTATGGGAGCTTTTAGCCATTTTTCGCCCCTCTACAACCAGATGCGCAATGTGAAACCAGTATTTAACAAACTGTTTACCGGTGGCGCCCTCGCTCTGGGCAATTTCATCCTCATGATGAGGGAAAATGTTATCAATACCACCCGAATGAAGATCAAAGCTTTCACCCAGATACCTCATACTCATCGCCGAGCATTCAATATGCCATCCCGGACGCCCCCGACCCCAGGGCGACTCCCAACCGACATCCCCATCCTCTTCATCCCACGCCTTCCAGAGTGCAAAATCCGCGACGTTATCTTTTTCGTATTCATCATGTGTGACTCGG
The DNA here is from genome assembly GCA_964464115.1 of uncultured Verrucomicrobiota bacterium. Taxonomy (GTDB): domain Bacteria; phylum Verrucomicrobiota; class Kiritimatiellia; order CAYTQP01; family CAYXEW01; genus CAYXEW01. The sequence goes on from CAYXEW010000060.1 coordinate 7,086, forward strand.
GCGCCTGCCTGCATCCCTTCCATATTCAGACGCGCCAACTGCCCATATCTTTCAAATGATGATATGCGGTAATAGACACAACCGTCATCGGCCGCATACGCGTGTCCCTTGTCGATTAATTTTGCAATCAGGGCAATCATTTCATCAACGTGATCGGTCGCCGCGGGATAATATTCAGATCGCTCAATCTGTAGCGCATCCAGGTCCTCAAAAAAGGCCTCTTTATACACGTCCGTAAACGACTTAAGGTCCTTGCCACTTTCGCGGGAACCCCGTATCGTCTTATCATCGACATCGGTAAAATTCATCACCTGAGTGATACTATAACCGCTGAATTTCAGATAGCGCCGGAGCAGATCTTCAGCTATATAGGATCGGAAATTACCGATGTGGGCATAATTATAAACGGTAGGGCCGCAGGTGTAGAGCCGAACATCGTCGGCGTTGATGGGAACAAACTCCTCTATTTTTCTGGTCAACGTATTATGTAACATTAAACTCATACGATCATTCTCCATAAAACATAAAAAAAGCATTACACAAGCGTATACAGTAAGCCTTGCAACGAAAGATAAATGACTATGAGACAGAGTAAATGTATAAGAAAGATTTTTTTTAACGCCAATCTTGTGGCGGTGTGCATCCAGCTTCTACCGGCGGCTCGGATTTACGCTGAAAAACCTGCTGCCATGGTCGAACAGTTGGATTTTTTGTCGTTTGACACTGAAACCACCGGCTTCGGTGCCTGGAAAAACCGGATCATAGAACTGGGAGCCATCCGTTTTCGTGGTACGAATATTCTCGAGCAAAAATCCTGGCTCATCAATCCCGAACAGCCCATTTCCTATTTTGCGACCAAAGCGCATGGCATTACAGACGAAATGGTGCAGGATCAGCCGCTTTTTGCAGATATACTACCCGAATTCAAAGCCATGACCTCCAACTGCATACTGATGGCCCACAATGCGCGGTTTGATGTCGACTTCATGAAAGCTGAGATGGAAAGAGCCGGCATTCAACCGCTGAATGTAACGGTAATCGATACGCTGTCTTTGTTCAGAAACTGGTTCAAGGACAGCGAGGCGCACAATATTGCTGCTTTGGTAAAACATCTTTCTATTGAAGCCAAAGGCTATCATCGCGCCCTGATCGATTCCTATTACATCATCCGTATATTCAATAAAGGTTTGGATCGTAAAGCCGATGGAGTGACACTCGACAAACTGTTTGATGAGAGCAAGACGCTGCACTTCTAGCCCGTTGTCTAACCCTGAGTCCTGAAAGCGAAGATCATTATGGACGTGTGCCATTTGGTTGAAAAAGAAGGATACAGAGGTGCGCGAAGGATGATGACACCATGCCGACTTTCGGTGAATGTATTCCAATAGCGAAAACGGCACCCACTTGTCATAAATTTATGGAAAAATTGATAGAAGCTTTTCTTTAAATATATTAAAGATAGAGATTCTCGTAAGTCGGGGCGTGGCTCAGCCTGGTAGAGCGCTACGTTCGGGTCGTAGAAGTCGCTGGTTCGAATCCAGTCGCCCCGACCATTTTTTGAAGAAAAAGGGTCGCAGACTGTGATGAGAACCAGCGAAGCTGGTTTGACTCGACCATCGGGAGAGCGACTGGAGCCTGCGACAGTCCCCGAAGGGGCAAGGGCAAAGCCCGCAGCAATCCAGTCGCCCCGACCATTTATTTCAACGAAGTAGAATTATCAAATGAAGCCATTGGGAAAAGACATTAAAGGACCTCCTTATCGTTTTGGTTATCTGGGCTACGCGGCTTCAGTGGTCGCCGCAGCGAGTCTCTCTCTCGTTCTTTTGTATCTGTCTCTGGGATTATCGGGACGCAGTTTTTTTATTGAGGAGGGAGGCCCCCTCGAATGGCTTCAAATTGTTCTCTGGTTACTGTCGTGCGGCCTGGGTTTTGCTTTGTTCTTACGTGCGCGCACCCCTCTGGACCGCATGACAGCCTTTTGGTTGACGGTTGTCGGTTTGTTAGCCATGGCGCGAGAATTCGACGCACAGGTGCTGCTCAACCCCGAAACTATTGGGTCGTGGGGGTTGCGCTATCGTATTGACTGGTGGCTTTCCACTGATGCGAGTGTTCTGCTGCGGCTGTTCTGGCTGGGGGTGTTCCTTCTTCTGGGGGCAGCATTAACGGTGCCTCTTTTCCACATGAAGATTCCTTTTGTGCGCCTGGTCCGCAGCGGCGACGTGGCATCAGGACTCTTCGTCCTCTCGATTCTATTTCTCTTTCTCGGATTTGCCTGTGATGACTTACTCCGCGAAACGACACTGCTGGCTCCGCATAAGCGCAGTTTTGGCGAAGAAACCTTTGAACTCGCGGGTGCCGGGGCGTATCTGAGTGTAGTAATCGCCCTCATGAAACGACACCCATCGGTGCGATGCCAGGCCTTAAACCGACCCCGGCAACCGCAGATATGACCCGCCCGCGGTATTCATTCAGGGCTGTTCGGGGCCCACAGGCGGCGTGATATCGCGCTCCGTAGGATCGGAGTGCTCTCGAAACTTCGGAGGGATTCGGTTGGACGCACTATTCGCTGATATTATAGAGATAGTACACGCTTTCTACGAAATAGTACGAAGAGTCCGAATATAGGTTAAAAACAGTGCAAATATTCTTCACCTTTAACATGTAAACCCATATGATTCACAAAACATTTATAGGGAGCAACCACATGAACAGCAGTAATTTGATTATTGATTTTGAAGAAGATAAAGGAATCACCATCGCCATCCTCAAGGGTGTGATTGATTCAGAGACATGCGATCAATATAATGAAGTCCTCGGCCCTTACTTCCGCAGCCGGACAGAAGTGGTCACCATCGACTGTGAGGAACTGACCTATATTAACAGCCGCGGCATGGGGCTGCTTATGGAATTCCACCGCCAGTGCACGATGGGTACGGGCAAAATCACGCTTTGCAATGTGAATGATACTATTTTTCATATTCTGGAGCGTATGGGCATTCCGGAGGTTATCCGCGTATTTCCTTCGCGCGAGGCGGCGGTCGACTGCATGAGCCATCGCGAACTTGAAATCCGCGCCACAGAGGAAGGTTCTATCAGTGTCGTCAACCTGATCGGGGCCGTTGACGCATCTTCAGTCGGCGAATACGATGAACACATTAGGCCACTGGTAGAAGATGCAGACAAAGGCGTTCTAATTGACTGCAGCCGCCTGATGTTTTTGAACAGCCGGGCCATGGGTCATCTGCTGGAATTTCACAAAGCCAGCGATGAACAGCATAGTTTTTTCGGGTTGTGCTCAGTCGATTCACGGGTGGGTCACAGTCTCGAACAGCTCGGCATCATGGATCTGTTAAATATTTTTACGGACCGTGATTCGGCCCTCAAAGAAGCCTCAGCCGAAAACTGACAACTATGTCCACGTATAACCTAGACGATCTCATTCGTTATGCTGTCAATGCATCGACCGAGGGCATAACGATCAGCGATGTCGAGTTGCCGGATAATCCCATTATTTTTGCCAACGAGGGCTTCGAGCTTCTTACGGGTTACAGCAAAGAAGAGGTAGAGGGTCGTAACTGCCGCTTTATGCAAACCAGCGACACTAATGAAGAAAGTGTGTCGGCCCTCGCTAAAGCCATTCAAGAGGGTACCTCCTGCACCGTTGAGCTGTTAAACAGTAAAAAAGACGGCACCCATTTCTGGAACAGGCTGGCTATCACACCCATTCGTAATAAGGACGGTAACGTCACGCATTTCATCGGTATTCAATCAGATATAACAGAGCTCCAGCACACAAAAGAACGGTTACAGGTGTCTAACCGGGCACTCGAGAAATTTAAAAAACAGATTAGCGATGAACTCGACCAGGCCCGCTATACACAGCAATGCCTGTTACCACGCTCACTCCCTAAAAACGATGTCTTCGGCATGGAGGCGCGGTTTATGCCCATGGATCGAATCGGCGGCGATTTTTACGACATCATTCGGCTCGATGAAGATTCTTATGGCATTCTTCTCGCCGACGTGACGGGCCACGGTATCCCCGCAGCCCTACTGTCCTTTATGACGGCTGACTGTTTCAGGAATGCCGCTATTCATTCTCTTTCCACAGGCGTGACGGTCAAGGAATTGAACAGGCGGCTCTGCCCGCGCATGCAGCCCGGCACGTTTGTTGTCATGTTTTATGCGGTCTTCAATACCAAAACCAGAACCATGACCTATACCCAGGCCGGCAATCCCCCCGCCCTCCTCTGCCGTAACGGCCAAGAAGAACCGAAAATTCTTTCGACGAAGAGCGCCCTCATCGGAGCCGTTGAATCCATTGAATACGATGAGAAAACTATACAGCTTGAAAGAGGCGACAGAATTTTATTTTTCACGGATGCCGTGACAGAATGTATGGATGACAGCGGACAGATGCTCGGGGTAGAGGGTATCCAGGACTTCATCAAAAGCGGACAGTTTACATCGTTGGATGACATGCTGGAACAGACATACCGCTGTGGCATACAATTCAGCAGCGAGAAGCGATATAACGATGACTGCACGATGCTCGGCCTGGAATTATTTTAACGTCCCCATTCTGCGCATACAGTGGCCTGCAATAAAGACGGGGACCTCTACCTGAGCTGGGACGGCCTTGCTGTAAAAGACACATGGGGTGTATCCGTCCGCTCGTGTGGGTCAGCCACTGGGGCATTTGAAAGATATACCGATGCACCGTGAATTCGACAGTGATTATGAAAAGAAAGGAGAGAAAAAAGATGAAAACATTTCTCGAACTGGCAAAGGCACGGGTCAGTAACCGAAGCTACAGCGCAGCACCCGTACACGAAAACGATTTGCAGGACATACTGGAGGCGGGGCGTTTCGCGCCTACGGCAGCCAACAGGCAACCTTTTCATATCATCGTCGTCAAGGATCCCGAGCGGCGCGAAGCAGTGATAGAATCCTACAGCCGGGACTGGTTTAAAGAGGCCCCGGTAATCCTGGTAGTCTGCATTGAACCGGCACAGGCATGGGTTCGCAAGGACGGAAGAAATTACGCCGTCGTCGATGCCAGTATCGTGATGGATCACATGACGCTGTGTGCAGCGGATAAAGGACTCGGCACCTGCTGGATTGGCGCCTTTAATGTGGAACTACTCAGCAATGCGCTGCAACTGCCTGACGGAATCGAACCCATAGCGATGACACCCGTCGGCTATTCGGATGATCCCGGGCGAGAGAAAAAACGTAAGCCGGCGGCAGAAATTCTGCACCATGAGCAATGGTGATTCACTGCTCTGAAGACCGCCGCCGTTCACAGGCATCCTACTTGGACGGGACCACTGAGAACAGTCTCGCCATTCGACAAAACGAACAATTACAAATAGGGTTTCAGTCTACGCTGCAATGAACTGTAATGCCGAAGCCGGTTATATCCCAGTAATCCTGATAAAGCATAAGCCCGTACGCGTACGCCGTTTTCTTCCAGTATAGAGGCCGGATTTAAGCCCCCTATGAGCACCATACCGGCTCGCCCTTCCGACACCGGAATGCCGTAAATACTATGTCCGGCACGCCCTATTTCATAAATACCACCCAGCCCCAGCTCCACCAGATCCCGATTCAACTGAATAACAACATCCCTGCTTTGAGCAGGAATTTCGCGAAAACTGGCCCCGATCCGGCCACTCCCCGTGGTGATAGCTCCAATATAATTCGTCATTCCGCTGCGAATAAATACTTCCAGAGGATCAATGGTGGTGCCATCATACGTTATGAGATCTGTAAAACGTCGGGCTTTGCTGTCCACCAATTCAAGAATCCCCCCGAATCGGGAATGAGACGGTATGCGATGTTTGAGCAGTATTCCGTTCACGGTCATGCTGCAGACCGTTGTAAAACCAATGTGCCCGGGAGGTATTTCCACTTGACCCACTCGTTCTCCCGGTTCCAGTATAGCGGCAAGATTGCCCATGGCGTAACCGCACTTAAAAACCATGCACACCTGTTTAAGATGTCTGGACAGCTCATCCGGCTTCACGATAATCGTGTTCACAATAACAGTGCCCTCTGCAGCCTCTCTGTCGAAGGACATGGCGTAGGATAACTGATCAATTTTGGCAGACAGAAAGCCCACGCGGTCGATGGTCTTAACACGGTCTGCTTCCGCGGCACCCTCCCCCGTCAGAATACGACCCTTTTTACCCATCATGTGCGTCAAACCATCGTCATCCATCTGCTTGAGATAATGGCGAACGGTTCTCTCACTAATGTCGAGCCCGTCATCCTGTAGATAGTGAGCAATCGTCGATCCACTCAATGGATCGGTGTGACTCTTGAGGATATCCAGGATAGCCCGAGTCCTTCTGTTTGTTTTATCCATCATCATAAATCGGCAATATTGCCAACACAATTAGCCTGCTATCAAAAACTTCTGCCTTGATTAGAGCACTATAACTGCGCTTATCATAGATCATAGTCTACGTAAGCGGCAAGCAATTGCCGTATCATATGAAAGGAAAGAAAGGCAATCAACATGTTTCAATATCTGAAAAGCAACGACGCACTCGGCACTTCCAACCGCGGCAACCCCTGTGAATCAGGTCTGTGCACTTTATGCACATCCTCCTGCAAAGGAAAATGTGAAACGTGGATGTCATCTCTGGTGGGGCGCAAACTGCTCTATCCCCGTATGTTCGGCGAATCTACCTCAGGATCGGCCAACATCACCCAGGTCGGCGTCGGATATCACGGCCTGCGTATTCACGGCTATGCCTACGGCTCCAACGGTCTGCACGACAATATGACCCATGATCCTGATGATTGTGTATTTCCGAATGTCGACATCACCACTTCCTTCGGATCAGAAATCGAAACCAAGTGCCGAATTCCGATTATGACAGGGGCCCTCGGTTCAACATTTATAGCAGCCAAGTACTGGGACTCATTTGCCATCGGCGCAGCACTTTGCGGCTTCCCGATCGTTGTCGGTGAAAATGTGGTTGGGGTCGACCGCGAATCTGTATTGGAAAACGGACACATACAGTCAGCCCCTGAATTGGAACGCCGCGTCGAAACATTTCTTCGCTATTACGATGGCTACGGTGCCATCATCGTCCAGATGAATGTGGAAGATACGCGCAACGGTGTCGCTGAGTATCTGATAGACAAATACGGTGACGACATTATTCTGGAGTTGAAATGGGGCCAGGGCGCCAAAGATATCGGGGGCGAAATTCAGGTTTCCGATCTGGATTATGCTAAATTCCTGAAAGACCGAGGATACGTTGTGGATCCCGACCCCTATGACTCATCCGTACAGGCCGCTTTCAAGGCACGTGCCATCACGGCATTCGCCCGTCACAGTCGTTTGGGGGGCACCGATATTGATTCAACAGACGGCGTGGAGGAAAACTTCAAAAAATCCGTTGATCATCTGCGAAAACTAGGTTTTAAGCGCATCTCTTTAAAAACGGGGGCTTACGGGATGGAAGCGCTGGCTATGTCCATTCGTTATGCCGCTGACACGAAGTTGGATCTGCTCACCATTGATGGTGCTGGCGGAGGCACGGGGATGAGCCCATGGAACATGATGGAACATTGGGGCGTGCCCTCCCTTCCGTTGCACGCCAAGACATATGAATACTGCAAGGTGCTGGAAGAAAAAGGCATAGACGTTCCCGACATCTCACTGGCTGGCGGTTTTGCCCGTGAAGATCATATTTTCAAAGCCATGGCACTGGGCGCACCCTATACCAAGCTGGTCTGCATGGGTCGGGCTCCGATGATACCAGGCTATCTCGGCAGCAACATTGAAGGAGTCTTCAAACCGGAGAAACGCGCCGAGCTGAACGGTCACTGGGAAGACCTTCCGACCTCGGTCACGACGCTGGGAACATACCCGGAGGAAATATTTGCCGGATGGGAATCAGTAAAACAAAAAATCGGTGCCGATGAAATGAAAAATATTCCGTTCGGTGCGATTGCGATGTACGGATATGCCGACAAACTCTCCTGCGGTTTACAGCAGTTTTTGGCCGGGGCACGAAAATTCACACTTGCTGAGATCAGCCGCGATGATCTCATGGCCTCCAACCGGGAGACTGCAGATGAAACAGGCATCCCGTACATGACGGATTCCCTGAATGAGAGTGCGCTGAAAATCCTGAAAAAATAGAAAGTAACTTGAACTAATCTAAACCGGACGGCCATGGCCGTCCGGTTTCTGATATCAGCGAAGCGTCTCTTTTTCATAAACACTGCCTGTCCTTTGTGCCCGGCAGATCGCAACGTTTCCCTTGGAGGGCCAAGCTCTTCTATGTCCATAAGGGAAGAAAAACCTGTTGCTTCGTTCGGGCTGACCGTGTCGAGCAGATCAAAACCAGGCTGGAAGCCTACAAGAGGTTCCGTCAACTGAC
>CAYXEW010000061.1:0-14048 GCA_964464115.1 uncultured Verrucomicrobiota bacterium
GAAAAGGCAAGTGTCTGCACAGCAGCGAATGGTGTCTGTTCCCGTCCGCGGGAACAGACACTATTCGCTGATGTTATAGAGATAGTACACGCTTTCCACGAAATAGTACGAAGAGCCAAAAATAATCAGATTGTGATGGTTATCGAGCCTATGTTATTAGGGTCGGTAACAGACTTAACAATGAACAAACAACTAAGCACTAGGCACCAGGCATCAGGCACTCATCCATGATCTATATCGTATCAGGCTTACCGAGATCAGGCACATCGCTGATGATGCAGATGCTGCAGGCGGGGGGCATAGACGTCTTGACCGATGAGGAAAGAAAGGCTGACACTGACAATCCGGGGGGATACCTCGAACTGGAGTCTGTCAAAAGACTTTATGAAGATACCTCCTGGCTTAGTAATGCGCAGGGCAATGCTGTTAAAATCATTTCCTATCTGCTCAAATACCTGCCGGCCGATTACGAGTACAAGATCGTATTTATGCTGAGAAACGTTGAGGAAATACTGAAATCTCAAGATCAAATGCTTATGAACCGAGGTGAACAAAAGGAAACCGAGGGCAGCCTGCGGTATGAATTTAATCGGCACTTAATAAAAATACGCTTATGGATGGGCAGACAATCCAACATGAAAGTGTATTATTGCGACTATAACCAGCTAATACAAAAACCGGGACCTCAGGTAAAAGCGCTGGCCCGCTTTCTCGATATAGGTGCAGACATCACCACTATGAGATCGTGTGTAAAACCGGAGCTTTATCGCCAGAGAAATGAAAAGAAATAGGACTATGAAGAATAGCATCATATATTCACTATTGCTCATCATTGCAGTACTTTCAGGGTGTGGTATAAAAAAAGAAGCAAAACCCAACCTGCTGCTCATTACACTAGACACGACCAGGGCGGACCACCTTGGATGCTACGGCTACGAAAAAGCACAGACGCCCCATATCGATGCAATGGCCGCCAAAGGTGTATTGTTTGAAAGGGCCTACTGCAACGTCCCCCTCACCCTGCCCTCCCATGCGACCATTATGACAGGATTACTCCCGCCAGAACACGGCTTGCATATTAATGGAGAAAAAACACTCGATGATCAATTTATAACCCTGGCGGAGGTTTTGGCTGAAAAAGGTTGGAATACGGCCGCATTTGTAGCTTCTTTTGTGCTGGATTCAAGGTTTGGGCTTAACCAGGGTTTTGATCTGTACAACGATGATATCACTCATGGAGACTCTGAAAACTTCGGTTTAAGAGCGTACAAAGACGGCTCTCTCATTGTAGACAGTGTAATTGAATGGTCAAAAATGGCCGATCATGAACCATACTTCTGCTGGGTTCACCTCTTTGACCCCCATAAACCCTATCATACTCACACGAATCTGTTTGGAGAACAGTACATAAACAATCCGTACGATGCCGAAATCACATATATGGATATGCAGTTAGGTAGATTATTGAAGGCTCTGGAGCGGGATGAACGACTTGACAATACATGGATTATCATAGTCGCCGATCACGGGGAAAGTCTCGGAGAGCACAATGAATTATACCATGGCAACACGCTGTACAATGGCGTTTTGAACGTACCATTGATTGTCCACTCAACGAATGCTGAAAAAAGAAATCATCGGGTTCGTAAACCTGTATCGCTGGAACAGCTTTACCCAACCATACTCGAACTGATAGGTATAGATCATAAAAATCGAGTAGCTGCAAAAAGTTTTGCACCCAGCATTCTGAACAAAAAAGAGCCTCCAAAGCATCACGTATATTCCGAAACTGAAGAGCCCATGACTCAATATGGCTGGCACCCTTTAAAATCGATCATCGCGGATCAGATGAAGTTTGTAGACAGCCGGCAGGATGAGCTCTATGACATCATCCATGATCCCAAAGAGTCACAAAACCTCATCGACAACAGCGCTAAGATGACAGAATCGTTCGAGCTATTACTGAACAGAAAATTGCAATCTATGCAAAAGCATACGGCAAAAGGCGTAGTGTTAACACAAACAGAGAAAAGGACCCTGGATAGCTTGGGATACACAGGAGGCTCGGTCATTCGCTACGAAATAAATGAGTTTGACACACTTCCTGATGTGAAAGATATGCTGCCTCTTTTGAACGAGATGATGCGTTCTAAATACATACTCAAACAAGGCAGACTGAAAGAAGCATTAGAAATAAGGCAGAATGTAGTAAAGCAAAATCCGGGCAACATCAGTTTTCAATTTCTACTGGCCGAGGCGCATTATAGAAAAGGGGATGCTGTGCAAACGGTCAACACACTTACCAACATGCTTTCTACATCTCTTCAAAAGGTTCCGACAATTGTGTTGATTGACTCCTTAACCCTGTTGGGCAGCTGCTATTACATACTGGATGCCAAGGATAAGGCGGAAGAACACCTGCTTGAAGCTTTGGCACTGGATCCGAAGCAAATGGTTGCCCTAAATGGTTTAAGCTGGATCTATGCAACAAAAGCTGATGCAACAGAAGCTGAAAAAATTGAAGCATTGCGCTCCGCTAAAGAGGCGGTTAAGATGACAGCCAGAAAAAATCCGTCCTACCTCGATACGCTGGCCGCTGCCTATGCAGCGAATAAACAGTTTGACATAGCGGTAAAGACCGTTGAAGAGGCCATGACCTTGACAGAAAATCCAGCGCTTATGCAACAGCTCAAGCTTAGAGGCGATCAGTACCGCCAGTCGAAACGCTATATCGAAGAGTAATCAAAGACCATTGATAAGAGCTGATAGCTCTGCACGAACTTTATCATTGTCTGCATTATATTGAAGATAGATCGAGTACTGCTCAATCGCTCTATCTCGATAACCCATTGCTGTATAGGCTCTTGCCAGCGCCCAGCGGGCGCGGGGATAATCAGGCTCAAGAGAAAGAGCCTTTTTCAGGCTACTTACAGCATTGATGTAATGCGATTCGTTGACCATATATATGCCTAACTGGCCCCAGGCCCAGGCGTGCCTGGGATTCATTTCAGTTATCTCCCGCAGGTGCTCAACGGCTGCGGTCATGTTGCCATTCTTTTCCTGACAGTAAGCCTGTTCATAGAGCCATTGCTCACGGGGCGGGTCTTGTCCTGGAATAAGGCTTACACAAAAGAACATCAGAAAAAACAAAGACACCGTGACAGCAAGTGCTCTATAGGCCTGCTTTTCAAGCATATGAATAATCATGGCGATAAGATTGCCGGTGAAAATAAGCATCAACACAATCAAGGGTACCCTGTATTGAGTAGACACCGCGAACAGTATGATAGAAATCGTATAAGCCAGCGAAACCAGAAAAAACAGCCAGGTGAAATATGGATTTACCTGACCGTATGATTTATTGCGCCCGTATTGTATACACACTAGAAGTCCCACAATGCCGCCAGCCAGTATATGAATAAATTCGACCGGAAGCCCCTTCAACAAAGAAGAAGCTTCCCGATGAAAGTGGATACTGCCATTGTGCGAGTGTTCAGATGCCCCCAGCAGGAGAACACACTTTCTCAGATAGAGTTTAAAAGCACGGCCTGGCTTTGCCGCCAATTCGACAAAGCCTTTCTTCAACAGATAAAATGAAGCTGTTGAATAGTTAACGGGGCCCTGAAGAGATCTGCCTAACCCTTCAACAAAGTGATCATAGTCAAAGCAGGAGCGGTACTTATAAGGCTGCAATTCATTTAATCCGCTCGTCTGTGTCGACCCGTCGGCATTTTTTCCATTGCCGATATAGAACATAAGCCCCGCATTCGCTGAAATTAGAACTGGCTCGCCTGATTTTATGTAGTTGCGCAGGGTGACGGGCGCGATGACAGCAAAGCAGGCCATGATAAACGCTAAGGCTGTATACATGAGCTGCGGGCGGGACACGTGTAACTTCAGCAGATATAGAACCATCCACACCAGATAGACCGGAATAAGAATCATGCTGTTGGGCCGACAAAGGGAAGAGAGCCCAATCAAAGCCCCCATCATAAACGCATTGAGCAGGGTCTGTCTCTTCTGCCAGATGGCGGTCGCATTAAAGAGAAGGAGTAGCAACGTGATGTGCAGTGTAACATCGAGTAATTGTGATTCAAAATAGATGAAGCCCCAGTAAGACGTCATCAGCAATGCGCTCATCATGGCCGACAAAGAACCCCAAAGCCGCCTGCAAAGCGAAAACACCAGCACCGTATTAAGCAGTCCTAAAAGCATTTGCACTGCAATTGCCGCTTTGAAATGAATGCCAAAGATACTGTATATAAGCGAGAGAAAGAAGGCATACAGAGGCGGGCGAAAAAAAGGCCTGTTGGGGATATCCGGATCCTGATATCCATCAGGAACCGACCAGTCGCCCGAGACCATCGCACGGGCCCAGTAATGATGAAATTCAGCATCTTGAACAGGGTAATAACAGGAATGACTGATTTCGCTGTAATAGATACACCGTAATGTAAAACCAAACAGCAGGATAACCATCAGGATGATGTACTCCTTCTGGATTAAATTACGCATGTCACGAGCCATAGACTTTTTCTCATCTTTCTGTTACACACTCACAGTTTTAATCTATAACATACATTATTATGAATAGTCGATTCAGGATCATATTTTCAGTGCTCAGCATAACCTTGTTATTTCTCGCCGCGGGATGCGGCCAGAAGCAAAGGCGCAACAACCTGATACTGGTCACACTAGACACAACCAGGGCGGACCGACTTGGCTGTTATGGCTATACCAACAACACTCCGGCACTGGACAGCCTTGCTGCACGGGGAACACTATTTGAGAACACCTATACGTGCATTCCCATTACACTGCCGGCACATGCTACATTATTGACCGGTCTGCTGCCTCCTGAACACGGTGTCAGAATGAATGGAGAAAATGCCCTTCCATCATCCATTACCACCCTGACAGAGCAACTAAAAGATGAGGGTTATGAAACCGGCGCGTTTCTTGCATCCTATGTACTCCACCGCAAATTTGGTTTGGATCAGGGCTTTGATGAGTATGATGATCAGTGGATGAGTGATGCACCGGCGGTTTCGGCCATTCAAATGCAGCGCAAGGGTGAATACGTAATTAAGAGTGCGACAAACTGGCTGGAACAGGTAAAAAATGAACCGTTTTTTTGCTGGATTCATCTGTTTGACCCGCATTCCCCCTATGATCCACACACCGCTCTGTTCGGCGACACCTATATACATCATGCCTATGATGCAGAAATTGCATATATGGATATGCAAATCCAAAAGCTAATAGACTATATAGATCACCATAAGCTGGGTGAAGATACGCTGATCGTCGTGGTTGGTGATCACGGTGAAGGGCTTGGTGACCACCATGAGCAGGAACATGGACACTTGCTCTACAACTCAACCATTCATGTGCCACTTATTATCGTTGAGCCCGGCAAACCTGCTGGAAAAAAAGTAAACAGACCCGTCAGTTTTCAAGATATATACTGCACTATGCTTAAAGAGACTATTGGACAATCTGTAGACTGTGAAGTTGAAGGTAATACGCTGACAGCCAATCAAACAGCCAGTACGGCGAAAAACCATACAGTCTATTCAGAAACTTATGTGCCCTATTATGAGTTTGGCTTCAGTCCGTTGCTCTCTCTCACGGATGAAAGGTGGAAATTTATCCAAACCACTAAACCTGAACTATACGACCTTCATCATGATCCAAAAGAAAGACATAACTGTATAAGTCAGCACATCGAACAGGCAGAGAGGTTGCAAAGCGCTTTAGAGAACCTGATCGAAGAGAAAACAGCAAGAACAGTTAAGTCTGCTCAAACAACTGAGTCAGACAGGCAAATCCTTTCCAGTCTAGGCTACATCGGCGGCAGTTATCAAGGTAATGCTGAAGAGCATAGACAGTTAGCCGATATGAAGGACATGATACATGTGCTCAATACGGTTGACCATGCGCACCAGCTCCTTCGAAAAGGAAATAGAGTTGAGGCCATTTCACTTTATCAAGCAGCCTGCCATAAAGCTCCAGACTCCATTCCTTTTTATCTTTTTCTGGCAAAGGCACTGTACAGGAACGGTGAATTTAAACGGGCATTGAGCACGCTCCAATCCATCCCGGTACAGGAATCAATGACTGAGAATACTATGATATTAGCTCTCACTATGCAGGCGGCTGTACTGGCTGAGCTGGATCAATTGACTGAAGCAGAGGATTTGGCGAGGGAAGCCTATGCAGTGAACCCGGATAATGAGCGGACACTAAACACATTGGCATGGTTGCTCGTAGAATATATAGGTTCACCCACTGCCGCCGAGGAGGCTCTGGAACTCGCTTTAAAGCTGGATCACATGACAGGCGGTTATAATCCTCAATATCTTGATACACTGGCTTCCACCTACGCTGCTAACGGCTACCTAGATAAAGCGCAGGCGAGTATTTCAAAAGCGATAACCTTGGCAGAAAAGGCGAAACGTCACATGCTGGCTGCCAAACTTAGAAAAAGAGCAAAGACCTACAGGTAACAGGCCCATTGATGATTTCACTGGCGAATATATAATTGCTGTATCATTTCAAGCGAGCGGGTAATCTCCTCATTTAGCGGATCCCGCTGCCTTTGCTCATTCAGCATTGTTATGCCCTTATCGATATTGCCCATATTAATATGCGACAGAGCCAGTTTAATCATTAAGGTCGAGCTTTCCGGATACTTGTCAGCCAGCAGGTCCAGAATCGTTTGAGCTACATCATACTGCTTCACACTAAAAAGATATCTACAAAGATTATAAGCGATGCCCGGGTTACCATCCACTACCCTCTTAATCATTTCACTGGAGACACTGTCACCCTTAATCCAGTTTATCTTCATCAACTCAGAGAGAGCCCATGTATTCATTGGATCAAATTCAACCGCCCTGCGATAAGCATCCTCAGCCAGCTCAATGTTACCGGCAGCGATACAGCGAGCACCTACATCAAGCATAACTGCTGACAACTCGTGGACTTCACTTTCAGCATATTCTATAGTCAACTCTGATGGCCATAAAGATTTCTTATGTGCATATACGGCCGAAGTGATTTCCTGTACGCTTTCTTTTGTCGTTGTAAAGAGGTTGCGAGCGGCACTGTAGCCCAGTGTATTATGCGAATCTTTCAGTATTCGTCCATCGATGCCGCAGAAATTATCATAATCTTCTGTATCAAAAATAAAGTATCTGAGAATCAAAGCTTTGGCTGTCGATGCTGAGCAATATCGAATAAAATCATGTTTCATCTCTGGTACGCGTTCGATGAGTGCCTGTATGCCCTCCAAATCAGGCTTAACATTAGTTGCCGAACCTATGAGAAGATAGTCTCCGGAACTGACCCTGTACATGGCGTGATAGTCAAAAACGGACGCAAAAGTGCGCATAATCAGCTTAAAGTCAGACAATGACGTGCCGTAAGCCTGCAACCACTGACACATAACACCATCTTCAGCCATCTGTTCTTTACAGGCCTCATAGTAATCTCTTGAGAACAGGTTATCGATGCCGGCAATCCATGGATTCGACGGCTCTGACACAATTACATCATAGGTAAGCGGGCTGACATTTACAATATTGCGGCCATCTTCCACATAGACAGACAAGCGATCATCATCCAACGGTTTGTGATTGACAGTATTAAACCAGGGATCTGCTTCGATAACACGTCTCTCCAACTCAGCGCAATGAACCGTGTTCACATCATACTGAAGAACTGCACCGACTGAGACACCACTGCCATAGCCAACCACCAGCACATTGGTTGCTGTAACATTGTGAAACATACCCAGATGCCCTGTCATCAGCTGGTTGGACATGTCTAATTCGGTAGAGGCATCTGCCTTACCGTTAACCCTCAAAGTCCTGACATCATTAGGATATTTCTCAACAGTAACAGTTCCACTGACACCGTCTTCATAGAAAACGATTTCTCCATCAAAATCCTTTGAGGGTCCGTACATATAGGATCCCATACCAATTTTTAAAGGATCCCACGACTCAATGGAGAAAATACCAATTGCGACAACCATCAAAATAGCCATAATTGCATAGTGTAACGCATTGGGACGAAATTCCTGCATAAGCACCAGGAAGACGGCTATAAGTGTAAGAGACATACTTATTAAATAGATATTAATTACGCCAAGAAATGGGAGCAAAAGAAAGCCTGCAAACAAGGAACCGCAGATGCCCCCGAACGTATTTGAAGCATAGACAAGGCCTGTGCACTTTGCTTCATCACTCCCACTGCTGACAATAGACATAACAACCGGTATTGAAATTCCCATACATAGAGCAGGAAGCAAAAGCATAGCTATACACGCGACAGCAATAAACAGCATAATCCATGAAAATTGGCCGATAAAATACGTGTTTAAAAGACCAACAATATCAGCAAAGCTGTCATAATGAGGCACCGTGACAAGGAGCCAGATGCAAAGCAGGAGCTGGCTCCAGATAAAAATCATGCGCCGGTTTTTATTCAGGCGCATCAGAATATTACCCAATTCACCTCCCATACCTATCCCTGCCAATAAAATTGCAAGCATGGCTGTAAACGAAAATACAGAACTGCCCAGCATCAGCGAAATAACACGAGACCAGGCCACCTGCATGGACATGGCAGCAAAACCTGTAATAAAAATGGCTGCAAGACTCAGAATGACTTTTCTGTTGTAAATAAAGGCCACGCTTTCAGTCCTGCTTGGCGTCGTCCCTACAATCGCTTTCTGCTTCAGGGAAGAGCTCCAGACCCACGCAAAAACACATACCGTCACATTAATGGCAAAAGCGGCAAGCAGCGTCACCCATTCCCCATGTATTGGAAGAAAGTAGAATCCAGCACCAAGTACACCCAGCACAGCACCAAGCGTGTTGACAGCATAAAGCTGTCCCAGCTTCAGGCCACCCTCACCGCCGGATCTCGAGCAGTATTTTACAAGGATGGGAAGGGTTGCACCCATACAAATGGTGGGCGGCAGCATTACAGCAATGGAAACAACCATCCGGGAGACAGCTGTTGCCGCAGGATTAAAGAAAGAAGCTATGTATATATAGAGCGGACTTAACAGAAAAAGCAAAGGTCCCACCATAAGAGCCAGGCCCCCAATCATGATCTCAAGGATCGCATAAGCTCTTAAAAGATTTCTCCAACGATCCGCCACCCGGCCGATCAAAAAGCTGCCCAGACCGAGACCTCCCATATAGGCGGCTAACACAGTACCGGTTGCGTAGGAGGAATTCCCCATTAGCCGTCCAAAACGGTTTACCCAGAGAATCTCATACATTAAACCTGCCATACCGGACAGGAAGAAGAGTATAAATACACGCAGATTAGATATAGGCTTTTGGCTGGACATATCCGGTCTCCATTTTATTTGATCTGATCAGAAACGGATAAACTATTATACAACAATTGCAATAGTCGACTCTATACTAAAAAAAAAGAGCGGCACAAAGCCGCTCTTTTCATTACCCAGGTAATACCTGTTATTTCTTACGCACAAAACGTGCAGCAAGCAACCCAATACCGAGCAAAGCAAAGGTGGTCGGCTCAGGAATAGGAACGGAATCAATCGTAATGTTAGAGTTATATGGAGATCCAGCGCCACCGGTCATAACATATGTCTGCGGTGCACCGTCTGCATATGTAAACTCAAGGCCATCCCAATAGCGTGCTGTCGTGCCCAAACCATTTACAGCCGTATTCGTATCTGTATTAACGAAGGCTGTGGTAGCCGGGGCATTCCAGACGCGGGCATAATAGTGGTTAGCATCCTGCGCAGCACCTGCTGTAACAGTCTCAGGATTTGATCCTCCAAAATCGCCGGGCATTCCCGTTCCTCCATCATTCTCACCAAGCCATGACACCCAATATACCATGTCATCGCTGGTAGTGCTTATACCGGTAGCGGTAGTCGTCACAGGAGCATCGAGACCATCATCATCGACATCCCAAATCAGTTGTACAAAAAATCCTACTGTACTGGATGAAGCATTAGTTGCAAAATTGACGCCGCCTTCATCATAAAAATACCAGTAGTTACTCCAATCAAAGTTGGCGTGCGCTACTCCAGCAATTATTATCGCTGCTAATACTATAACTAATTTTTTCATCTTATTATTCTCCTGTTTCATTCCTTAGGACTGAATTTGTACTTACTTATGGTCATTGATTATCTACGTTACACTTTAACTGTCAATATAAAAGTTAATCGATTGTATATGGTCTTGTTGAAACCCAATCAAACTCATTTATTGCCTCAAGCCAAACACCATCAGCTCCGGCAACTACATCTGTAGTCAAAACACTATCTACACCAAATTCTGTCCATCCAGGACCTAAAGTGTTGCGGTACCAATATTTTTTATACGTTTGACTTGAGACATCCCAAACAATCAGTTTGTCTGCACCACCATAATTTTTTGAAGCAGTCCCATTAATACCCAACTCATTTATACTTCTATCCACTCCATAGGGATCAGAGATCAAATTCAAGCCTGCTACAAGGGTGTTTGTAACTGCTGCAACATTTACAACATCACCTACCATTGTAAATTCCTGCGTAGAAGCAACGGGCGAATCAACAAAAAACCCAACTGAAGATGTCAAGTCGAAGTTCGTTGTCACTGTGCCGGTATCGGAATAAAGCCATTGATCAGTATTTTTGAACCATGCAATTCTGTATGTCTGCGAGCCTGGATCCCACATAATGATTTTGTCTGCACCACCATAGTTCTTTGATGATGTGAGTTGCGTTCCTATCACATTATTAATTTCATTGTCTGGCGCATCAAAGGGCATCCCTTTTTGAGTTAATCCAGCCGGAGCCGTATCGACCTTCTGAAACCCTACGACGTTGACTGAATAAACGACGTCTGTCTGTGCCATTGCTATAGAAGCAACTGCAACAAAACAAATGATCATGGTTAATATTTTTTTCATTTTTTTCTCCTGCTGTCTTTGCAAGTTTCCCTGCAACATTTTTAATATTTCTTTTATCTACGCATATAGAAAACACTATCTGCCGCTTTCTGTAAAGCAATAAATAAATTTAATTGATGTAAAACACGTATTTTATATACGTAGTTGTACGTATTATTTTTTACAGGGCTTGCCACTAATCTATTATATATATCCACATACGCCTGCCTGTGCGGGCCGCCTGTCTGCGAGCGTACTCGCTCAGGCAGGCATGCAGACAGGTTCATATACGGTTGAAAACTTTTTCTTATTTAGCCGCGAGAGAACTCAAAATAACGCAAACGTAGAGGAAAAAAAGAGGACGACAGAATCATTGATAGCATAATCATTTTTTTGACCAGGAGAGTGGAGGGTCGCGTTCCACCGCGACCTTATATATGTGCATATACGTTCATATACGTTTCCTGGGCCTCCTCTGTTACCGACGTCCCGTTGCGGCAAGAGGTCAAAGTGAAGTTAAGCCGGGACTTCTATTTCTCCGGTAAACACATAGACTGCCGGACCGGTCAAGGTGACGTTTTCCACACTTTCATCTGTACCTTCAAAATTGACTTCGAGGATGTCACCATGTGCACATGTTACCTGAATGGGTGGAGACATATTCCAACACCGCCCGGCAATCAGCGCGCAGGCCGTTATACCCGTACCACAAGCCAGTGTTTCGTTTTCCACACCCCTCTCATATGTTCTGACAACCAGTGATTGATCTCCGGAAATCATCGCAAAATTTGCATTCGTGCCGGCGGGCGCAAAGATGTCGTGGTAACGGATAGCCCGCCCCGTGCTCATAATATCCAGCTGTTCAATATCATCCACCTTAATGACGGCGTGGGGTACGCCTGTATTTACGGATGAGTAAACAGTCGGGACGCCGTTAACCTCCAGCATGTTTTCCAGAATCCAGCCGTGCGGTGCAGTCAAATAAAGGCGTACCAGGCTGCCGAGCATATCCGCATGCAGTACCCCGGCCACCGTTTCGATACTCATATGGTCGGGGGCCGCCCCGATATCGCGTGCAAATCGGGATACGCACCGGGCCCCGTTGCCGCACATTTCCACTTCACCTCCATCGGGATTGAAAAAGCGCATGCGAAAGTGGGCATGGTCTGATGGCTGCACAAGAATGAGTCCGTCGCTGCCAATTCCGGTACGACGGTTCATAGCCTCTGCGAGCCACTCGTTATCGTTTGTGGGAAAATGCCTTTTTCGATCATCCACCAGGATGAAGTCATTGCCCGCACCGTGCATTTTTGTAAATTGTATCGTGTTTTTCATAGTACCCGACGAATCCGTATGTGTCATAAAAAAGCCATAGCCTGAGCTGTTCATAAACTCTGAAAAAGGAATCAGAGTCAACCCCGAAAAAGAGTAAAGAAAACCACGGATGAAAAACGGATAAACAAAGATTGAATAGAGAGGTTTCTAATTTCATCTCGGGGGCCATAGATGCGCAGGCGTAGCAATCTACCCGCAGCATCTCGAAACAAAACAGATGGTGTACCATTCACCCCCCGTATTCGGCTTACATTATATGAAATCATTCCACTTGAATGCGTTTGATGATCGGTCTATGCTCTTTCCTGTCGATGCCCCCATCGTCTAGTGGCCTAGGACGCCGGGTTCTCATCCCGGTAACACCGGTTCGAGTCCGGTTGGGGGTGCCAGATTCTCAGGGCGTCGTGCTGGCTTGCAGCCGGTCTTGACATCGCCGTACCGCTTTAGTTACATTCACTGCATGAAAATACACATTCAAAACGGTGACAGCGGGCGTGTGTCCGCGCCGAGTGAATAACGATTTAGCGTCGAGTAGCAGGCCTTTATGCAGACCCCTCTCCTCAAACTGGGATGGCGCGAATGGTGCGCACTGCCAAATCTGGGCATCGCCGTTATCAAGGCGAAGGTGGACACCGGGGCCAGGACCTCGGCACTGCATACCTTCCGCATCGATCGATTCGTTGAAAACGGAATCGACTGCGTGCGCTTTTTCGTACACCCTTTGCCTCGCAATGAAACGCTGGTGCTCGAATGCGTCGCGCCCGTCAAGGACGAACGCATGGTCAGCGACTCGGGCGGGCACAGGGAAATGCGGTATATCATCGAATCGCGCGTGGAACTCGGCGGGCGCGCCTGGCCCATCGAGATGTCACTCACCAACCGCGATTCCATGCGCTTCCGGATGCTGCTGGGAAGGCGGGCACTGAAAGGTCAGGCGGTGGTCGACCCCGCCGCGTCCTACCTGTGCGGAAAATGCAATGCCGAGGCACTTTACAGACTAAAATTGAAACGGAGCTGAAGTATGAAAATCGCCCTGCTTTCCAGGAATTCAAAACTCTATTCCACCCGGCGCCTCAAAGAGGTGGCTGAGCAACGAGGGCATTCCGTCCAAATCATCGACGTGCTGCGGGCCTATATGAATATTGCCTCTCATAAACCGTCGATCCACTACAAGGGCGAAGCCCTCGAAGGGTTCGATGCGGTCATCCCTCGTATCGGCGCTTCGGTGACTTTTTACGGGGCCGCCGTCGTGCGCCAGTTCGAAATGATGGGGGTCTATCCGCTCAACGAGTCAGTGGCCATCACCCGTTCGCGCGACAAGCTGCGCTCGCTCCAGCTTCTTTCACGCAAGGGCATCGGTTTGCCGGTGACCGGCTTTGCCAGCAAACCCGACGACATCAAAGACGTAATTAAGATGGTGGGCGGGGCCCCGCTGGTGGTCAAGCTGCTGGAGGGCACCCAGGGAATCGGTGTGGTGCTGGCCGAAACGCAAAAGGCCGCCGAAAGCGTGATTGAAGGCTTTATGGGTGTGAAAGCTCACATTCTAGTACAGGAATACATCAAGGAGGCGGGTGGAGCCGATATTCGCTGTTTTGTGATCGGGGGTAAGGTGGTCACCGCCATCCAACGCAAGGCCGCCGCCGGTGAGTTCCGCTCGAACCTCCACCGCGGCGGTACCAGCTCTATCATCCGTATCACGCCGGAGGAGCGCTCTACGGCGGTGCGGGCAGCCCGCATCATGGGGCTCAATGTCGCCGGGGTGGACCTGCTGCGCGCCA
>CAYXEW010000061.1:14058-15482 GCA_964464115.1 uncultured Verrucomicrobiota bacterium
CCGGGTGCTCAACCTCGGCTACAACAACGGCTGGGGCCTCTATCTCAACAACGGCAGAAGCCTCAACCTGGCCGGGGTGGACCTGCTGCGCGCCAACCACGGGCCCGTCGTGATGGAAGTGAATTCAAGCCCGGGGCTTGAGGGTATTGAAAAAACGACCGGCAAAGACGTGGCGGGGCAGATCATCCAATATATCGAGGCCAACGCCAGGGTCGGCAATACCAAGACAAAGGGAAAGGGTTGACAAAACGTGCAGAAACCCATCACTTTGAACGGCGAAACAGTGGCGCCGGGAACGCGCAAAACTATTGAATTGCCATTGCCTTTTTTTTATACCCACGCCCCTACTACCCTCGCCGTCCATGTAATGCACGGCCGCCAGGAGGGTCCCTGTCTGCTCGCGGCCTCCGCCCTGCATGGCGACGAACTCAACGGGGTTGAGATTATTCGCCGCCTGCGCAGCCACCGCTCCCTCCATCGGCTGAAAGGCACGCTGATCACGATACCCGTGGTCAATGTGTTCGGCTTTGTCAGCCAATCCCGTTACCTGCCCGACCGGCGCGACTTAAACCGCTCGTTCCCCGGCTCAGCCAGAGGATCGATGGCCGCGCGCCTGGCTCATCTGCTTATGACCGAAGTGCTGCCGCTGTGCACCCACGTCATCGACTTGCACACCGGCGCGGTCAACCGCGAGAACTTGCCGCAGGTGCGGGCCACACTCAATGGCAACCATGAACTCACCGCACTCGCCGAAGCCTTCGATGCGCCGGTCATCCTCGATACCGGTCTGCGAGAGGGCTCTTTCCGTCAGGCCGCTCTGGACCACGGCATCCCCTCGCTGGTCTACGAAGCCGGTGAGGCCCTGCGCTATGACGAGGTGTCAATCCGGGCCGGAGTGACGGGAATCCTCAACGTGCTTACACATCTGGGTATGGTCCGTCGGCGCAACACTCGCCGCGAACACAGGCCGATTGTGACCAAGAGCACGCAATGGGTCAGGGCACCGCAGAGCGGGGTCGCACGGGCGCTCGTGCCACTGGGCAGGAGGGTATCCGAAGGCGAAACGCTCGCCTATATAAGCGATCCGTTCGGCGAACACGAGGAGGCGGTGGATTCTACCGCGGCGGGTATTGTAATCGGCCGTAGCCGTGTTCCGCTGGTCCATGAGGGCGAAGCCATTTTTCACATTGCCAAGTTCAACAGGCCTTCTGCGGCGGCAGATTCGATCGAAAACTTTCAGGATTTCTTCGATCCTGAACGCAGCACCGTCGAGGGCGAAGAACCGCCGCTGATCTGATTCTCAGATTGAACCTAGAAATAGCAGTTGAACGCAGATGAGGGTTCTTCGCTACTTTGAATGGGTAACTCCTTTTGAGGCAGGCAAGGACAGCTTGCTGCCGACGAAGTAGATCATCATGATGAAG
>CAYXEW010000062.1:0-15237 GCA_964464115.1 uncultured Verrucomicrobiota bacterium
GATCGTCATAGTATTTTGTTAGATTACGGGCTGTAGGACGACTTTTGATTTCGTTGGGAAATGGCTTTGTAAGTGGTGTAAACTGCTCTCCACCGGCCCCGCAGGGTCGGTTGGCAGCGGAGCACCGTCAGATACTCTTCCGCGAAGAACTGATTGTGGCTGTATTACCTGTAGCGCGTTCTTCATGCGGAATAGCACTTGCAACTACCCGTATACCTGATGCGGCCTTTCTTCATGCCTGCTTTGCCTAAGCCGGCCTGAAGGCATACGTATCCATGTAACCCTATATTCGGCCGTTGGGAAGTTTGCCGTGGGTCTTGAATCAAATCAGGTGCGGTAAAATAGCCATCCCGCATTCGGTTTGAAATGCTGCATATAGGGTAACAGGTTATCGCCTGCTAAGTTCCTCCAGCTTAACTTTGAGCGGGCCATCGAAGAAATCATAGAGTTGCGTGCGAATACCCGGCAGGTGACTGCTGATCCTCCGCTGAATATCAGCCCGCCTTTCAAACTCTTTTTCCGCTTTTGCGATACAGTCCGGGGTATCAAGTTTACGCGGATCAATCACCGCATCGCCAATACCCAGCTGGCTGAGGACCTGGTAGGCTTTTTTGCTGTAGGCAATCGGCGCAACGGCAACCCCCCTGGACGCCGCACCGATACAGGGGTGCATACGCCCCCCCATGAAAAAGTCGCACTGGCTGATAAAGTACCATGTTTCATTAGAGCCATAGCCGAATTTAAGTGTATCTACGCGATCGCCGTACTCCTTCAGTTTTCGCATTAGTACGCGACAGGCCAGTGTGTCGGCCGCATCATTTTTATCTTTTGTCGGAGGGAGATCCATAGCTTTGGAAACATCATTTTCCGTGGGTTCCTCTTTTCCTATAACGTGGGGGACGAGCAGTACCTTCACCCCGTTCCGGTCCAGCAATGTGCGGGCAATGCCTTCACACAGTTCCCGGTAGTCAGCTTTCAGCCCAAAGTATGATCGATCGGTAAAATAGAGTAACCCGCTGACATTGAGCCCCACCAGCACTTCGCCGGCATTTTTATTGGCCACGAGTGATTCATCTACAATATCCGGGGCAATCGCATCATGAATGAATGCCACATCCGGCGTTGTGTAAATCGGTTGTGTAATATTGAAAAGCTCTCTGAGTTCATTTTCGCCATTGCTCTCACGGGTCGCGATTAAGTCGCTGTAGTCAAACAGTTCCTGAGTCACTTTAAAGGTTTCATCGTACTTGAAAGGCCCGTAGGTCTGCGGCAGCCAGATTAAGGGGATGCCGAGTTCCTTTAGCAATAGGGGGGTCGCTGAACGATAAGGGCCGTAGATATCCGCAAATGAATCACCGCTCGTGATGTCCAGCGCCGCATCACAATGCATAAGCTGCTCAAAGGTGACATCTTTTTTCAGAATTTCAGAGCGCTCTTCTTCGCTTTCGGCGGCATCATATTCGGCCTTAAGCCTGCGAATCAGCTTGTGGCTGCCAGGCGTTGCCTCAGGGCTTTCATAAATAAGCATAGCTTCAGCTGGAATAGGGCCGTCTTCTGTTTTGATATCGATGGTGGCGGGGACATCGCGCCACGTCTGGAGTATGAGCCGGGCGTGCGGAAAATTGCGATGAAGTCCTTTTATGCAGGCAATTCCCAGTGCGGATACACCATTGTTACCGGTGTCTACAGATCCTCCGAATACGGCGAGAGTCATTTTTTTATCTGTCATTGGATACTTTCCTTCCTGTATGTGGCACCGAATAAAATTAAAGAAGCCGCGCGATTACAAGAAAATTATGAACCTATCAACTTCAGTTCAACCCCCTGAGCCCAACACTGAGACACCCGATCCAAACTCGACATCGTAATCCATCGCCTACGCCTGCGCAGTCATCTCCCGGAGCTTCGTAAACGCGACTGTCCGACGGACTGACTGTGAAAGAGCCCCACGAGCATCGAGACATACGCAGCCCAATCGCAAATTCATTCTTTGCAAATCAATAACTTATAACAAAATTCCAGATCACCAACCATTGTATGACATGATGGTGTCATGTTGCCGAAAGAAGGTTCAGCCTATATCCGGCATTCAACATGCAGCAAACGGCGTAAGTTCTTATAAAGAAGGAGTTAGTTGATTGTATAGCTTTCACCTGTTGGGTGAAAGAAAGCTTGCTGCATTTTGAACCACAAGGGGTTCCCTATTTTGCCGCATCTGCCGTGTTACAAGGGCTTTGGCATAGTTACTATAGCCAAAGCTCTCAAGTCTTGCAGCTACAGCAAACGTAGCAACTGCCGAATTTAGGTTCAGTCTCATCACACCAGGATGCAAGGCAACTGCTCTTTTCAGGATAAACAATTTTTTAAGGCTTATTGATTTCGAGGCGGTAAATGACGCTCTGATCAGCATCGTGAACGGTATCGGTAAACACATTCAGCATCGGCGTAGCCGGGACGGCACCCTGCAGCAATTCAAAACCTTCTATCAGGTTTGAGGAGTAATACAGACGGTATGTCCGGCCCGTTGTGCTCGGCCATGAGAGCACCATGCCGGCGGCTGAAGCATCCTGTTCGAAGTCCATGATCTCAAAATAAGAATTTCCATTTGTCGGATGCGTTCCGGCATACCACTCTTCCCAGTTATTCATTCCGTCACCGTCATGATCGGCCGCGGCATCCGCATTGGTGGCCCCGCCGAAATAGATAATCTCAAACCAGTCGGGAATACCGTCTTCATCGGCATCATCTTCAACTGCGGCGGCCGTCGGCAGCACCGAAGGAAGTGCTGTGCCGATGCGTATTTCATCCCAAAAGACGGTATTTTCAAGATGCTCCCAATCTGCCTGGAGCGTAATACCGTCAAACGCATAGGCGGTACTGCTGTTCCAAACGGTCATCTGCGGTTCTCCCATGCTGGCTTCGCTGGAGAAATTGGTGGGGTTTACCCACATATAGGCATGGGTACTGCCGCCCGTGAGGGACAGCTTCATGACAAGCAGGCTGGTGCCGGAGTCAACCGTGCGATCCCATCCCGTCTGTCTCTTGGAATTGAGTGTATAGGAAGAATTCCAAGCGGCGCCGTAGGTTTGCCACTCTCCATATCGTTGCTGAAAACCTATCACGTAGTCCGTGTATCCCACGTGCAGGGAGATCATAGCCATAGGATCATTTCTTCCGGTGTTCGAGTCTTTCGTCATCAGACAACTGAGCCAATAGACATTGCCAGGCGAGAAGCCGCCCTCCAAATCACGATAGACATGGATCGTCGTATTGGCACCGGGCCCGTTTTCAGCCATAGCGCCGACAGATCGGCCTTCTGTAATAATGCCGGCATAGCTTAGATTAGTTACCACGGTTGGAATTCCCATGGCATGAGAACCCCAACTATCGCGCTTGTCATGCACCCATGCATCTTTCCAGCCAAAACCGCCGTTCTGGTTTGCGGAGGAGGACGACTGACCATATGTCAAGAACTGCAACGGCGGATAGTCAAAAGGTTCATAAGCCAACGGGGCCGGATAGGAAGCTGTCACGATATCCAGTTTAGTCGGGGTGATCTGCAGGAGGGGCACCAGATCCTCGGCAGCCATGTAAATATCATAGGCCGTATTGCTTTCCAGCCCGGTCAGCACGGCCGACACCAATGAGGTCGTGGATGCTGAAACAGTGCCGGCGAGATTCGTAGGCAATGAGTTGTTGGCGGCATCCAAACCGGCCTTAAGCTGTTCGGAAGAGGGCGCCGGGGCATTATTGGGAAGCAGGGCATAATAGATGCTGCCGGCTTCATCGATCATCATATTCAACGTGAGCTGATCGGCAAAGACACGGGATGTATTGGGATACGGTGCGACAAAGGAAGGCGGCCCGGGATCGACGACCACGGTCAATTCATCGTAATTGGTCAGCACGCCGTCCGAAACCGTCAGGCGCAGGATGTTAGTGCCAGCATTCTCAAACATGACATCGGCGGCAATACCGGTCGAGTTGTAAATGGTATAGGCCCCAATGCCTGAAGGACGCGACCAGGCATAGGTCATGGTGCCATTGGTGGGGAAGCCGTCATCCTGCACCGTTCCGGCAAACGTATTGGTTCGATAACGGCCGACGAGTCGATCGACGCCGGCATCCACCACGGGTGCCTGATTCGCTTCACGCAACAGGACATCGTCAAGGTCAACATACTGATCGGACAGATTACCCGCACGGAATAACACGGCGAGGTATTCGTAATTTGTCGACACACTAAACTCAGTGCTGAACGTCGACCAGTTGTTGACATTCGGAATTTCGAGCAGATTGGTTACCATCAACAGGTAATCACCGCTTCCATTGGGCACTGTAAACAAGGGTGACTCGGGATTTTCCTGCATATCCAGCGCCACACCGGATGAAGGGAATCCCATCACATAGCAGTAAAGCCCCTGCTCACCCGGGCCCGCTTTTTTGTGGTATGTAAAGGAAAGGTGCAGATCGGTCTCCGGAATATTGGTAATGATCTGCATGACATTACGGTAACCGCCAAATGACGTATTCGTTATGGACAGCAGATTGGATGAGGTCTGGCTCCAGAGCGTGGGGTCACCGTACCAGGTGTAGATCGGGTCCTGTGAATCAGACCATGTCGTAACGCTGTTGGAATAGAACAGGTGCCCGTCAAACGATCCATCCCGCAGCAGGTTGAGGTGTTTGCAGATGCCAGCCAGATCACTTGCTTCATTCCCATAGACATCAGTGATGTTACTGATGCTTACTTGATAGGATGCGCCGGGTGCCATGAGAGAGGTGTACAGAATCACCGCATTGCTGTCGGACATGGCGCCCCCCTGCACGGTTAAATCATCAAAGGAATAATAACTCCAGTTCGTTGCGGAGGCCGGCTGAACGGGCTCACTAAACGTCACGTGCACATTGGTTCCGTTATAATCAGCTATGATCGTCTGGATTTCCGGTGTGGTGGCATCCGCGACAATGGTGACGGCATCCCAGACCTGGGTGGCCGTAAAGTCGGAAGCGCCATCATCGGCATAGAGGCGCAGGACGTACTGTCCGCCCACCGGGAACGTGATATCTGTTGTCGGATTGCTGGCGTTGTTAAACACAACCACACCGGGTCCGCTTACCTGGACCCACTGTATAATGAGCGTTTCATTTGTGGGCTTTCCATCGTCCACCACCGCACCTTGCAGGGTATCATTCAACGCCATGGTGGTATCGGGACCGGCGTCCACGACCGGCGGATAATTCCGGTCGTCATCTTCGATGATCAACACCACCTGATTATTATCGGTTATGAAATAGCTGTTATTCGTTGAGGGTAGCATATAGATGGAGAGCAGTTCCTCACCCTCTTCGAGGCTGTCATCCTGCGGCGTGACTGTGACGATTGATGTCATTTGGCCATTGGTGAAAAGGGCGAGCCCCGACAGCGCCTGATAATCAGATGCACCCGCCGTTGAGTTAGATGTATCGACAGCATAATACACTGTGAGCGGCTCCTGAGCGTACGTACGGGTCAAAGCAAACTGAGCGAGATTGGTGGGGGCCGGGGCTTCGCGCATTCTATCGTCAACTACACTCATAGAAACACCCACCAGCAACTGACCCTCATTCGGTCCGCCCGGCGTCACAGCAGCCGTATCCCAGGTAAAGTCGTCATAAGCTGATCCCTGCCCGACAACAGAAACACCTGAAGTTCCCGGCCAGCTATCATAATCCGATACATTAATTCGTTCAAAGTCCGCGAAAGAGCCATCAAATGAAATCGCATGTTCGAGGTTGGAGGCATCATTATAGAGCGCAATCGTCAGCGGAGTCTTCCAGAGTTGCATGGGCGACGTGCTGTTCGTACCCTGATTTTCCAAATATTGATCTCGATCCGCTTCATTGGTGCTGTTGCCAATGACCCAGAAACCGAGCCCCCCCGAATCATTAGCCAGTACCGTGTTATTGGTGATATAATAGGTACGTGTACCCGAAAGAAACGCATTAGTCGTAATTTCGAGATACCAGTTTTTGATGTCGAGACCGGCAGAACCGGCCAGCTCAATATGACCCCAAGGACCAAGTCCCCACCAAAGATCATCATATTTCACTTCATTGATCCATACGCCGGAAGAACCGACGACATAGGACTTGAGTTCGGTGGGAGCAGTGGCAGGATAGTAACTGGTATAAATGGTACTACTCACATCGTAGAGAGCCTTCAGGTAGTATTGAACGATGGTCCCATTGCCGCTTTGCGGAATGCTGTTCGTGGTCGTATAGGTTATGCCCGCATTGGTCATGCCGCCAAGGGCACTGAAAGTTCCGGACGTACCGAGCCTGTACCAAGCGGAGGCGTCTTGCAGTACAGCGCCATATACGCCCTGAATACCGGCCTGAATGACCACGTTGTCAAGGGCCTCCGGTTCATAGGGACTACTCTGCACACTGGAAAAATTAAGGCGCGGAGTGGTGTCCGGCACCCAGACGGGAGAGGGAGCTATACCTTGGGCATAAAACATTGATGGAGATTTGTAAGCGAATAATTTGTAGAAATTAGTAGCTTCGACGGCAGGGGCGGTGTCCAAAAAAGAGGTTCCCTGGTTTGTCGACACGACCACCGCGCCGTTGGGCAGTACCTGGCCGTTCGTGTAAGCCGTGCCCACATCAGGCACGTCAATCACCACGGCATTGGTTTGCCGCAGGATCAACACGCCCTGAATACCTGCCGGGCTGGTCCAGCTCAAATCGATATTGTTATTGGTAAAGGCGGCGGTGACATCGCTTACAGGGTCTACATAGGTAGCCTCATCAGAAAATGAATAATCGGAATAGATGGCCGTACGAACGGTCGCACTGTTTACACTGCCCACAGCAAAACCGGCGAACAGCACAGGGGCGAGATTGTCGATGGTTACCGAATCCATCAAAGTCCAAGAGGCCCCATCCTGCGAGATGTAGCCGGAAAGGGTGTTGCCTGAACGCTCTATTTTCAGCCAGTACGGATAGGGATAGGCCTCCCATTTTGTTTTTTCAGTAGAAGCTTTGTCTTCAACAGTTCTCACCTGAAAATAGTTGCCACGGTTATCATGCCCCATACGGCCTGCAAAACCATGGCGGGATCCACCAGAGAGCCTTTCGCGAAGCATAATTCCGCATCGATCAGCCCAAAGATCGCCTGCAAACGATGTCACTTCTGCCTGAATATGCCCATCCCCTGTTAGGTGCTGATAGGCATAATGAAAGGTGTCAGCCGTACCCCCTGTCTTTAAATCCCCGGCTCCGTTTACGGTATAGTTACTTCCGGAAATGCTGAAACCACCCCCGGAAGCGCCGTTAATATCCTGATGCTGCCACCCGTAGGGATACACCGCATGATCACCCAGCCCCCAGTAGGTGCCGTCCGTTAAACCATACCATTCTGATGCAGGGTCAAAACTATCGCTGGGATCAGTGTCGCCCGCCGTGACGCTTACCTTTCTCCAGAGGGTAAAATCCATTGTAGCCACGTCGGCATCGCCCCAGTAGGAGCCGGGGTCATCGCCCACCTGTCCTATGGAATCCAGCACGGTCGAGTTTTTTTTCAACACGATGGCATCATTGCCGTTGAAGCTCAAGCTGCCGGTCGTCTGGTCTGCAGCGGCCGTAATATCACTGCCGGCGGAAGAGTGTGCAATAACATAAGTCCCGCTGCTCGCAATAGAGCCGGACAGGTTGATCGTATTGTCCGCAGTGATATGGCCATTGAAGTAGATTTCGACGCTGTAGTTGCCGGCGCTCAAGTCAATCGCGCTTCCGGAGGGGTTGTATAGTTCCAGGGCTTTGTTGTTAGAGGAGGATTCGATGTATTCCGAAATAAATACATCGGCAAAAGAGGCCATCGTTAAAAACGGCAACAAAAGTAAAACTGAATATTTTTTTATCATAATATCACCGAGACCGGCCACTTTGACTTTGGACAAAATGACGGGGTTTCATTACCTGAATACTAATCTAATTTAAACATACCCGAGAAACCTTCTGTTTGTGAAGAAGTTTAACCGCCCAAAAGCGAAGCGATAGATATATTTACGTAGTAAAAAAGTGACCGTCAGGGAATGGTTCAATGAACGTAAATATACGCAAATGGGGTCGGACTTGAACAGCTCAACATTGGGACGCCCCAATCGCAAATCAATCATAATGCAGGCTAAAGACGCGTAAGGGTAACGCAATAGAGCAAATCGTTACCCTACCCCCATCACTCAAACCACTTAAAGAAGTGTATGCGGGTCGGTTCCTGGTTCACGGCAACCCCGTTGGGAATCCATTCCTCGCGGACCGGGTCGCGCCAGAACGTGACGGCGCAGCGCTGTTCTGCGAGAATATTGGTCTCGGCATTCACGGCCTGGGCAATAGCCACCACATTAAAGGTGCCATTACGCCAACTGATCAGGCGATGCGTATCATGTATAAACATCTCATACTGGGTTGTGGTGAATGGACTTCCGGCCCCACCATCAACATAAGTCGTAATCCACTCATTCATCATTTTCGCTATATCGTATCTCTGGGCGGCGCCGTCGAAGATAAGACCGTCCTTCAGAGCCTCTGCATCACCGGTTGCAATGGCGGCGCCAGAACCGTCTTCCGGTGAAGTTCGTGGTATGAGCCCATAAATCAGTGTCCTGTTGGCATTGAACTCAGAATTCATAAAGACCAGGCCCCTCGTGGCTTGATTTTGTTCATTTGATGTAGTGAAATAATTAAGGACCGGGTGATAATTGGTAATATTATACGGAATATTATAAAGGCGGATAGATTTCCAAGGCTCTCCGTAAGCAAGAAAGCCCAATTCCGCAACATTATCAATAGCAGCATTTGCGACGTGGAACTCCCCGGCATCATCGCATTCGGGGTCACTGCCGATATAGGTCGTCGTGTTATTATTAACATCACCCAGTGTTGACGGTTCTGTATCCCAGGTAGTGGTGCCGTTCACCACATTCGTCCAGTTATAGCGCGGGTCAACACAGGAAACGCCTTTCATTTCTTCGACGAGCGTTTCATTGTTAATGTTACCACTTTCAATCTTTATTGACGGCATATTGGAAGCCATGTCCACCACATCTGCGCCGTTGAACAGCTGCACACCTTCAATCGCTACATCCATGTCGAAAGGTATACTCACCCCGCCGGGTATAATAATCGGCGAGGAATCCATGGAATACACATAATCAACCTGATACCACTCCGTTCCTGGGATCGCGCCAAAGCTGGCTGGGGTGGGTGACGAAAGGGGAGCACTCGCAGGATCCAGTTCGCTGTACAGTGGTCCCAGAAATAGCAGAGGGGGCGGGAGGGGGGGGACCTCTACGTCGAAATCGAAAAGCGGGCGCACAACGGTCGGAGCTTCAGGAGTAAAGATTGCTGAAGGACCCGACGAAAACGGGTACCAATACTCAATGCTGACAGTCAATGTATGATTAAACTCGTACTCATTGGTATTGCCGGTGGGAGTTCTCGTGAATCTGGAAGCAGCCACCACTTCATTAATCATGGGCACCGGTTCCGTGCTGAAGCTATAGAGATTTTCAGGGATGAGGTCATTGTCCGTATAGTCAATGAGGTTGCTGTACAGCATGTCGTAATTTCCGTTGTAGGTCGGAATGTCGCATTCTGCAAATACGCCCACAATTTCCTCTTTTGAAGCCGTATTAAGGTTGGTCAAAGCATAGACATTGGTGGTGGACAAATCCAGACCTACCTTTGGGGGATAGTAGGAGTACGGTGTAAAACGCCAGCTCAAATCTTTATTCACGCTATTCGCATAATCCCTAGCGGAAACATCCAGATCAAAAATGCTTTCATAGTGGACAAGTTCGTCTCGCGCCTCCAGAAACTTTGTTTTCGTCATATCAATAGGAGTTCCATAGTCCTGGTTGAGGGCATACTCGATTTGCAATTCAGCCGGGTGGGCTCCATCGAAACGATTGCTTCCACCGACAATGTTTGCATCCAGAAAACCCGAGCTGTTCATGACCAGATACGAATACCGCCCTATAAGCTGATCGTCGGCATCAACAATATTATTCCAGCCTGATTCGTCATTAATAATGCTGACCATATCATTGGACTGATCGGTACCATATTTATAAAAAGCGTCGGGAAGATATTCGATTAAATTGTTATCCATAAAGGCTGGAGGGTTGTCGGGGTCGTCATAGCCAACGGAGCTAAACAGGCGAACGGAACGGTTAATCGGAGGGGGATAGTATACAGAAAAATTAATAATGTCCTGACCAGAGCCATGACCTCCTATCACGCCCCCGGTCATTAAATAATCCACATCATCCATCGCGCGGGAGACCGCCAGACGGGCAAGCTGCTTGGCCTTGACCATATCGATATAGGCCGCCGTCGCCAGGCGCTCTGTTCTCATCGATATGGCGAATCCCACTGCCATAATGGTCAGTACCGACAGAAAGCCGAGTACCATAACCAGAGCGATACCTTTTTGATTTTCAACATCCCGCTTTGTTATTTTCATCGCATTACTGTCCCGAATTGCTTAAATAAATACGCCTTACATACGTCTGTTTGCGCGACTGAATGTAATCATCACTTATATTCATAATGCCGCGATGAACCTTGATCAGGTCTTTATCACCGACAAAACTGATTTTAATATCTACAAAGGGTGGCAGGCGGTCACCGTGGTCCCAGGACTTGTATTCGGCGTCATCAGAACCGTCTATATCTCCGTCACCGTCTGTATCCGCCAGGACTTCAAACTCAACAATACCATCCGCCAGTGTATTTGCATTGTTCTGCCTCAAAAACCCCTCACGCGTTTCGAGATAATCGGGGTCACTCGCGGTATAAAAATTGTTAATGCCCGTTCCATTGCCGGAGCTGAGTAATGTGGTGTACGTACGCTGGAGTGTATTGGAATTTTGGTTTACATAATAGGCAATGGGCTGCGCTTCGCGTGGTGCGTTTTCGGTGTGGCGGGCGGTAAATAGCGAAAGCTGATAATTTCCGGCTGCAACACCACTCGGATTGTCGTTAGCCATAAAGCCGATGTGCTCATTGGCAATGGCGGACTCCACATCGCGTGCAATGAAATCCATCACGGCCCGGGCATTCAGGTTTTGATCGCTCTTGGTATATCCCATTTCCATCGTGCGAACAGTTTGTGAAAAAATTTGAGACAACAACAAAATGACAAGGCTGAGTATTCCCATAGCCACCAGCAGTTCCAGCAACGTAAACCCCCGTGTATGGTTCCCTTTTTTTATTCTGTTTAGGTGCGATCTGTTCATATGTTAATCCGCGTAAAATTCCGTCACAAAGGTTTGTATCATATTCGTATCCGTTGTCGGCCCGAGGACGCCGGGAAAAATTTCGAGGGTATAGCGGGTCAGGGGTCCTGTGATGGTTCTCTTGATCCGATAGCGCAACCCTTTCTCGGTGGAAAAAGCATCTGATGCGAACAGGATATCATCGGCCTGAACGCCGTCTTTATTGACGCCGTGCCAGCCATCACTGTCTATTCCATCCGGACCGGGGGACCAGACGGCCACATTATAATAGGTCTGTCCCAGCGCCGACTCGGTGTTGTTGAGAAAAATACTGTTTTTGGCATCGTCCAGATCACCTACACCGGTAATATTTCCATTGAAATCCCAGTCGGCCGCGACGCGGTAAGGGTTGCCCCAGGGATCGAGAAAATCACCTCCTGAGTCAATGCGGGAACCGGGGAACTCCACCAGCATGATGGCATTTGTGAACAAACTATCCGCGGCACCATCGCCCGCCAGCATTCGGCAAAGCCTGGTATAATCATTGCCACTGTAATCGCGGTCTGCAGTATCCCCGCGCCCCTGCAGCGGAAACCATCCATAGCGGATCAGGTACTCTTTCAGACCGTTGGCAATCAGGCGGGTTTCTGTCATGGCTGCCTGCCTCTTGCCCGTCTCGGCCGCATTTTTGATCGCGGGCAACATAAGGCCCAGCAGCATGAGTATAATCATCATGACAATCAGCATTTCCACCAGTGTAAAACCGGCTGTCCAGCGGGGGGTATTTCTATTAATCATCTCGCCTTTCATATCAGAAGTAAACCTTGTGCCATACGTCATCATTCTGCGGCACCATATCACCGTCTTCCATGTCGTATGCGGACGGGAGCGTCCAACTGTTATTTGTGGGGGCGGTCTCGATGACCGCAAAAACACTTTGCGCAAATTCTGCAGCCCGCGTGGTGTAGATGGTTCTGTCATTGGTCTGCAATCCGGAGCCGAACAGCCCGAACACAGTCAGCACCGCCATGGAAAGAATCATCATGGCCAGCAATACTTCCACCAGTGAAAAGCCTTTTTTGTTTTTCATAATTATTGTCATTGTATTCTATTTACAGCACGGTGTCCATTGTTGCAAGCAAAGCATTTAAATACCATTGAAACCCGCTTCCCTCAAAAGTTTTCAGATAAATATTCAAGATCTTCACATAGTTCTGCACATTGTATCATGTATGTCAGAGGCCGGATAGGTCTACAGCTTTTGCCATTCCGGTATATGGATTAAACTCCACTTTCCACAACATGGGGGCCACACTCTCGCTCTTCAGAAAGGGTGTGCCGTCAAAGCCGGATTGGTCTTCGTTCAGGCGTACGACACCGCCCTGCAGAAAGTAGATGCGTTTGCGGGTATTAACCCCCAGCATACTAGTGTTGCCGGGATCGCTGGATCCGTCGGATCTGGCATAGTCTTCCCCGCCGATTTTAACAGTGCCGTTCTTCCAAAAAATAATGCCCGGAAACCAGTACAGATCATCCCCTCCCTCCGGAAAGGGCGTCCAGAAAAATTCGGCGATCTTGTCATTACCTTCCTTGTTAGGATAATCCATTATGTTGTGTTCTACATTGTTCTGAAAATCTGCGTGATCGGGTTCCAGCCAGCGGTCACGGGGAAAATA
The DNA here is from genome assembly GCA_964464115.1 of uncultured Verrucomicrobiota bacterium. Lineage (GTDB taxonomy): Bacteria > Verrucomicrobiota > Kiritimatiellia > CAYTQP01 > CAYXEW01 > CAYXEW01. Next base: position 12,941 of record CAYXEW010000062.1, read on the forward strand.
AATTCCCTGCGGCAGAAAATTCCAGTTCGAGAGGTAATTTGTTTCGGAGCGAACATACAGATTGTATGAGTGTTGTATGTATTTACCCTCCCCGGCCTTATAGTTATGACCGCTCCAGTTGTCAGGAAAGATCATGTCGACATTCCGGCGCTTGGTAAGAGCCCACTGGTGTGCAAGGCTGCAGGTGTTCTTGAAGTTGAAAACGGCGGCACTCATGCGCGCACCGGAGCCCATGGACTGAAAGGCCGGCAAACCGATCAACACCACCGCACTCACAATACCAATGACTACCAGCAACTCAACCAGTGTAAAACCGGCTGTCCAGCGGGGGGCGTTTCTATTAATCATCTCGCCTTTCATATCAGAAGTAGACCTTGTGCCATACGTCATCATTCTGCGGCACCATATCACCGTCCTCCATGTCGTATGCGGACGGGAGCGTCCAACTGTTATTTGTGGGGGCGGTCTCGATGACCGCAAAAACACTTTGCGCAAATTCTGCAGCCCGCGTGGTGTAGATGGTTCTGTCATTGGTCTGCAATCCGGAGCCGAACAGCCCGAACACAGTCAGCACCGCCATGGAAAGAATCATCATGGCCAGCAATACTTCCACCAGTGAAAAGCCTTTTTTGTTTTTAGTCATGTGCACAACACTTTATGATCCGCTCAGGTCGCTGAACTTGATTCCCCCCGTAAGCGGATTAAAGACTATCGAAAACAGAATCGGCATTGCATTTTTTTCTTTAAAGAAAAAATTATCAATTTGGCTGCGGTCGGCATTGTATTTTACGATTCCCTCCCCGATATATAAGCGTGCACCGGAGCGCATATAGTTATAATCATCCACATCCCGGCTTGCTGTGGGATTCTGTTTCGCATAATCGCGGTACTCGCCGGGCATGCGCAGCTGGCCGTCGCGGTGAAAGATGATCGAGGGGAATGAAAACATATCCGATGACCCGGAGGCCGTGCCCTCCGGAAACGGCGTCCACGCATAATCATAGCCGCTGGAGGCTCCACCATCGTTGAGCTGCAGCGTAAAGATGTTGAGGTTGTTCTTTATACGACTGTCATTTTTTTCAACGAAGTTGTCGCTGAAGTTTTTGACAAACATCACGCCGTTGGGTAGACGCCGGATATCGCCGATATACATGCCTTGGCTATTATCTGCATTTCTGACAAAGATGCCGTAGCTCTGCTGTATATAGAGGGCTTCCCCTTCTTCATAGAGGTTGTTATGTCCTCTGAAGTAGTCCGGAAAAACCATTTCCACGTTACGGCGATGAGTCAGCGCCCACTGCCTCGTCAGGCTACAGGCACTCTTCACATTGAAAACGGCCGTACTCATTTTCGCGCCGGAGCCCATGGTTTGAAAGGCTGGCAAACCGATCAACACCACCGCACTCACAATACCGATGACTACCAGTAGCTCAACCAGGGTGAAACCGCGTTTACCCCGCACTCCAACACCGTTTATGCTGTACCTCATTACTACCATGTCCTTACATCATCGTTGCTTTTTTCACCCGGCGTATCCGCTGCACCATTGGGCCCGGTCGACATGACGGCGACGGGCTTGGAGACGACCCCGTAAGTCGGAACATTCACTTCGTTATCGAAATTTCCGTCGGCCAGGATAACGTATTCATTTTCCCATGGGTCGATGAGCTCACCTCCGCCTCCCAGGTCATCATCTTCGATTTCCAAATAGACAATACCGCGGGGGTTTTCGGTGGTGTCATGACCGCGAAGAATATCAACCAATACCGCGTCACCGGTGTAATCCAGATCACCACTGCTACTTTGATCCGGATAGTAAGAATAATCACTGTAAAATTGGCGGATGGCAATATCGATGCCAGACACTTCAGCGCTGGCCGACATGCGCATAGCGGCCTTGCGGGCCTTATTAGCACCCGGCACCATCAGCGATACCAGTACCGCTATAATGCCGATTACGACCAGCATTTCGACCAATGTAAAACCTTTAGACGTTTTTTTGATATTCACTGTTTCAGCTCCATCCACATACGGCCCGTATTTGCTGACAATTTACCTTGTCATTGTTATATTTGTACACCAGACATTTACGCGCTGTCCAAGAAAAACGAGTAAAACAGTTTTTTAGGATCTTTTTCAGCGATTGGATTGGAAGGCCGCAAACGGGCCGACGGCCTCTGAGAGGGCGCCTGCCATCCGACCACAATTTTAAGCAGAGCGGGAGAGAAGTGTGGAGGCGCGGACCGGATTCGAACCGGTGAATACAGGTTTTGCAGACCCGCGCCTTACCACTTGGC
>CAYXEW010000063.1:0-14862 GCA_964464115.1 uncultured Verrucomicrobiota bacterium
GAAACAAGTCTCTGTCACACCCTTCCCTTCAGAAAAAGAAGCTAGAAAAGCGGAATACTTTCTCAAAAAACAAAAAAGCCGGAGGATCATCAATGCTGTTATAGATCAGACCTTTAAATGGCCTGATTTATTATAACAGAGCACCCCGAAGTTTCGGGGAGGTTATCGGTTCGATTCCGATCGTTGGCTCCATTTTGTTCATACGGCCATATATGAAAACTTTCCTGTATATTCTGCAATCTCAAAAGAGCGATCGCTTCTATATTGGCATTAGCAATAATCCAGCCAGACGAGTGGATCAGCACAACAGCAACTCAGTAAAGGCTACAAGGGGGAAAGGACCATGGAAACAAGTCTCTGTCACACCCTTCCCTTCAGAAAAAGAAGCTAGAAAAGCGGAACACTTTCTCAAAAAACAAAAAAGCCGGAGGATCATCAATGCTGTTAGCTTTGAGGAGAATTGACACCATGCCCTCGTATGATATTATGTTCGCATGAGTCCAACAGTTTTTTCGTGAAAAAGGATATAGGTTCTATTTCTTCTCGCTGGAAGAAGATCGGATGCACGTCCATGTGGCAGGATCTGATGGAAACGCAAAGTTCTGGCTTGAGCCCGAAATAGAACTGGCCATGTCTTACGACTTGGCGCAGCATGATTTGACTGAAGTTAGAAAGATTATTGAGGATCACAAAGATGAACTCACAAACGCTTGGCGCGAACACCTCGGTAGTTGAGGTAACACATATTGACACAAAAGGCTTGTGGCTCTTTGTGGATCATAAAGAGCACTATATGCCTTTTGAGCAATTCCCTTGGTTCGCTGATGCATCTGTAAAACAGATCTCTCATGTCGCGAGGGAGTCAAAGGATCATTTTCACTGGTCAGACCTTGATATTGATCTCACCCTAGACATGATCGACCATCCCGAGAAGTATCCCCTGAGATACAAAGGCTAACAAAATGCTGGATGATATTCGTCACTACGCGCCGAAATCATCAGCATAAGTGTTATAGATCAGACCTTTAAATGGCCTGATTTATTATAGCAGAGCACCCCGAAGTTTCGGGGAGGTTATCGGTTCGATTCCGATCATTGGCTCCCGTTTTCACGTGGCCACTTCTAACGAGTCGTGCCATTTATCTGCGGTTATCTATGAAAGCTGCCGCTTTATTCTATCCAGGAATGAGATAACCCCCGGTCCCGCTCTATAATGCCTTGAAGATGGAAGCTTGTGCGGGATCCACCAGCGCGCAGCCTTTGCAGGTGGCGCATTTACTGCCGTCGACGATCCGTTCAATTCTTCTTTTGCGTTCCAGCGTCTCCAGTATGCCTTCCATGGCGGGCGCATCCATTTGAAAATGAGTGGCGAGATCTGCCAGTGACATCGGGCCATTCCGTTGTAACAGTTTTATTATTTCAGACAGCATTCGTATGACGCCTTTTTTTTGCACCAGCGAGTTTCATGCCACCCACCAGTACGGCGATTACCAGCAGAATTCCGCCGATCCATCCCGCCGAGGTGGCCGGGTGCGCGGAAAAGGTGGCGGCCTGATAAAAGAAAACGGCGCTGCACCATGCGAGACCCGTGAGATAACTTACGGCGAAGATCGCCCATTTCCAGTTGGTTTCACGATAGATGGCGGCGATGGCGGCGACGCAAGGCGCGTAGATGAGAATGAAAAGCAGGTAGGCGATGGCGGCGGCTTTGCTGCCGAAGTAGCGTTGGAGCGAGCCGAGTGTGCCGGCAGAGGCGTCGATAGATTCGGCAACCGCATCGGCGTTTTCCAGCTCTTCAGTGGCAGCCAGTCCGAGCGGATCGGTAATAGATGCCGAGAAGCCTTCGAAGGCGGCGGGAATGGAGGCAAAGGCTTCGACGACACCGCCCCAAAAGCTGAAGGGTTCCTCTTCGTTCGGATCGCCGCTTTCTTCGGCGGCCGCGAGCTGCGTATAGAGCGCGTCGAGGGTACCCACGACCGCCTCTTTGGCAAAGATACCGGTGAAAAGTCCAACGGTGGCCGGCCAGTTTTCCTCGGTTATACCCATGGGCTGGACCGCGGGTGTGAGGCTTTTACCGACGGCTGTCAGCAGCGATTGTTCGGTGTCTTCGTTGCCGAAGGATCCGTCGGTACCGATGTTGTTGAGGAAGCTGAGAATGACGACGATGGGCAGGATGACCTGACCTGCGCGAAAGATAAAACCTTTGAGCTTATTCCATGTGTGGAGCAGAATGCCGTTTAGGGTGGGAATGTGATAGGGGGGCAGTTCCATTACAAAGGTGGCGGCCTCGCCTTGGAGTACGGTTTTTCGAAGCAGCAGACCAGTCAGAACACTGAGCAAAATACCCACAAGATAAATCCCGAAAATCAATGCGCCGCCAGAGCGCGGAAAGAAAGCTGCCGCAAACAGGATGTAGACCGGCAGGCGTGCACCGCACGACATGAACGGATTCATCATGACAGTCATTGTGCGATCGCGCTCGTTCTCGAGTGTGCGCGCGGCCATGATACCGGGCACGTTGCAACCAAAGCCAACCAGCATGGGCAGGAAGGCCTTTCCTGGAAGCCCGATGGCGCGCAGCAAACGATCCATAACAAAGGCCGCGCGGGCCATGTAGCCGGAGTCTTCCAAAATGGAAAGGCAGAAGAAAATAAAGAAGATCGGGGGAATAAAGGTGGCAACTGTCTGGATGCCACCGCCGATGCCGCCGGCGAGAAGGGTGATGATCCATTCGGGGGCACTCCACGAGGCCAGCAGGGCGCCGAAGCCATCCACAAAAACGGTGCCGAACAGAATATCAAAAAAGTCAATGAACCCGCCCCCAACATTGGTGGTGAGTAGAAAGACGACATACATCACCAGTAGGAAGATAGGGATACCGAGTGAACGGTTGAGCACCACTTTGTCGATAGCATCGGACACGGTCCGTCGCACCTGATGGGTGCGCTTGACAACGTCTTTAGCGAGGCCGTGAATAAATCCGTAACGGCCGTCGGCGATGACCACATCGATATCGTCGCCGACGTGATGACGGATACGGTCCGACGCCTTCTGTACGGTAGCGTCATAAGCATGGTTTGTAATGTCTTCAGCGAGGGCGTCTCCTTCGAGCAGCTTGATGGCCAGCCAGCGCGGATCCACTGCGGCGCGCCCGGCATCGTCGCTGACCTGTTGCCGGAGACCCGCGAGCACCTCTTCGACCTCACTGTCATATTCCACTTTAGTCGGCGAAATCACATGGGTGCGCGACGTCGAAAGGATAGCCTGTTTGAGTTCATCGAGACCTTCGCGACGCGACGCGACCATAGGAATGACGGGGCAACCGAGATGTTTCTGGAGGTGTTCAATTTCGATCTCAATTTTGCGTTGCTTGACCATATCCATCATGTTGAGCGCAACTACAACCGGCACGCGCATTTCAAGCAACTGGGTCGTAAGGTAGAGATTGCGCTCGAGATTGGTGGCATCCAGAATATTAACAACGACATCGGGCTTATCTTTAAGGATGTACTCGCGTGACACCTTTTCATCCGTTGAATAGGCGGAAAACGAATAGATTCCTGGTAGATCGATAATTTTCATGGCGGTTTCACCGTGGCTGCAGTCGCCCTCCAATCGCTCCACCGTGACGCCGGGCCAATTGCCGACGCGCTGCCGTGAGCCGGTCAGCGCATTAAAGAGCGTCGTTTTTCCACAGTTGGGATTTCCCGCCAACGCAACCGTTACAGTCTTCTTCATATCCATACCTCATATTAAAATTGTCAGCTGCATGAAAGCGGGCTGATCATAAAAAGCTCAGATCCACATCCAGTGCATCTGCTTCGGCTTTGCGCAACGTGAGTCCGGAACCGTTAATAGAAATTTCCATGGGGTCACCGAGTGGTGCCATGCGAACGAGCGTGAACTCGGCGCCCCGCACCAGGCCCATCTGAAGCAGTTTCTGGCGATAGCTCCGGTCGGCTGTCGAATAACCGGTTACTTTTCCCGTCTCGCCGATCTTCATTTCTCTAATCTTCATACCGTTTCTCCATACATCTAAAACTGTTCAGGCTTATATGATTCTGTTTTTGCTGACAACTAAAACTCAAGCGCAAGTTGCACGGTGACCAGTCCGGTATCATGGGTGCCACCGCCGAATAGTTCCACCCGACGGACAGCTCTACCGTCGCCGGCAAAATGTCGCTCTCATCTTCTGATCCCGTTATTCCGGACGGCAACAGCCGGGCCAACCCATTTCTGTTCATTCTCTGTTCTTGTCAAATGTTAAGGCTCGTCAGACCCTGATTAATATTAGATATACCAAAATAGTTTAGTTACAACTAAACTTTAGTCAAGCGAGTTGTTGCGAAAAAAATATTTCACATACGGTGATCAATCAGATCGCCGGAAAAAATAAGTAGGCTGGCCGAAGTAAGTTTGTTAGGCTGAGCGTATGGAAAAATTAAGTGCCAGCTTAGAAGATTACCTGGAGTGCATCTACATGATCGCGCGGCGGAAGGGTGCCGCACGGCCCAAAGACATTGCCGCCAGCCTGCACGTGAAAGCCGCCTCCGTGACCGGCGCGCTGAAACATCTCGCCGAAAAAGAGCTGGTCAACTATGCGCCCTATGACGTTGTCACTCTGACGCCGAAGGGAAAGCGAATGGCTCACACCATTACAAAAAAACACAATGCACTGCTTAATTTTTTTACGGATGTCCTCGATATTCCCGCGGAAGAGGCGGAAGATTTTGCCTGTAAAATGGAGCACAGCATTCCAGACCACGTGCTGGAGCGCTTTATCGGATTTGCTGAATTTGTAGACCGGTGCCCCAACCGCGGCGCCATCTGGAAGAAAGAATCCAAAGGCTATTTTTGCGATATGCGCGGTACCGGGCAAACGCTATGCGATCAATGCAACCTGAACACCAACACATAGAGAACAGCACCGCAATAGCACCCTTTACAGACCGGTGCAGCCTTTAAAAATAATCCTCTTCAACGAGGTTATCGCGATCGGACGGATCATCACTTTTCTCTTGTAAAGCAGCCCCTGGATGATCATTTACATCAGAACCCGGCGCACTATCACCGACAGATTCAATTTTCCAGCCCACCAGATTATTGTAATATTTTCCATTATACTCGCGTCCACGAATATCAAAATATACTTTGATTTCCTGCCCGCTGGTCACGGAATCAAGCAAGCTCACCTTGTCCTGCAGAAATTCGAGGCATATATCCTGAGAATACTTGCCGTCCTCTACCGATACAATGACTTCACGCTTGGAAAACCCGCTCGAAAAAGTCTGTTCATCCTGAATCAGCTTCACTTTACCTGTTAAATCGTATGCCATATTTCATCTCCCTTTTTCACTTTTTTATAATCAACAGTGCTAAACGTTTGCAAGAACTACTGAAGGTATTCCGGGCCGGAAGCGTTTCATTTATCTGCGTCGGCGCGCTTATTATGTAGCCATCGCTTGCTGAATTCTACCACGGTACGCTGGGCTTCCAGGTAAGGCTCTGACGTGTGGCGAGCCTCATTTGCGGCTGACTGAGGGGGTTCCGTCAACCAAATTTCAACTTGTTTGGGATCCAGACTCAACTCCAGATGTGTCCTGATCTCCGTCCTGGGAAACACTTTTTCGAAGGGATTGCTTATATTTTTGACAGTGAAATGCAGGCTATCCATGTGATCTGAAAAGATAATGCGCTTATCGAGCATCCAGTCACCATTGCTGTCATACGTGGCCTGCTTTAGCAGAAAGCCGTCTTCAGAGGAGTGATACAGCTCTTCTATCGGCGGTGCATCCGGCTCCACGTAACGCAAATAATAACGACGCACCAGCTCAGCCGGCTCATTCTCTCCGGACTTGGAACACCCCGCCAGCAATACAAGCAATAAACACAACAGCGCACGATTCATTGTTTTAATTTACCATACCTCATTATAAGCTGCGGATAAAAAAAGACCAAAATTGACAACCTTTTAAAACCCGACTTCTATGGAATCTACACCACCGGACAACCCCGCCCCCTCGGCGGCCACCGTGTGTACACCAACCTCACGGCCATCTGAAGTAATTACCAGGGCTTGATCGCGGTCCGTATTGAGCACGCGGTCGCGCCCCAACAATTGCTCAAAAAAGCGATGGGTGTAGCTAAAGCGATCAACGGCATCACGGGCCGATCGTCCGAGGACCATGCCGGGATTACCCCATTCAAAAATGGCCCAGTCGGGATCAACTTTTTCCACCAGCGGTTGTACATGACGCTGCAGGGCGACCGTCATGGCTTCCTCCCCGTAACCATAGGAGACATCGGGCTCAGCGATCCCACGATGAGGTACCACCATCACATCAGCATCCAGTCTGTTTGCTGGCAGCAACCCAGCTAGGCGCTGTTGTCCCTCATAGTGCAGGTCCGAGGTCAGAAGCATGGCAAATTCACCGTAAACAACGCGCAATACGGCCGACTGATTATCCAGCGTAAAAGACTCGAAAGGGGCGGGCGACGGGCTTAATACTTCGATGTAAAAGGGAACGGGTCCATCCTCTTTGAAAAGTTGTTTTCCGGCCTGCAGGGCATGTGTCTGCATCGCCCAGCCCGCCAGTCGATTGACCGCATTATCCCGATGGCTGTAACGTTCTTTAAGCAGAGACGGACGGCGGGGATATTGTGGATTGCCGACCACTTCTGTATACATTGCGTAGAGGAGCGCCTCTCCGTAGTCCTCGCTACCGGTTACGCCAAGATGTGCGGTAAACTGATCAAAGGTCATATCGCGCCCGGCCCCCTGTATGGCCGGAGGCACAAATAAATGATCGACGTAGCAGTGGTGCAGTATCCGTGAAATCCCGGCGGCACGCTCCGGGCGGGGTGAAGTCAGGATCACCCCGTCGAGCCTCCTGATTCTCCGGCTACTCAAAAGGGGCAGGATGTCGCGCTCGGCCGGATTGCGACGGCCGCGATCATACTGCACATAACCCGCATCAACCAGTATTTTCTTTCCGCCCGGGCTTTCTATCAGAATGGAGGACCCGTACCCGATCGAGAGCACGGTTACCCGAAACGGTGTTGTCTCTTTTTCCACCCCCAGCCATAACGGGGTCAGGACCGTGAGGAACAGCGCGATACAGACCGCCACCGGAACGTGGGGGCGACGCAAACCGCGACGCTCACAAAGGGCACTCAACCGGTACCACACGTCCCGATGCCAGATAAAACCGGCCAACAGCATATAGTATACCGCCAGCCCTCTCAAGGTTGGTCGGGAAACAACCGGGTAAGGAAAGGCGGTCGCCGACGCGTGGGCAATCCACAGAAACAGCGAAGCCATCAGCCAGTTGGTAGCACTGAGAAAAAGGGCGAGCAAGCCTCCGATAACAGGTACCAGCCCAGACAGACAGGAAATGATAGCCAACTGCAGGACAATACCGATCAGCGGGATGGCGATGAGGTTGGCATAAGCTCCGGCAAACGGCCAGCGCATAAAGTAGTAGGATGAGAGCGGTATCATCATGCCGATTTGAATGGCAAATTGCGCGGCGATAAACACCGCCAGCCCGGAAGGGATGTGCTGAAAACCAATAGTGCCAATGAATCGCACTTTTTGCCGCTCCAGCCACCAGGCGAGAACGAGCAGCAGTCCGGAAGCTATAACAGCCACTGTGGCAAAGAGCGGAGATACGAGCAAATGCCAGTGCCAGATGCCGACCGCCGTCAACCCGATGATCACCAACAGAAATGCCAGAAAGACGTTACCCTTCATACGTGACAGAATATCAAAACAGGGCTGGCTCAACAGGGCCAGCGACAAAATGGCGCCGAATGAAAGTGTAAACGACGCATCGACGATCATCAGCGGATTATGTATCAAGATCAGAAAGGCGGCGACCGGCACACCAAAGAGAACAGATGCCCGCAGGCTTTGCCCCATGTAGGACCAAATCAACAGAAACATGCTGTTCATGATCACCGCGCGAAGAGTGGAGGGTCGCGCACCGGTGATGATGGCAAAAATGACGAGGATACATATCAGGATGGGGGTATACATTTTCTTCGGAAGGCGCAGGAGGGTAAAAATACCCACAAACATCGCTGTGATAATGGTCACGTGCAAGCCCGAAACGGCCAGCACATGATTCACTCCGGAGGCCTTGAAATCATCAAAGATTCTGGCATCGGAAACTTTTTCCAGCGCAGAGGCCTCTGTCTCAATGGTCAGCATTTCGCTCGCACTGCTCCAAATGAATGCGGCACTCTGCAGGCCATAACGCAGTCCCAGCGTAACGCCACCAATGAAAGCCGATTGCGGGTATGGCATCGTCCTCTTGATAACACCGAGCATGTGGTCACGGATATTGAGAGAGAACTCAACGAGCGCATTACCGCGGCGCAATTCTCCCGAGGGGCCCGCAATGAGGCTGACGGGAGACGGCCCGCGGTAAGCCTTGCGTATGTTCATCAACCCAAAAACATTATGGTTACGAAGGTAGTTTCGATAGTCAAAACCGCCCGGATTAGAGCGGCCAGTCGGCACATAGAGGCGGCCGCGCACCGCAATGTCATATCCGTATGCATCGCTCACGGCTAATCGTCCGTAATCCTGCACATCCGGATTCACCGTCACCCTGACGCCACCGCCTTCGACGGCATAATATGTACCGTTCTCGCGAATTTGTATAAAATCCGGTGTGATCGGCAACACGGCTTTGAAGTTGTACACCATCGGATCGCCCGAAATGCGCCCCAATAGATTCACGGCTGGCGTATTGAACCCTTCGCGACAAAACGATGAAATATGATTAGCCAGACGGTGAACACGGATCGTGCCGGCGCCTTCTCCTTCGATCAGCTCGACGGATTGAATCTCGCTGAACGGCTGCTCCAGCAGATAGATTGCGGAGGAGGAGGAGGAGGCCTCCAGATGAATGATATCACTTTGCTGATCATACGTTTCTTTATAAAAGAGCCAGCGGCCCTGTTCATCCATGGATGGTTTTCCAGCATCGTCCAACACCGGGCGCCGCACCTCTACCAGCCCTGTGAGTCTGAGCTTCACATCCCGACTGAGCGGGGTACTGGTTTTGAGAAGGAGTCGAGCCGACTCGCCAATCGGTTTTAACTGCTGATAGACGGCTTTTTTTCCGTTGATTGTCACCGTGCCGAGATGGGTATCAGGCTGCTGCAGGGTCGCTGTGTAGCGCGTGTAGCCCAGCAACAGCCCCGTTACAGCCAGCAATGCAAAAAGCGTAAAAAGCGCTTTTCCTTTGAGTTGTTCAAAGTTCTCCCACCCGGTTTTTTTGAGAATGATGACCCCGGCAACCAGAGCCGAAATGGCTGACAATACGGTTATCAGGCCCAGAGGGCCCACCCATGATGCCGTTGCGGGCCACAGCATGGCAGCCACAATTCCAAAAAGCACCGTATAGCAGAAAAAAATGATTTTATTCTGCATCGCCGACCTCCTTTTCCTGTGATTGAGTTAAATGGGGATAATAATCCGCATTGGATTGCCATATCGGCGACTGCCGCACCTCTCCCTTGAGGGTGAGCCATGCTGTTTTTCTGTAAGCGGGGTGGGCAAACGTGATCACGACTCCCGCCACAAGTGCCGCCAGCAGCATATACGCTAATGCCTTAGCTCCTTTTTCCATAAACGCTATCCCTTTTTTTCCGTGTTGTTGTCAGCTTCATCGTTTGAAAGCAGTTCCTCTTCATCTTGCGCGGTTCTTCCTGCGAACAGGTAGATATAGACAAAAAAGAAAGGGATACACGGCAGCACATAAAGCACGCCCTCCTGGGTATCAAAAATGGTGCCGGCCCCAACCGCAAGCCAAAACAAATATGCGGCAAAGCCCGCTGAATTCAGCAGAAGAATAAGTTTTTCAAAAAAAGAAAATGACTTCATATGCGCACCCCCAGCGCCTTCAGAATCGATACACAGGCCGCCGGCTCAGACTCGCGGCTGAGCGGTTTTTCTTTCATCCAGCGAACGACATTTTGCGAGGTCAGGAGTGGGGTTACTGTATCGGTATAAAACGTGGTACGTGTTCCGGCAAAGACCACCACATTATAAACGGGCGGGCAGGAAAAACCCCGAGATTGAAGAAATGTTTTCAGTATTTTTACGTGTCTGGCATTTTGCCGGACCGGATTTGTCACCTTCAGTGTACGTCCATCCTGTCGCAACATCCATTTGAAAGACCGTTCTGTCCCCTCTACTAAACCGTGCCAGTGTTTCGTTTCGATCACAAAAATCCCCCTGCGTCCCACCACGACATGATCCACCTGGGAAGACTGCCCCCGAACCTTTAGCACCAGGTCGTTAATGATGTATTCATCATCCGGAAGCTCTCGTTCCAGTACCGCCGAAACCTCCTGTTCACCCCGGCGGCCTGCCGATATTTTAACCGACTCCTGTTCGCCCTCTTTTATTCGGACAAAATGGCCGGCGGCCAGAAAAAGACAAAAACCGCCCAGCCATAACAGGGCGGTTGATTGGTCGGCGAGGTACACATAAAGCCCCGTCAGCAGAAAGACAGCCCCCAAGCCAGCCTCCAGTCTGATCACTGTCGGCAACAGGCGTCGCTCCGAACTGAGCCCATCCAGTTGCTTTCCCAGCGTTGCTTCCTGTGTAAGAACCAGGCCCATGGTCGTTTTTTCGCTTATGGCAGGCGTTCCAGAACTTCGGCGCGCGCAAAACGTGGCGCCCGGTCCACAATCTTTATGCGAACACGATCGCCGGGTTGTGTTGCCGGCACGAAAATCACCAGACCATCGATGCGCGCTACGCCATTTACATCCGGCAACTTTCTATCCTTCTCGGTTATTTCAACCTCGTATTCCCGGCCAATGGTCACTTCATTTTCATCACCGGGCTCCGGGGCGGGAGTGGCGGAAGGTATATCAGCCTGCCCGTGGCGATCGACCACCTGGCCAATGGCAAACTTCTCTCTGTCTGATGTGATTTTGTAGGAAACATCATCGCCGACGCGCGTGCCGGGCAGGAACACCACCTTACCCTCATGCCGTACGAGGCCATCGCCCTTGCTTCCGACATCCTCTACAATGCCGCGCAACACGGGGCCCTGGGTGGTGGCGTCCACAGGAGCCGCCGCCGGGACCTGCGCCGCCGCCGGTTCAGACAATCGCTCAACTATACGCGCTTCAGCCACTGTATTTTTTACACGGGTCACTTCGACGATCAACGTCTCGCCGATACGGGCATCTGGAATAAATGTTATTTTGCCACCGATACGGGCAATGCCATCGGTTCCTTCGCGAGCTTGGTCAAAAATCTTCACTTCATAGCGGTGTCCCGCTCGAATGGGCGTTTCGGGATCCGCTTCCGCATCGTGCGTCTGGCCCAGATACGGCTCTTCTGTTGCCGCTGGCGGAACCTCTTCCACGACCACCTCGCGGTCGGGCTGCCGGCCTTTTACTATGAGAAACACAATGACGGCAATACTGCACAGCGTCACGGCCAGCAGAGTCCATTGCACCCGGGGGCTCAACGGCGGGCGGGTCTTTTCTGTTTCGTTCTTTTTTTCCATTTTCAGTTCGTCCTTTCTATCCGATTCAAAGAGTTGACAACAGCAACGAATCAAGTTTCCTAGAACAGCTTATACCGCATACTGCTAAGCACTAAAAGGCCAAACAGTATGATGATAATACTGGAAACTTTTTGGACCCAGATTAGATTCGTATGTGACAGCTTCCCGCGGAACAGGGTTGCCAACCCCGTCAGCAGCAGCCACCAGAGGGCGGATCCGCAGAAAATACCTACCACCAACGTGATGGCCGATGTTACATGCTTTCCCACACCAAGAATTCCAACGCTGGAAAACACCGCCGCAAAGGCAAACAAGGTCAGCGGGTTGGCAAAGGCAAGGAAAAAAGATGAACTGAATGCGCCGAAGTGATCAGGAACTGCGTTTATCTTCTTTTTTGACCCCTTTAAAAGGTCGCTGATACCGTGGCCGATGAGGAAAAGGCCTCCGACGAGCGATATCCAAATTTTGTTGCGTTCAACAAACCCGGACACAAACGTCAGGCCAAAAGCGGCCATAATACCGTACAGGGTGTCCGCGACAGCCGCCCCCAGGCCCGAAATAAAACCGTGAAAGTGTCCTTCATCAAGGGTCTTTTTAACACAAATAACCGCGATGGGACCGACCGGTATTGCAATGGCAAAACCGATCAGCATACCCTTCATTAAAATGAGTGAACCCATGCTCTATTGTCCTTAATCCGTCGGAGGCCACAAGGTCAACACGAGGAATGCCAGGGCCAGTAAAAGTGTCATGAGCATACCTGCAGCCTGCGCCATCAACAAGTTTCGATGGCGCGGGGACTGCGCTTTGATCCCGCGCGCCACCAGATAGTCATAGACATAAGGAATCAGAAGCAGCCACGCCCAAACCGGAGCCGAGTTGCGTTTCTTTTTGCGCACATAGGGGGCCGTCCAAAAGCCCCAGATGAAAGCCTGCGCAATAAAACAGGTAACGGCCGTCAAGGCCAACATGGTTTTCATTATGTCGTTATCATACTGCTGAAGGTTCAATTTTATCGATACGTCGCTGATGGCGGCCGCCTTCATAATCGGCTGTCATCCAGGTGTCGACGATTTTCAAGGCATCTTCGCGCGTCATCATGCGCTGGCCCAGCGATATCATATTGGCGTTATTATGCTCTTTTGTCAGGGCAGCCGATTCCATATTCCAGCAGAGGCCGCAGCGGATGCCCTTCACCTTGTTTGCGGCAATCGCTTCGCCGTTACCCGAGCCGCCCAGGACAATGCCGATGTCGCACTCACCGCGCGCCACGGCTTCGGCCGCCGGCCTTATAAAATCCGGATAATCGCAGGAGGCGTTTGAATCTGTTCCAAAATCATATACGGCGTGACCTTTTTCCTTGAGGTGCTCTTTCAATACTTCTTTGTACTCGAAGCCCGCGTGATCAGATGCAATTGCAATGTTCATATCCTGCTGTTCCTCTCATTATGACGGGCCTATTTGTGCACGCCCCCCGCGCTTTGATCAAGCAAAAAGGATGCTAACCTGCATTATTCATAAAAACCGCCATAAGAAATGTAAAATATTGAATAGCAATGAATAATGACAAGTGAGGTAAAAAAATTGAATTTAAATTCGATAACGGAATTAAATACAAGAGTCAATGGCGGTTTTTACCCAGAGGGCGCGTTGAAAATGCTGCATCTGCTTTGTTGCCAAGGTCTTGCGGTAGTCAACTACAGCGGCACCGTTGCCGTTCCCTACGGTCACTCCCCCGAAGTTTCGGGGGCTGTCTCCGCTTCGCTCCGGCTGGCGCCGCGCAGCTACAGCATTTTGAATGCGTGAATAATACAGGATAAGGGTGTCATTCCCTCCTCAGGGCTTCGCAGGGATCCAGACGGGAAGCCCGCAGGGCTGGCACGGTGCCGAAAATAACACCCACGCACCATGATACAACAATCGACAGAATAACAGACCCGGGCGTAATAACTCCGGACCAGCCGGTCCACAGGGCGGCCACGGGAACGAGGCCCATACCCAGGAGACACCCCAGCACCCCGCCCAGGGATGACAGCGTCAGCGTTTCACAGACAAACTGCAGAAAAATATCGTGCTGATTGGCACCCAGCGCCCGCCGAATACCTATCTCAGGAATGCGCTCCACGACGACAGCCAGCATAATATTCATAATGCCGATACCGCCGACCACCAGCGAAATAGCGGCGATAGCGATCAGTACAAAATTCAAAATACGCTGGGCTTTCTGTTTACTCCTCAGAATATCCAGCGGAATGGTAATCTTGAAATCATGGCGGGGGTGATTGCGCTCCAGCGTTCGCTGGATCAGCCGGCCGAGCACCAGAATTTCTTTTTCTGACTTTGCATTGAGCAGAAGTCCACCGACTTCTGTGCGCGTAAAATCGATTGAGCCCTGGTCCCCCCGGACAGACAGACCGCCAAAAACAGTTTGAGAGGTAAACCATGGGATCATGACCAACCCACCCGACCGCTGCGTCGGCATGCGCACCACCCCCACCACATCAAAGTAATAGCGGCCAATTTTGATCGTCTTGCCAACGGCGCTTTTAACGCCCCCCATGCGCAGGGCCGCCTCCTCAGAAACAACCGCGACTTTGTGATTGTGCCGGCTGTGAATCTCTGACAGAAGCCGTCCGTGTAAAATGCTGCAGTCCATATAGCCGAAATAATTGGCCGTAATACCGCGGGCCTCCGCCTCCAATGCGCGGCTCTGGTAGTAGACCTTGTCCTTGATGAAATGGGTCAACGCAATGTCAACCGTTGGATACGCGCTGCGGATCTGTTCGACGTCCTTATGGGTCAGACCGTAGTCCAGAATGCGACTGTCACCGCCCTCTGCTGATGCTGAAAATGCCGGGCGGACTGATTCCACAATAATGTTTTTCAGACCGAGACCTTCAATCTCCGCCAGCACCCCGCGCTGTGCTCCCTCGCCGAGCGCCAGCATGGTAATCACCGACGCAACACCGAATATGACACCCAGCAATGTCAGCATCGAGCGAACTTTGTGCCGAACCAGGTTGCGGTAACTGTCTTTAAACAGTTCTGCCATCCACCCCGGACTCATGAGCCCCCTCCCACAACAGATCCGTCGGCGAGGCGAATGATGCGGGGAATGCGCTCAGCCAGCTTGGGGTCGTGTGTAATAATGCAGATGGTCCGCCCTTCCTCGTGGAGCTGCCGAAAGGTTTGAAAAATTTCTTCCCCGGTCTGGCTGTCCAGGTTGCCCGTCGGCTCATCGGCCAGGATGAGGGGCGGATTGGAAACGAGCGCGCGGGCGATGGCGGCGCGCTGGCATTCACCGCCCGACAGTTGGGACGGT
>CAYXEW010000064.1:0-14550 GCA_964464115.1 uncultured Verrucomicrobiota bacterium
AAAAGAAGCCGGTTCATAGCCCCGGCTTTACTTCGCGCCTTTCGTAGTTAAAAAACTCATGTTCCCCATTTGCGTCCATTGGCGTTCATTGAGCCGTTCCCAGGCGGTTACTTTTTTTATATCTATCGCTGCGCTTTCGGGCGGTTCCAGCATTGAAAGAGACGTTTTCAACTACAGCCCATCATCTCTGAGACGTTTTGTTGTCAGGTGGTCTGCAGGAAAATATACAGTACCGCGATACCGTAGAGGGCCATGTCGATGAGCAGTGGCAGGTCCGTCAACAAAATCTGTTCAGGACGTCCGCCTTTGTCGTGTCGATATACGAGGTCCAGGTATCGGAACATTCCGAACAATACAAACGGAATAGTAAAACCCAGATGCGTCGTACCGAATTTTTCAACCGTATCCGGCCAGAGTGTATAGAGCGCATAACATACAACGGTCGAGGCGCTGACGATGGCAATGAGCTGATCGAGCAGTTTTTCGCTGTAATGCTCAAGTGTCGGTCGGGAGGCATCCGCCGAGTCGCTGAGAACAACTTTTTCGTGCCGCCGCTTGCAGAGGGCCAGGAACAGGGCCAGCAGAAGGGTGCAGAGCAGTAACCAGGGAGATATATCGATATCCAAGACAAAGGCGCCGGCCAGGGCCCTCAATACAAAACCTATTGCGATGATAAAAATATCGACCAGCTCAACTCTTTTCAGGATCAGTGTATACGCTGCCTGTAAAACCACGTAGGCCATTACGGTTCCGAAGAAGGGCGGCGACAGCAGGTACGAAGCAACCAGACTCAACGTCAGGAGAATGGCGGCCCAGATGGCGGCCCTTGTTACGCCGATCCGTCCGGAGGGCAGGGGGCGGTTCTTTTTGACCGGATGCATTCGGTCTTTTTCGATATCTTTTATGTCGTTCAGAATATACACGGCGCCCGATACGAGGCAGAACAGCAAAGCGGCCGCCAGAGCAATCCATGCCTGCTGCAGCGCGACGCTCTGTGCGGCATCGCCCAATCCGAATATAAACCCGGCCAGTACGACTATATTTTTTGTCCACTGTTTGGGTCTGAGTATTTCTATATAAACGGGCATGGGTGCGTCGGCTGGTTAACGTTCATGAATAATACTGGCGGGATGGGACCCTCTAGGCTTGCGGCGGAATCCCCGTTTTGCGGCGATTTTCCACACCATCCACAGGGCTTCACGGACAATGGCAGAGCTCATTTTGGATTCACCCGATCTCCGTTCCTCAAACGTAATGGGCTTCTCGACCACGTGGAATCCTCGCATCCAGGATTGATGGTTCATTTCAATCTGGAAGGAATAACCGTTCGATTTGATGCGTTCGAGTTCAATATCCTTTAGTACCCGGCGTCTGAAACACTTGAAGCCACCGGTCGGATCCGTGATGGGCATGCCGGTAACAAGGCGGACGTAAATCGCGGCGCCCTTGCTTAGAAACAGCCGGCTCAACGGCCAGTTGATCACTCGTATGCCATGAATGTAGCGCGACCCGATAACCAGGTCGGCCCGGTCGGCCGCCTGTCGCATGCGGGGAATAGCCGATGGGGGGTGGGAAAAATCGGCATCCATTTCAAATATAAACTCGTATTGACGTTCGAGAGCCCACTGAAAGCCGGCAATGTAAGCCCGCCCCAGCCCCTGTTTATCTGTGCGGTGCAGTACGTTGACGCGTTCGTCCTCCGCCCTCATCTGTTCGGCCAGTGCTCCTGTGCCATCGGGGGAATTATCGTCGACAAACAGAATATCGGCATCATCCACCTCGCGGAACACTGCTTTGGCAATACCCTCTACATTTTCTTTTTCGTTATACGTCGGTATTATAATCAAGGTGTCATTCATCAGTGATCCCGCTCTGTCCCGCCGTTTTACGGCATCCAATGGTTTTCCGCGTTAGCGGCTACCAGTATAACCCCGCAACCCATATGGTGTTTATACAATTTTTCCGCATTCTACAGTTGAGCTGTTCAATAGCTGTGGCATGCTATAGTATCTTGATATTCTAAACAACTATGAAACGCGATATTATAACATACGGTCATCCCGTGCTGAGGGAGAAAAGTCATCCCGTGAAGATCGTGGATGAAGCCCTAAAGAGCCTCGCCGATGATATGCTGGAAGCTATGCACGCCCGGCAGGGGGTAGGCCTCGCCGCGCAGCAGATCGGCCTGACAGAGGCGATCTGTGTGATCGACGTGCCCCCCGAGGCCGACTGTGATCGCGACGGAGTAGCGCAAAATCCTGCTGTTAAAATGCCGCTGGTCTTGATCAACCCACGCATCACACACCGCTCAGATACAAAGGTCAACAGAGACGAGGGCTGTTTGAGTTTTCCTGGAATATATGTCCCGGTGCAGCGTTCACAGGAGATTGATCTCGTCTATACGGATCTGAATGGAGAAGAGCACAAAGTACATGTCGTGGGGTTTTTGGCGAGAGCTGTTCAGCATGAGCTCGACCATCTTGACGGTGTGCTGCTCTGTGACCGCATGAGCCAGGTGAAGAAAATTGCACTGTCCGGCCGGCTTAAAAAAATGCGTAAAGAAACAAAGGCCGCCCTGATACAATAGTCTGCAGGGTTCTATCCAAGAGATTGACAATGTACATAACCTGATTTTAATACACTGACCTCTGGACGTACATCAAATCTTCGTCTATGTTTTCAATATTTCTTAATTGAATCAGAATTTTTCTGATGCTATCGGGAGTATATTATGGCAGAAGAACTACAACACCTTATCGAACGCATACAGACAGAAGCTGTCGATAAAGCAAAATCAGAAGCAGATACGATATTGTCCGATGCCCACCAGAAAGCGGCGTCTATTGTCCGGGAGGCGGAAGAGAAAGCATCGTCCCTGCTGGAGAAGGCCGGGCAGGATGCCCAGGAATACACGGTGCGCAGTAAAAAAGCACTGGAGCAGGCCGCGCGCGATTTGCTTATCACGGTGGGCCAGGGCGTGGAAAACGTCATGGCCGACATGGTGAGTGACGCTGTCAATGAAGCGCTGACCGTGGATGTGCTGAAACAGATGATGGTCAAAATTTCCGAAGCGTATGCAGCAGGCGACGGCGGAGAACGCATTGAGTTTATGATCAGTAAAGATGATCAGAAGGAACTGCTGGCCTTTTTTACCGAGCGTTATCGTCAGCATATGATGCATGGTATCGAAATTCATACCGACAACGAAGTGCTCAAGGGTTTCAAAGTGGGTATGGAAAATGGCCGCGTCTACCAGGATTTTACCAACGAGGCCATCGCTGAAGCCCTGAGCCATTTTTTACGTCCGCATTTGGCCGAAATCGTCAGTAAAGTGGCGAATCGTACTGAGGAGCAGCAAAAGGACTGAGCGTTGTGAGTCACTATTATCTGGTTGCCAGCTTGCCGGTGATTAAGCCGGGTGAACCGCCGCCCCTCAGGACGGAGGATTTTGTGCGTGATTGCGCCGGTTTACTTTCAGATCATGAGCTGGCAGATTTGAAAGCGGTGTTGTTTGGAGAAGCGGAGCGGGGGTTCGATCCCTTCATGGAGCGTTGGTACGGTGCGGCCACTCAAATAGGCAATGCCGTTGCGCGCGGAAGAGCCGGTAAACTGGGCATAGAAGCTCGGCCGTATCTCAGAGATGCCTTTAATTACAGCTCTATCATTGACAAAATGGTCGTGGATGCGCTCGCCCATGAAAACCCGCTGGAGAAAGAGAAGGCCCTGGATCGATGCCGCTTTGCCGTCGTCGATGAGTTGGCCGGCCTGAATGCATTTGATTTTTCAAAGGTGCTGGCTTTTGCTGTAAAACTCAAGATAGCCGAACGCTGGCAGCTTTTGGATGCGGTAAAGGGCCAGGAAGAGGTCGAAGCCATTATTGCCAGGCAGACGGCACCTACAGAAGAGACGTCTAGCGAGACAGTGGAATAGCCGGTTTGCTCATTGGATTTACGATGTTGAAAGAGAGAACGTTATGAGTGCTAAAAAAGGTAGAATAGTTGGGGTAAACGGTAATCTGCTGACGGTGGAAGTGGATGTGCCCATCATTCAGAACGAAGTGGGCTATGCCGTTCACGGCGATACTCGACTGAAGGCTGAGGTCATTCGAGTGCGCGGCCGTTACGCTGATTTGCAGGTGTTTGAAGATACGGTCGGTTTGCGCGTTGGGAACGATGTAGAGTTTACCAGCGAATTGCTTTCCGTTCAGCTGGGCCCCGGCCTCTTGACACAGGTCTATGATGGTCTGCAAAACCCGCTGCCGAAACTGGCTGAAGAGTGCGGCTTTTTCCTCGAGAGGGGGAAATATGCAGAACCGCTCAACCACGAAATCAAATGGAGCTTCACGCCCTGCGTCAAACCGGGCGAACGAGTGCATGCCGGTTCGGCGGTCGGCTCGGTTCCGGAAGGAATCTTCGATCACAAGATTATGGTGCCGTTTCGTTTGTCGGGCCGTCTTGCGGTCGAGTCGGTGGCGGCGGCGGGGGAGTATACGATTGATGATACCGTCGCGCACGTAAAAGATGAAAAAGGTGCGCTGCACGAGGTGAAGCTGGTTCAATCCTGGCCGGTCAAAATTCCGATCAAGGCCTATGCCGAGCGCCTGAAGCCGGTAGAGCCGCTGACCACACAGGTGCGCATTGTCGACACCTTCTTTCCCGTGGCCCGGGGCGGCACCTACTGTATTCCGGGTCCATTTGGTGCCGGTAAAACGGTGTTGCAGCAGATTACCAGCCGCTATGCGGAGGTCGATGTGGTCATTGTGGCGGCCTGTGGCGAACGCGCCGGCGAAGTCGTTGAAACGTTGCGCGAGTTTCCTGAACTGCTCGACCCCAGAACGGGTAAAAGTTTAATGGAACGGACGCTGATTATCTGTAATACCAGTTCCATGCCGGTGGCCGCCCGGGAAGCCTCGGTGTACACGGCGGTAACCATCGCCGAGTATTATCGGCAGATGGGTCTGAACGTGCTCATGCTGGCTGATTCCACCAGCCGCTGGGCCCAAGCCCTGCGGGAAATGTCGGGGAGGCTTGAAGAAATTCCCGGTGAGGAGGCCTTTCCCGCCTATCTCGAGTCCGTCATTGCGGCTTTTTATGAGCGCGGCGGGGTCGTTAAGCTGCACGACGGATCGACCGGCTCGGTTACGATTGGTGGTACTGTCAGCCCTGCCGGCGGTAACTTTGAAGAGCCGGTAACCCAAAGTACACTTAAAGTGGTGGGCGCCTTTCACGGCCTGTCCCGCGAACGCTCGGATGCTCGTCGCTATCCGGCCATTCACCCGCTGGACAGTTGGAGCAAGTACAGTTCAATCGTGGATGCCGAGGAGGTGAAAACCGCTCGCCAGGTTCTTCACCAGGGAAATGAAGTAAACCAAATGATGAAAGTCATCGGCGAAGAGGGAACGTCCATCGATGACTTTATCATCTATATGAAGAGCGAATTTCTCGATGCCGTCTACCTGCAGCAGGATGCCTTCCATGAAGTAGATGCGGCCACCGATGCCGACCGGCAGAAATACGTTTTTCATCGCCTGTTGAAAATATTGAATACGCCCATGCAGTTTGAGGAAAAAGATGCCGCCCGCCGCTTTTTTCAGCGCTTGATCCAGCTGGCAAAGGACTGGAATCGGGCTGCTATGGACAGTAATGATTTTAAGCAAGTAGAGCAGCGGATCGATACGATGATCGCGGAGGTAGCCCATTATGCATAAAGTTTATCATCACATTGAGCAAATTGTGGGGAACGTCATTGTCCTGGTGGCACGGGATGTCCAGTACCGGGAGCTTGCCCAGGTCACGTCGGGTCAGGGCACATCGCTCGCCCAGGTAATTCGCCTGGAAGGTGACCGCGTGTACTTGCAGGTGTTTGCCGGCAGTCGCGGTATTGCAACAGATTCGCAGGTGCGTTTCCTCGGGGAGACCATGAAGGTGCCCTTTAGCGAAAATCTGCTGGGTCGCGTTTTTACCGGTGCGGCCGCTCCCCGGGATCAGGGTCCCGAACTTAAGGAAGGCTTCATTGAGATTGGCGGACCTTCCGTGAATCCGGCAAAACGCATTATTCCGCGCAATATGGTGCGGACCGGTATTCCCATGATCGACGTCTTTAATTCACTGGTTGAATCTCAGAAATTACCTATTTTTTCCGTGGCCGGTGAGCCCTACAATGAGTTGCTCGCCCGCATTGCACTGCAGGCGGAAGTTGATGTGATTGTGCTCGGAGGCATGGGGCTCAAACACGATGACTACCTGTTTTTCCGCGATCACCTCGAAGAACATGGAGCCCTCTCCCGCTCCGTGCTCTACATTCATACCGCGGCGGACCCGACGGTTGAATGCCTGATGGTGCCGGATATCGCGCTGGCTGCGGCTGAAAAATTTGCCCTGCAGAATAAACGGGTGCTCGTGTTGCTTACCGATATGACGAATTACGCCGACGCTATGAAGGAAATTGCCATTACCATGGAGCAGATTCCATCCAATCGCGGGTATCCGGGGGACCTCTACAGCCAGCTCGCGGCCCGCTATGAGAAAGCGGTGGACTTTGACACGGCCGGCTCCATCACTATCCTGGCGGTGACGACTATGCCCGGTGATGATGTTACGCATCCGGTTCCCGATAATACGGGCTATATAACGGAAGGACAGTTTTATCTGCGCAATGGCCGCATTGAACCCTTTGGCTCGTTGAGTCGTCTGAAACAGCAGGTGAATGACCGCACCCGGGAAGATCACCGTAAAATTATGGATACCATGATTCAGCTATATGCGAATTATCGCGAAACACTTGAAAAGCAGTCAATGGGTTTCCGTATGAGCGGGTGGGATCAGAAGCTGTTGCAGTATGGTGACCGCTTTGAAAAGCAAATGATGAGTCTCGATGTGAATATATCGCTGGAAAAAGCGCTGGACCGGGGCTGGCAGATTCTGGCCGACTGCTTCGATCCCGAAGAAACGGGTATGCCGACGAATCTCGTCGATTCGTTCTGGCCGGGTAAATCGGGAGGCGCCGGCACGAATGCCTGAGCGAGCGGTGAGAGAGAATCGAATCATGCTGTGTGTATTGAATAGAAAACAGAAGGGCTGACAGCACAAAGCCCCAACTTGAGTTATGGCCAAGATTAAATATACGAAAAATGAATTGAAAGCCCAGCGGGATGCCTTGAAGCGGTTTCAGCGCTACTTGCCGACCCTTCAGTTGAAAAAGCAACAGCTGCAGATGGAAATCCGGCAGTTGGAGGCAGCGGTGGAAAAAAAGACGGCCGAAGAAAAACGCGCCCGGGATGATCTGGCTGAATGGGTGGCTCTTTTTTCGGATCCCGTCAATATTGAACAGTACCTGTCCATTCGTGAGATTATCACGGGAAAAGGTAATATTGCCGGCGTGGCCATCCCCGTTTTTGAAAAGATTTCATTTGATAAAAAGGTTCCGGATCTCTATGCCACTCCGCCGTGGGTGGATGACGGGATGCAGACCCTTGAATTTCTTATCCGCCTGCGGGTCGAACGGCAGGTGCTGGAGGAGCAGTACGACCTGCTGATGGTCGAATTGAGGACGACGTCGCAGCGAGTGAATTTGTTTGAAAAAGTGAAAATCCCCGAGAGCAAAGAAAATATCCGCATGATTCGTATTTTTCTGGGGGATCAGCAGACGGCTTCTGTGGCGCGTTCTAAAATTGCCAAAAAGAAATCGCTGGAGAAAGAGGTGGCGGCTTAGTCTGCAGGTTGCATAGCCAACGCCACAACTGATGTAGTTGGAATACCATGATTGTAAAGATGAAAAAGATTTGGTTGCTCTGTGCAGCCAGCGCTCAGCAGCGTACGCTTGAGGCGTTGCGGGAGATGGGGGTCGTTCACCTCAACCATGTTGTGTTTCCCGAAGGGGAAGAACTGGAAAAAGCGCGCAACACTCTGAAATACGTTCAGCGCGTGCTGGATGAACTGCCGGAGAATGCCGATGCACTGCCTTCCGGGGGGTCGGCTCATGAAGTTATCGAGCGCGTGTGGGGGCTCATCAGAGAACGTGAAGACCTCGAAGAAGAGCTGGAATCGATGCGCTCGGAATATGCCCGCATAGAGCCGTTCGGCTCCTTTCAGCCGGCGTTGATTGAAGAGCTTCAATCGCACGGTATCTATGTCACGCTGTATCGGGCCGGCCCCGAATATGTGCCTGCCGCGCCGCAGGGAGCCGTTGTACACGAACTGAAAAGGGACCGTTCGGGTGTTTGTTTTGTCGTTATTCACAGGGAGGCTGTCGACCTTCCGGTGCGTCAAGTCAGGGTGCCGGAAAAATCGCTGAACCAGTTGGCCGAGGCCATCAGCGAGACCGAACAGAGCCTTGAACATAATGCCCGTCGCATGAACCGATATGTCGGGGACCGGAATCTCGTGCTAGACATCGTGGATGAGGTGAACGATCGAATACGCTACATCGAAGCACACAGGGGAATGGGAGCCGAGGGTCCCGTCGTATATGTACGGGGTTATCTTCCAGAGAACTCAGTTTCGGCCATTGAAGGTGCGGCCGCGGCACATGGATGGGGCTACCGCATAGAAGAGCCCGCGCCGGATGAACAACCGCCGACGTATATTACCAATCCTTCCTGGGTCAATCTCATCAAGCCGGTCTTTGATTTTATGGGTATCGTTCCGGGTTACCGGGAAGTGGATATCAGCGCTTGCTTCCTTTTCTTTTTTAGTATCTTTTTCGGTATGATTGTCGGGGATGCCGGCTACGGTTTTATCTTTCTCGCGCTCACCCTCGGTTTTAGAAAAAAACTGGGAGCTCTGTCGCCCTATAGTGTTCCGCTGATGGTGTTGATGAGTATTTGCACAATGGTCTGGGGCGTTCTGACCGGCACCTATTTCAGTATGAATGCTGCCGCCATTGGCCCGCTTTCCTCCGTGAAAGTGAACTGGCTCACGGAGCACGATAACCTGATGCTGCTGTGCTTCCTGCTGGGTGCTTCTCATTTAACACTGGCCCACGGATGGAGCGCTTTGCGAATGATGAACAGTCCGCAGGCCTTAGCTCAGGTGGGCTGGATCTGCAATACCTGGGCCATGTTTTTCGTCGTCAATGCCATGGTGCTAGGAGCCCCTTTTCCGCCGTTTCTGCTGCCGCTGTTTATCACCGGAGTTGTATTGATTGCCGCCTTCATGACACCCCTGAAAAAACTCAAAGCAGAAGCCTTTAATCACGTCATGCTACCGCTTGATTTAATCAGTAATTTTGTAGATGTCATATCCTATGTGCGCCTGTTTGCGGTCGGCCTCGCCACGTATGCGGTCGGCAATGCCTTTAACGGTATGGCCTTGGGGGACGGGGTCAATGGGTTCGTCGCGGGGCTCGGCGCCGCATTGGTCTTGTTTTTAGGGCATACATTGAATATTGTAATGGCGGCTATGAGTGTGCTGGTGCACGGCATCCGCCTCAATACTCTCGAGTTTTCGGGTCATCTGGGAATGGAGTGGAGCGGCTTTCCCTATGAGCCTTTTAAGCGAACTTTTAAAGAAGAATAGACAATACGTTCAGTAAGAAGAGGAGAAGTATGATGGATATTGAGACAATGGCAGGTATAGGTAAGGCGGGCGCAGCCGCTGCAATCGCTTGGGGCGCTGTCGGCTCGGCTTTGGGAACCGGCACGGCCGGTATGGCCGCGATCGGCGCATGGAAAAAGTGCTTTGCACAGAATAAATCAGCTCCCTTTATGCTGCTGATCTTTATCGGGGCTCCGCTGACACAGACGATTTATGGTATGATTTTGATGAATACCATGATCACGATTTGTAATGAAGCTGTCGCTGACGGTGCGACTTACATTCCGTGGCCGATGATGCTGAGTGCGGGTATCTTTGGCGGTATGGCGATGGGTGCCTCAGCTTGGTTTCAGGGTAAAGCCGGTGCGGCGGGTGCCGATGCCCTGGCCGATACGGGTAAAGGTTTTGGTAACTACTTGATGACTATTGGTATCGTTGAGACGGTGGCTCTCTTTGTGATGGTCTTCCTGATGATCAATATCGGATAGTATCCACCAATGAAGCGAATGATCTGCCGGGCAATGGTATGGGCGGTGTGGGCCTGCTTGATGCAGGCCGGTGCCTCCGGGGACGTGTCAGAGTCAATCCTTCGATCCCTGAACAGCCCGGACGGAATCGCGTTTGATTATGAACGCGGCCACCTATTCGTTTCAGAGGAAGACAGCTCCCGCATCGTCGTCTGGAACGGACACCATCAGCGTACGTCTGTAACGCGTTCCACCATTGTCACCGACCGGAAAAAGGCTCTTTTGAGAAGCGGCCTGCAGTTTCCGGAGGCGATAGCCTTTCACCCTCGAATGGGCCTCTTGGTGGCGGAAGACAGACCGGATGGCCGACTGATTCAGTTTGAATTAAATGACACCGGTGTGGCCATGAAGGGGTACGAAATACCCATCCCCTCCGTATTGAAAAAATTTGCCTGGGAGGGCCTGGATGTCAATGAGGACGGCGATATCCTGTTAGCCGGCTCCGACCTGGAGGGCAGCGCACGAAAGAGTGTCCCGGGCTTCTACCAGGGCGTTATCTTGTTGCGCAAGGCGGATGCTGAGTGGTGGATGATTCACCAGAAACCATTCTATAGTTTCTCCTCTGTCGCGTTTTCACCGGATGGAAAAAAGGCGGCTTATTGCTGCGAGATGACGGGTGAAGTCGGCTGGCTGGATCTCGAGAAGAAGTATGTAAGCGGCGGCGTAGCACCCTATGCCGCCGATGAGCCCGAGGGAGTCTGTTTTCTGCCCGACGGATCCGTGGCCGTCGCTGAGGAGAAGGGGCTCGTCCACCGTATTGATCCCGCCCGCAATGAAGCCAGCCTGCTTTATAGCCACCGCGGGCGAATAGAAACAGTCCTCTGGCATGAAAGGGAAAAGCGGCTCTATGTGACTGACGATCAGCATGGTGAACTGATATCCGTATCTTTTAATCGGGTGTTTTCTCCCGGTGATGACAGGATGAAGGGGGCGGTGATGGCTTCATTTTTCGGCACCCGCTACATCCCCGATGAATGTCCCGCTTTTATGAAACCTGTGCTGATGGAACAGGGCCTCTTAGATAGTGCATCTCAGAGTACGTCCGCTTGGTCGAAGGTGGTACGCGAGTTGCCGGTTATCGGCTTTGATGCTGAAACACACTATGATGTCGAAAGCGTCTCGCAGGATCCCGTGACGCGTATTGCCGCCGTCATTATGCCGAATACGCGGGGTATGTTCTCCGGCAGAAGTCTTCAGTGGAATACGCCTTATTTCAGGATTGAGCGACAGTCCGGAACCGTGCGAACCATCAGGGAGCAGGGCTTGACCCGTATTCGCGATCTTCAGAAAGGGGGCGACCACCCTGTTAAGCTTTATTCTCCTGTGGTGTCGACTATGCCGGAGGAAGGGGAGACGTCCGTGGAACTGTATGGTGTCGATTCGGAGCCCAATTATCTTTTTCGCTTGAATCCCCGAAACAGCCCTCCCGGCCTCTTGACTGTGATTCATCCTGACGGGGAACTGGAAGAGTATACACTTCATTTTCCCGAACACATTAGTGCTGCAGCGCAATGGTTGATCAGCGTGGGTTCCGAGGAGGAAAAGACGTTGTGGAAGCTGCTGGGGAAGGCGCGAAACTGAGCCCGCTCATTCATCCGCCGCAGCTCAGATAGGATCGATTATGGGTTGCCCCCATGTCGATTATCCGATAGGTCTATAAACTGTTTTGAAAATAAGGAAGTAATAATGAATATACAGAAATTGTTTGCCGATCGAATCGGCGGTAGTGAGTTCGGCCAGAGCAATGCCGTCTATAAATTTGGAAAAATAAAGAGAGCTAAAGAGGAGGCTCGCAAACGTCACCCCGACGTTGAATTGCTGGATTTCGGGGTGGGCGAGCCCGACCAAATGGCGCCGGAGGCCATACGCTCGACCTTAAAGAGTGCCGTTGATAATCCTGAAAATCGCGGGTATGCCGATAACGGCATTCCGGAGTTCAGACAGGCCGCCGCTGATTACATGAAGACCTTTTTCGGGGTGGCCGTCGATCCGCAAACCGAAGTGAATCACAGTGTCGGGTCAAAACCGGCGCTGGCTATGTTACCCCTCGCCTTTATCAACCCCGGCGATCTCATGTTTCAGACCGTTCCCGGTTATCCGGTGATGGCGACCCATGCGAGATATCTCGGCGGGGACGTTATCAACCTTCCGCTCCATAAGAAAAACAGTTTTTTTCCAGACTTGAAAACGATTGACGAGAAGGATGCTGAGCGGGCAAAGCTGTTTTATGTAAATTATCCAAATAATCCCACCGGCGCCGCTGCCACAGATGCCTTTTTTGATGAATTAATTGCCTTTGCTCAAAAGCACACTATTCTGGTCGTACAGGATGCCGCCTATGCCACACTGGTTTACGGAGGTGAACGCAAGTCCATCCTCGCGCGGCCCGGCGGTAAAGAGGTCGCTATTGAGCTGCATTCCATGAGTAAAGCCTACAATATGACGGGCTGGCGCCTGGCCTTTGTGACCGGCCTTGACTGGGCCGTCAAAGCCTTTGCTGAAATGAAAGACAACATTGATTCGGGTCAGTTCAAGGCCATTCAGCATGCGGCCTGTGCAGGCATCGCCGACCTCCATCTGGCTGAGTCCATTAAAGCTCACTACGAAACAAGGTTGCATAAACTGGTGGAGGCCCTGAATGCGGCAGGGTTTCAGACAAAGATGCCGGGCGGCACATTCTACCTGTATGTCGATGCGCCTAAAGGGGCCGGCTCGGAAACCTTCAGCTCTGGCGAAGAGGCCTCTCAGTACCTGATTAAAAATCATTTGATTTCAACAGTGCCATGGGATGATGCCGGCCACTTCCTCCGTTTTTCGGCGACGTTTGAATCCGCTGGCGCTGACGATGATGATCGGGTGGTGGCGGAGTTGCAGAAAAGGCTTTCAGAAGCGCAGCTCATTTTCTAAAGACAGATGGATCAGCAGGCAGTTCAACTAATCAAATGAAGGAGTAGGACAATGAAAAAAACAGTATGGCTGACAGCTTTTGTACTCATAATGGGTGGGCAGGCCCTATGGGCTGATAAAGAGTATAAACCTAAAATGATATTGTCAGACGGAAAAGACGGCCGGGGCGCCTATTCCATGTGGATCATGCCCATTGCCGACCGCCCCATCAAAGAAGTTCGCGCCGGCATCACCGCTCAAGCGGGACAGCCGAATAAGACCTTTGTCAATATTCGTTTTGAGGGACAGGGTGCCATTGATGGCCGTAAATATTTTACCGGCATTGGAAATAAAGAGGTCATAAAGTGGAATTTCAACGGGATGCAAAGTAAAGGACGCAATATAGAATTGCGTATCTATTTTGGGTCGGCCTTTCTGGAAAATGTTAAAATAGCCTACGAATAAAGCCGGTGCTGAATAGTGCGGCAGAAGAAAAGATCGACGCTTCGGCGTCGATCTTTTTAGTATAAAACGATGCAGGGGAATATACAGATTGGTTCGCTGAACGTTTCGAACCCCTTTTGGTTGTCGCCCATGGCGGGTTACACCGATTGGGCCATGCGGTCGGTATGCGCCGAATTCGGCGCCGGTCTGACTTATACGGAGGTCATCAATGCTGAAGGCCTGGTCCATCATATTCCGTTGACATTGCTTATGATGGATACCGCCAGCGAAGAATCTCATGTGGTCGGGCATCTGTACGGCAGAGATCCGGATACCATGGCGGCCGCGGCAACCCTGATGGAGGCGACGGGACGTTTTGCCGCTATCGATATTAATACGGGTTGCCCAGTCAGAAAAATAGTGGCCAAAGGGGCCGGGGTCGCCTTAATGAAAGATCCGGTGCGCGTCGGTGAAATTGTCAAAGTTGTCAAATCTGCCGTCCGTTTGCCCGTGATGGTCAAAACCCGGGTTGGGCTGGAGAGGGGAGATCGGCGGGTATTTCGGCTGATGGAAGAGGCCGTTCGCAACGGCGTTGACGCGCTGGCTGTCCATGGACGTTACGCAGTGGATCGCCATACGGGGCCGGTTCATCTTGATTTGCTGAAGGAGGTTAATAATGCCGCCGGCATCCCCGTTATAGGAAACGGCGGCATTGAATACCAGGAGCAGGCATTGCAGATGATGGAAATGACCGGCGTCACAGCGGTTCTCATTGGGAAGGCCTCCGTCGGACGCCCCTGGATTTTTCAAGACTGTCTGGCCGGTCGCGAGGAGCCGCTTTCAGCAACATTTATTCTGTCTGTTATGAAGCGCCATCTGGACCGACTGGTTACGTTGCGCAATAAGGAGCAAACGATTCGAAAGCGCTCGCGTTATTCCGGTGAAAAACTGGCTTGTATGCGATTCCGTGGACATTTAGTCAAGTATCTGTCCGGTTGCCGCGGTGTCAAAGAACTGCTTAGAAACTCGCATACCATTCATACAGTAGATGAAATGCTCGCGGCTTCAAGGCAGGTGCTGGAAACAGATGGCTTATAATCTGGCATTCGGCAAGTGTCTGCACAGCAGCGAATGGTGTCTGTTCCCGTCCGCGGGAACCG
>CAYXEW010000065.1:0-14506 GCA_964464115.1 uncultured Verrucomicrobiota bacterium
CACCTTTCGGTGCCTCGCATCTACGCTAAACTTATCGCGTGAATAATTCAGGCTAGCTAATTTTCTGCCCGAAACGGCTGAATGCTCATCCATACAGGCCACACCGTGCGCGCCATTGAGTAAGATAATTCCTTTTGAGCCCCAATGTCTTCCGGCCTCGCCTTTCGAAAATAGATACCCGTCTGGACATCCAGCAGGGCGCCGGGAAAGAACGTCCGGCTGTAGGCAAAACAGGCAAAACCGGGGCGCCATTTTTCATAGCCGACATTCAAACGATACTCATTGCCATTGCAAAGCCGGTTGAACAGCCTGTATGCATCACTCCACGTGCTGTCGCCCGAGATAAAACGGATGACATGTATCCCCCCCCCTCCATCCGTGATGACCTCGGCAGGCTGATCTAGTATCCAGGCCATATTCTCAATTGGCGTTTTAGGGTCCATCCGCATGAGACTGCGGGTCTCAGTAAAAACGTCCCGCTCGCGGTCCAATGCCTTGGAGAAGATGAAAGAGCACTCCTTTTTTTCGAGAGAAGATTTCAACTTCCAATAGCCGTACATGGGTGTCCAGAGGACTTTTATTGATTCTGTGTTATGCGGCCATTCGACGCGGGATATGGCGCGCCAGACAAGCTGATTGTGATCGAGTGGTTGCCGGTGAGCTTTGGCCATTTGTTTCATAAAGGCAAGATAGCTTCCCATAGCATAATGCCCGTCGCCGGTCGGATAGCGTGAGCTTTCCCGCACAGAGAGGCGCGGACGGCCCAACTCATCTATATTGACTCCCACAAGCAAAGGGATCACGACCGCAACTCCTGTGGCCGCCAGAGCCCTCTTTTGCCATTTCATTGCATGACGCCCGCCGAATATCGGCATTGTCAACGACGCACTGATGCAAGAAACCAGCAGCATTAGCTCAGATGCCCGCCAGAAATAGCGAGGTGAATGAAGTTGAAACAGATAGAAGATAAACGGCAATAAGAAAGCAGCCACACCTGCCAGCATGGTAAAGCGCCCTACTGCGCGTGTCTCACGTAACGCCTGACGGCATAACGAAATGGCATAAGCAATGTAGAGCAGGCCTGCGGCACCCCAGCCGAATACGATATAACCAGTAGCCACCTTGGTGTGAAAAAAGGGTGCCAGATGGACACTGCCGCCATCCATCTGCAAGCCGGCTAGGAGCGCCATTGCTGCGGAAAGAGAAAGAAGCAGCGAGTGAATCACAACGGGGGCATGCAGAAGCCCCCGCCCTTCCGGCCGCCTTGCTGCATGGAGATGAACAAGGGTCCACAGCGCAAAGGGCAGTAGCAGTATACTATCGGCCCGGGCGGCCACCGCTAAAAACATGAACAGACATGAAAGCGGCATCCAGAGCCACACATGCACGAAAGATTTTTTCGACCCATCGGCTAGACGTCCCGCAGAAAGAAACACACATGCTTGCGCAAACCAGAAGAAAGCAGAGGACATCAGGGTGCTGTTCACGTACAGCGTGTTCAAGAGGACCGCAGGTGTCAACAGGTAACACAGCAACGGAGTCACCCGCAGTTTTTTTCGTGCCACCCAGAGAAATGAGCCCAAGCCGAGCCAGTAACACAACGCCATAGAGAAATTGGAAACGGCGATGGGAGAAACCTGAAGGTCCAGCTTCTGTGCTGTTTTATTTACCAGCGCACACCATCCATAGGTGACATATGTCTTACCCCACTGGTAGTAATCGGCTGGCTCTGTAAACCGTCCTCCCGCCAGATCCAATGCGCCGGACAAAATGACAGCCTGATCATTTTTGCGAAGCAAATCCCCCGTACAGTATAGCGAAAAGAAAGCCACCGCCAGAAACAGCAAGACTATGACGACGCGTTTAGTGTTCATCGTAATATTTCAGACCGCGTTGGATGCCTTCATGAAATGATATGGAGTGCTGAAATCCAAAATGCTTCTGGAGTGCCGTATCGCCCCCACGCGCAAAAACGCCTTCCGGTTTGTCGGAGGTACCTACCACTTCCGGGCGATAACCGCACAGTTCCGCAGCCATTTGTGCAAATTCGATAAACGAAGTGTAAATGCCCGTCGACAGGTTGACCGCTGAACCGTCATCTATTTGATCCATGGTCATCAGGATGCCGTTCACGCAGTCTTCGATGTGAATAAAGTCCCGCATTTGCCTGCCGCTGCCCCAGACCTGAATTCTAGACGCCCCCTTATTGGCGAGCACTCTCTTGCAGACCCCGGGAAAAGGATACGAATCATCCTGATCTTCCCCATACCCGGAAAAAGGTCGATAGCACACCGATTTCAGTCCGTGTTTCTCATAAGCCAGCCGGGCAAGATATTCGTTGGTCAGCTTGGCCCAGCCATAGGTCATATCCGGCATGCCAATGCGATCTTCAAACGTGATCATATCCTCTTTCAGTAAGGTGTAATGATCGGGACGCTGGAGTTCAATCGGATAGGCCGCGCTGGAGCTGAAGACGAGGCTCTTTTCGGGGCGCGCTTTAACTGCCCACTGCCAGTACTGGGCATCGATGGAAAGGTCATCGGCAACAGCCAGCGGATTATTTTCAATCATTTCCCGTCCGCCTACCATGGCTGCGAGGTGAAAGGTGTAATCGAATGCCGTTTCAGGATTGGCCTGAAACCAAGTTCGGCAATCCTCCGAATAATACTGAAAAGACCGATAATCCAGCGGCTGGTACAGCGGCCAATGTTCAGGGGCCACGCCCCCGCTCAGAGGAACCACCGGATCCACGCAGTGAACCTCATGCCCCGCCTCGAGCAGGCGCGCAATCAAATGCCTTCCGACAAACCCGCAACCGCCTGTTACTAATACCCTTTTCATCATTGCCCACTATTCTGTGTCATAATCAGTAAAAAACTCATAACCCGTCACGGGCGTGAAACCTGCACCCGGTAATAACCAGTCTCATCCATATTCTCCGGCTGAAATTCAATTATGGTGCCGGCGGACCGCATAATACCTGTCTGAACCAGCAACCAGTCACCCTCTGTCAGGTTCGTCTTAAAACCTATATCATATATACGCTCGGATTGTGTTTGAAAAGAAAATGTTGTATTTCCTGCCTGCAGGCTAAATACGGATGCACTGTCAACCGGATCGGTTCCTGCTACATATTCCTCATACGTTTTCACCCCGTCGCCGTCTTGATCGACCTGTGACAAGCCGTTCAGGATGTTGGTGAAGTAGACAGCTTCCCATGCGTCCGGCAGGCTGTCACGATCATAATCTGACGTGGGCCGTGGCTGATCAAGGGCATAAACCTGCCACTGATATTCACTCCAGAGATTGTTCGATGAACTCACACTGACCAGCACGGAGGTGCGGCCAACCGTCAACGATGCCGGCACGATGAACTCGGCATCGTGCCATCGCTTGTTTACGTTGCTCATGTTACAATCCGGCAGCAGCCAGGAGCCGGCATATGCCCCGCTGATATGCACATCCGCCTGTTGCATTCCAGGTACGGCATCCTTCATACAGCGCAACAGTAATCCGGCATTGGTCGCCGGCAAGGCCACCTCGAAGCGGGAGCCGGCCAGACCGGTGTAGCCGGTAGCCGTCATCAGGATGCCGTCATCATCCCCCTGAAAGGCCCATTCATTGGTTACCCGATCACCTCCCGGCGCGGCGTAGCTGTACTGGGTCGCGCCGCCCACATCTGCGACATCAAAAGCGGCCAGATGCACCAAACCGGTGCGATAAGGATGGCGGTAATAATAAGCAACGCTGGAGTAGCGCCCCACCTGCCAGCTTAGCGGGCCGTGCTCCAGGCCAAAACGGATGCGCGAATAAAAGGGCAGCGCATCCGCCATGAAAAACCGGCAGATCGATGAAAAATTATTCGTGATGTAGGGTGGAACATTCCAGTCCACTCTGAATTCGTGTTTGCGCGCCGGTTGACTGTGCAGCGGAAGCGAAAAGGTGCCCTTGTTAAAATACCAGCCGCCATTAAAGAAATCCTCGGTTCCGGTCCCGTACAACTGCGGAGTTCGAGCGCCGTCCACATAGATACGCTCATCCCCTTCCAGATAAGCCAGCGGATTGGTTGAGTAGTTCAAAATGCCAAGATTGATTCCCAGTACGCGCCCCCATCCCCCCGTAGACAGGGGGTGAAAATCCACGCCATCAGCCGTTCCGATATGCACATCCCGGTGTTTGGCAAAAAACCATCCGCAGGACGACTGATCATACAGCGCATCATCCACCTCCACCGCATAGAGCCAGTTCGAGAAAGCCTGGGTGCTGCGATTTTCAAGCTGAATGAGCGCTGAGGTCCAGAAAGGCATGGGCATATAAGCGTACCAGTAGCCGCTTGTCCGCATACCCAGTAATAGCAATTCTGACTCCACCTCACGAAACCGACATCCAAAGAAATCGCCGATCGGCGCATAGACCTGTGCCTCTTCAACACCATCCCATGTCATTCGAAGCCATACATTAGTCAAGAAATTGGAAACCGCATTGCACGGATCCAGCATCAGGGCCGTCACCGCGCCCCTCCCCGCAACCTGACAGAGAAGACCCGTCTGAGAGGCGGCAACGCTTAACGTACCGGTCGACCAGGTCCTGTCCGCCTGCGCATTGGGATGAGCGCCGCAGTTGGTCCACAGCGCCAGCGTAGCCGACCAGTCCAGGTTGGTTGTCCATGACGTCAATCCCTCTGTGAAGGCATACCGGTTACCGGTCACGTGGTAGAAAAACGGTTTCTGATCGGCCGCTATGATGCAGCCGTTGGTATATATCATGGGCACATACGAATAAAAACCGCCGCTGGAGTCAAACTCATCGCCGACAAGCGGAAAAGGGAAAAGGGCATTTGTGCCGCTAAAGAAGCTCCCCAGCGTGATATCAATTCGAGGACTGGATTCGCCGTCAAAGTAAATGTACAGTCGGTTGGTCGCCGTAATTTTCGTCATCCAGATTCGGCTGATGCAGCCGGCGCCGGTTTCCTGCAGCAGGATATGTTTCTGATTATCCGCTTTGTACAAACTGGAATAGGTACCGTCAAAACCGTCCCGGCTGTTCTGCCCACGGCGATCATAACTCGAATACTGAAAAGCGCGAATGCCTGCAGGCAGGACGGGCAGCGCCGCGATATTCGTCAGCGCGGACGGTCCGAAAGGCTGATCCATCGCGCCTGCGCACAGCGGCAGAAGCAGGTTAACAGCGAGCGCCGTTAGCCACCCGGCTGTAAATCTGCATAGTCTGTTCGGCTGTCCGGTTCCAGTCATATGTGGCTGCATTCTCATGACCCTGCCTGATTAACACAGAACGCTGCCCCGCATCAAACAAAACCTGCGCCAGTGCGGAAGCCACCGCGACAGGATCGGCCCGGTCAACGAAAAGCGCGGCCTCGCCAGCCACCTCCCGCATGACCGGAATATTCGAACAGACCACCGGAACGCCCCGCTGTTGAGCCTCAATCAGCGGCAAACCAAACCCCTCATAGGCTGACAGAAAGAGCAGCGCACCGGCGCCGGCGTACAGCTCATCGAGTGTACCATCGGCCGTATACTGTCGCAACGCAACCTGCGCCGTCAGTTGTTCCTGACGGATGCGCTCCTCCAGGAGCCGCCGGTACGCCTCGTCATTGGAAAACCCGTGAAGAATCAGTCGGGCTTCCGGATAGTTCTTATGGAGGACGATGAATGCATCCAGCGCCTCGCATTGGCCTTTATAAGGCATAAACTTCGCCACACAAAGGATGACAGGATGCGCGGCCGACGATGCACAGACCGCATCCGCAGCAGGCGGCACAGCGCCAATCGGAATGCTGGAGATGCGGCCGACCGCCTCGGGGAATCGCCGCAAGGCCTCATTCATGACAGCTCGGGAGTCTGTGATGACATGAACACTCTTCTGAAAACAGACGCGCGTGATACGGAAAAAATAACGGGCGGCCGGGGTGGGCCGAGTCTGAAAATGCTCTGCCATAAATTCATAAAAAAAGTCATGCACGGTCGTGACGCGCCGGGCGGAGCAGAGCAGTGGCGTTTCGGTAGCCAGTTTATGAAGCACATCGGCGTGGTTGAAAAAACACCACAATGGAAGCACGAAATGAACCCACAGCAGGCGCAGCCATTTATTTTTTTCAATGGATGGAAAAACGACCGGACGCATCTTCCAATCCATGGAAAAAGCGGCAAGATGCTGCCGGGAGAGCAGGCAAACGATCTCCAGATCATCCGTTGGCGCCCGCCGGTTCAGATGGCAAACCAGCTCGCGTGCATAGGTCCATATGCCGCTGCCCGTACCACCCTTACCGGGGATAATCGGCACCAAATCAATCGCTATACGTCTCTTCTTCATCACATCAATTTTCGTATTAGAATTGACGATCGTCAATTCTAATACGAAAGTCCGGGCCACTGGACGGGTGCTTTTTCCGTCCGGAATGCGGTTCGTTTTGTAAGGTTTTTGGGCACATACACGGCATACGCAATGGCAGGCCGACGGTAACCGCCCCGCAGGGCTTTTTCCGTCCATCGTAGCAGATTGAGCGGGCCGCTCATGTACCGGATCCATGCGGGCTCGGCGGTCAGTATGCGCTGCTGTTCGGCTTGCGCATCCGCACGGCAGCTTAGATTCTGTCCTGTCCATGTAAAGGCGGCCAGCGGCCGGGCGGTGCACCCCGACCGAGCTCCCTGCCGCAGCAGGCGCAACATAAGGGCCATATCCCCGGCATTCCGCCAGGATTCATCAAAACGGTTTTCAGCCCAGAGCCGGGCGCGAAAAAAAGTGGCACAGGAGAGGTTGTACAGATGCGAAACGGCCAGAAAGTGTCGGCGCATCGGCAAGGCCCGGCGGTACGCCAGCAGCTCGCCGTCCGGCCTGATCAGCAGGGAGCTTCCAAACAGCATATCCCGGTCCGGATGACACTTAAACCAGTCCGCCACCCAGGCAAGAGCCCCCGGAAGATACTGTTCATCGGCATTCAACCAAGCTACGATGCGGTCAGCGTTGTCCGGCGGCTCATCAAGCAAGCGGACCATGCCTTTATTCAACGCCTCGTACATACCCCGATCCGGCTCGCTGAGCCAGGAAAACCCTTCGCCCTGTTCCCGGCTTTTCAACCATGCAAGCGAGCCGTCTGAGGAACCGCCGTCCACCACCAGGTGGCGCACCGAGACGCCAGTCTGATCGGCCACCGAGGCACAGCAGCACGGCAGCCATGCGAGCATATTCAAATGAGGTGTCAGAATATCTATATGCATATACAACCTGAACTCAGTCGGATGCCGACCGATCTGAAACCTCCACAGGATATGACTTGAGCCGGCACAATTGAAGCAGCACCTCCCACACAAAGCGCGGGTTATCTTGCATATAGCGTTTCCACAACCGGGGATCAGTGACGGCGCGATGCAACCACTGCAGGCCGGATTTCTTAGCCCATTCAGGCGCATCCTTCTTCACACCGGCATTGACATCAAAGGCATAACCTACGGGACATATGACCTTGGCATGAAGCCTTTCGAGATAATCGCCCATGAAATACAGTTGTCGCGGGGTGCTCACTCCGACCCAGAAAATGTCAGGCTGTGTCTGTTCTGTCATCCGGATCAGTTCGTCCGCCTCCTGTTCATTAAGATCCCTGAAAGGCGGGGTGTACGTACCCACGATCTGGATGCCGGGATTCCGCTTTTCCAGTGCCTGCTGCAGTTGGTCCACCAGGCCCGGACGTCCGCCGTAAAGAAAATGTTTCCAACCCTTGTCAGCCGAATAGGCGCATACATCCCTCATTAAATCCGGCCCGTATACTCTTCGAATATGACGAAATCCCAGCAAACGAGCCAACCATACCAACGGCATGCCATCAGGTGTGTTTAGAAATGAGCGGTTCAGTATAGCGCGCAGCCGAGGTTCCCGCCGGGCCTCCATGATGCCGGCCACACCCAGGGCACAACAGTAACCCTTCCGGTCATCACGAAGATGATTTTCAATCAGATCTATGGCTTTGGACATATCCACAGCATCGACAATAATCCCCAGTATATTAACCCTGTTATGTTCTTTATGCATCAGTAGGCTCCGCGCGCGGTAATCACGGTAATAATTGTTTTGGCCAGAATAAACAGATCCAGCCAGGCAGACCAATTTCTCACATAAAAGGAATCCCACTTTTCCATGCCTGAATTTCCACTGATACTGCGTCCGGATACCTGCCACAAGCCGGTCATTCCGGGCAAGACACGGCTGCGTGGTCCCCTGACCGATGCATCGAGCATGTCATTGTGGTACTGTGGCAGGGGCCGCGGGCCGACCAGCGACATATTGCCGATAAGGACATTCAACAGTTGTGGCAGCTCATCAAGAGAGGTTCGGCGCAATATAGAACCGATACGGGTGATTCTCGGGTCATGCATCAACTTACAGGTTTCATTCCACTCTCTGCGCAACCTCTCATCTTTCGCCAGCGTCTTTTCCAAAATGGATTCTGCATCTTTAACCATAGTCTGAAACTTAATGGTACGGAACGGCCTGTCATAACGTCCGAGCCGTTCCTGTAGAAAAAAAGGATGGTGACGATCAATGATCAATATACAAAGAGCAATCAAAACGATCAGCGGCAACCAAACCGGCAGCGTCAGCAGTACAAGGCCTAGATCCGTGATACGCTTAGCCAGGCGGGCAGCAGGATTGAGCAGGTTGCTGGTCACTTCAAGACCGATCAGCGGCCCGAAACGACGCGAATGTATGGACAGAAAAATATCCTCCTGAATTTCGGGGAAAAGTAGAATTTTAGTGCACTTCGTAAGTTTATGGTCAACCAACTCAATCATATGCTCATCAGAAAAGGAGGAAATCGTAACAGCCGCCACATCAAAACCACCCACGGTGTCTCCCAGCGAACCGACGACCGGGACACCATCGATAACTTCGCCATTCATGGGGTTGTCGACATACAGGGCTGAAGGCATATAACCCATCTCAGGCACCGCCTTCAACGCCTTCAGCAACTGTTTCACTCGATTTCGATCACCATATATCGCAACGGGACATCCCCAGATATTCAAGCGAGCCATCCCGTAGCGGACAAGTCGGCGACTGAGCGGCAGCAAAAGGGCGCTAAACATCCAGGTAATCACGTACACAATACGGCTGGGGAGCATACGGTCTCGGCTGAAAAAAAAGGCCAGTGCCGCCAGACCAAACAGGGCCAGCAGGGAAAGCTCCGCGCGACGAAACTCCTCGATGGCATCCAGCCCCCACCCCGGCGTCAGGCCCACAAGGCTGGAGATGCCCCACCAGGCTGGGATCACGAGCAGAGAATACTTTAGCGAGATGGGTATGCCAAACAGGAACCAGATCGTGACATTACCCAGAAGCAATGCCATAAAAAGGATCAACGTATCTGACATGGTCAGGACGCAGGCATTCATCACCTGCCGTCTGTTGACGGCAAAACCCATCTGCACTGCCGTATGCGCTGACTTTGCCGATATCATATTCTGAAAAAGGCCCTTATAGTGTCTGCTACATACTCGATCTGCTCACGTTTAATATGGGGGAATATCGGTAGTGACAAGATGCGGGTGCACAGTTTTTCCGTGACTGCCAGCGATCCGCCCGTCAGTTGAAGGCCCTCGTATGCCGGCTGCATGTGAACCGGAACGGGATAGTGAATCATGGTCTGAACTCCCTTCTCCTGCAAATAGGCATGCAGTGCATCCCGGCAATCAACCTGGATCACAAAAAGGTGATATACGTGCAGGGCGTCTGATCTGTCCTCAGGAAGCATCACTTCGGATATATCCTTTAACAGATCCCGATAAAGCCGGGCGGCTGCAATACGGGCGCGATTCCAGCAGTCCAGACGATCCAGCTTACGCTGAAGAACCAGGGCCTGGAGAGTATCCAATCGGCTGTTTTCACCCTGTATTTCGTGGTTATACTTAATACGGGCTCCATAATTGCGGAGCTTCGATATCGTCGATGCGACATCCGCAGTACTGCACGTTACGGCACCGCCATCACCGAAGGCTCCCAAATTCTTACCGGGGTAGAAGCTAAAAGCGGCGGCATCGGCCAGGGAGCCGGCCGGCCGGCCTCTGTAATGAGCCCCGTGTGCCTGAGCAGCATCTTCAATAACATGAAGGCCTTTCGCCCGGGCCGTTTCAAGAATCGGGTCCATGTCGGCAC
The DNA here is from genome assembly GCA_964464115.1 of uncultured Verrucomicrobiota bacterium. Classification (GTDB taxonomy): domain Bacteria; phylum Verrucomicrobiota; class Kiritimatiellia; order CAYTQP01; family CAYXEW01; genus CAYXEW01. The sequence continues at coordinate 10,165 of CAYXEW010000065.1, forward strand.
ACTGGCCGTACAAGTGCACCGGCACTACCGCTTTGGTTCTAGATGTCAGAGCTCCGGCGAGGGCGGACGGATCCATCGTGTAATAAGCGGGATCGACATCCACCAGTACCGGTCTGGCGCCCACGCTGGAGATGGCCAGCACGGTAGCGATGAAGGTATGAGAGACCGTGACCACCTCGTCACCCGGGCCAATACCCAGAGCCCGAAGAGCCAGCCTCAGAGCATCCAGCCCCGAGGCAACCCCAACGCAGTGAAGGCAGCCGGTGTACTGTGCAAAGGACGCCTCAAAACGTTCAACAGCATGGCCCAACACAAAATCAGACCGATGCAGAAGATGCCCGAAATCATCAAAGACGCCGGTTTTTATTTCGTCTGTCTGGGCTTTTAAATCTACAAAAGGAATCGTCATGACTTGATTATTGGTGCATCAAAATACCGTATCAATCGCCACAACCCAAGTTTATATTTAGCTGATTTCACTTGTCATCAAAGAGGGTTGGGACTTAACATGCGTGATCTGGTTTACAGAATTAGCTCACAAGTCTACAACTATGCTGAACCTATTTAGAAAACATGGCCGCAGCGTTACCTATCTGCTGCTAACTGACTATCTGGGCATGGTCGGCACCTTCGGGCTGGCCCTCCGGCTGCGCCATTACAATCCAGCCATGAACATCATTGATGTGTCCGAGCTGCAGATCATTCCGGAAGTTTCCTTTTCTTTTGTGTATGCCTTCTTAGTCATCGGCCTGTTCGGGACGTGCGGTCTTTACAAGCGCAAGATCTGGCTGACCCGCGCCTGGCACAGCTCCCGCATACTCCTGGGATGCCTGCTGTCGATCGGGTTTTATCTGCTGCTGAAGTCCTTATTCAAGGGGGCCAGTTTTCTCGAATCCCGCATGGTCACCATGAACTGGGGCCTGATGATGCTGTTCTGTATCGCGGCCAACAGACTGCTGGTATTTCCTTCTCTTCTGCGCATGGGCAGCCAGGCCAACTTAAAGCGAAGGGTGGTCATCATCGGAGCGATGGAAGACGGCATCGCTTTTGCCCGACAGTGCATGCGTGAGGATTCCTACTCCATGCTTAAGCCCATTGGATTCCTGTCCGATGCCCGGAACCGCGGCGAGGTTATCGAGGGCTGGCTGACCTGCCTGGGCGGGATCGATGATCTGCCCGATATCGTGGATCTCTACAAGATTGAAGGCGCGGTCATCACGACCTCAGAGATGACGCACGCCCGGCTGCTGAGCACAATTGAGCAGTGTATCCGTTACTTCGGATGGGTAGACGTGCATACCGACCATTCGGCGGTCCTGCACACCACGCTGGATGCCGACACCTACTTTGACATACCCTTTGTGCGCATGCGGGAAGTCCAAAACGGGCCGTTATTTCGTATGTATAAGCGGACCGTGGACATCGTGTTATCCATGTTGGCGCTGATCGTACTGTCGCCGCTACTGCTGCTGGTGGCAGCGGCAATCAAGTTGACCTCACCAGGCCCGGTGCTGTATGTGCACGAGCGGGTCGGTCTCAAAGGACGGACGTTTCCCTTTTACAAATTTAGGTCCATGGTGGTCGGGGCAGACCAGGACCGGACACGCTCTGCAGCCATCAGGGAGTATATCCAAAGCGAAAACTCCGGTCATCAGAGTAAAATTGTCAACACGGCCCACGTTACGCCCGTCGGGAGGTTTATTCGAAAATGGGCTATTGATGAATTGCCGCAGCTTTTTAATGTGTTGAAGGGAGACATGTCGCTGGTGGGCCCGCGCCCGGTTCCGCAGGGTGAGTTCGAGTTAAATGACGACTGGCATAAAAAACGCTTTGAGATCAAGCCCGGCTGCACAGGCCTGTGGAAGGTGTATGCTGTGCGCTACGCCAATATGAATTTCAACAACACCGTTCTCTATGATATTTACTACGCCAGAAACATGACGCCCTTCCTGGACCTGTACATCATCGCGAGCACCATCAAAATCATCCTGAGCGGAAAAGCTGACGGAATGCCACTCGGGAAAAAGCTGGAGCAAAGCACTTCCGCAAACGCCTGATCATCATTCAGGGTTCGGCATGCTCTCACCCGGCCGCCGGACGGCCCAGTTTATCTACAAGCCCCCTGACTCGGGACGGGTTGCCGGCCACCAGAGTGAACGGAGGCACATCACGGGTAACGACCGATCCGGCGCCTACCATGCAGTAGGCGCCCAAGCGGATCCCAGGCAACAGCGTAGCATTCGCCCCTATGGAGGCCCCCTCCTCCACCACCGTTTCCCTCAACCAGTCGGCTTCCGTCAACCCTTCATCACGATATAAAGGCATGCGAGGACTGCGCGGACGGAGATCATTGGTAAAAACCACATTGGGGCCGATAAACACGTAATCCTGCACCGTCACACCCTTCCAAATCAGCACATTATTTTTCACCGTCACGCCATTACCGATACGGGCGCCTTCCTCAATAAAAACGTGATCACCGATATTGCAGTCACTGCCGATCTCGGCCCCCTTCATAATATGGGCAAAGGCCCATATTTTGGTATCGTTGCCGATGCATTCTGTCTCAACAAGAGCATGGGGATGAACATAAAATTTCATGACAAAAAACCTCCGCCACGGACATGGCTACCGCCCAGGTTTTCCCACGTTGAGGCCAGCCGGACAAAGGTGTTGTAATCGCGAATATAATCGCTTTCGTCATGCTTCAGGCTGGCCACCACCAGCAGCATGGTATCCTCATCAAAATGGCGGAGCGTTCGCCAGATATGGGGATAGAGCAGCAGCGCATCGCTTGGGTTAGATATACGGACGGACTCAACGGAACCCTTCCCGTCATCCATATCGACGGTGCATCCGCCGCGAAGGGCTACTACAATTTCCTCGGTCTCAAAGTGCCCGTGGTTGCCACGCACATCGTCGACAGCAATGTTGTACATGACCAGCGTCTTCGCGATGGAGAAAGGCAGCGCATTGACTTCATCATCGCCGGGCTGATACTGCACCAGAGATCCACCGACATTGCCGTGGCGCTCTGGAAAGTGAATCATGCGGTATAATTTCTGTGTTTTCATCCAACTTAAATTTCATATTACCGGCGCCAGAATACGTGTGCCCTTTACACACGCAACACCGTGACAAATCCCAGAATCAGCCAGTATGTATTGATGCCACCCCATTGTCTTCTTCCACCAGAAGCAGTCCGATTATAGAGCCACATGCTATTCTGTTTCAAGGTGTCTTTTGTACAGCTTAATATATTCGGGGATATACTCGCGCAAGACCATTTTCGGCGCCCACCCCAGCGCTCTGACCTTGGAGCAGTCCACGGAGTAACGGATATCCTGACCGGGCCGGTTGGGTATAAACTCCAACCCCTCCGCTTCCGAAACACCCATCTCGTTCAGAATAAGCCTTACGGTATCAAGGACGCTGTACTCCTCATTGGAAGATATATTATAGATTTCCCCTAGGCTGCCTTTTTCCAATACCGTGAGGATACCCCGGCAGTTATCCTCGGCATACATCCACTCGCGCCGATAAGAACCCGTGCCGTGAATCGTCATCTTCTTGTCTTTGAGCAGGTATTCGATAGTCTTGGCCAGCAGTTTCTCCGGGTACTGCCCGAAGCCGTAGTTATTACAGCTACGGCAAATCATCATGGGAATGCCGTAGGTTTCCTTCCATCCCAGGATCAGCTGATCAGCCGCCGCCTTGGTAGACGAATAGGGGTTGGACGGATTCAGCCGGTCGTTTTCCGTGTATGACCCATCATGGCATGTACCATAAACTTCATCGGTAGAAATATGAATGAAAACCGGGCGATCCGTCTCATCCTTGGCCCGGATCAACTCCAGCAGGTTATAGACCCCCCGAATATTGCTGTGAAAAAAATCATCATTCGCCAGAATGGAATTGTCCACATGGGATTCCGCCGCAAAATTGACAATGTAATCAATGCCGACCGGCAGATGCTCAATCTGACTGATATCCTCGTGAATAAACTCATAATGCTTGCGTTCGTGAAAGTCTACGTCCTCACGAGCCGCGTAGGTCTCTTTATCCACGTTGATCACGTAATAACCGGAAGCCAGCGCCAGATCGACAAAATAGGAGCCGATAAACCCCAGCCCGCCTGTAACCATCAATTTTTTCATAATCTGCTACCTTTTAATATTAAACTGGTATCCATCCCGATGAGAGAATCAATACTGATATATTTAGTTATCTACCCCTCAATTGTCGAATATAAAAGCGATAAACAAAGGCTCTTCGTACTATTTCGTAGAAAGCGTGTACTATCTCTATAACATCAGCGAATAGTGCGTCCAACCGAATCCCT
>CAYXEW010000066.1:0-14463 GCA_964464115.1 uncultured Verrucomicrobiota bacterium
GGCGTCTGCCGCACGTGACGGGCTGCGCTTGCAGATTCGAGCCGAAGTGACATCCGCCATCGCCGAGTTGCGGAGTGCCCACACCCGCGCACGTGCCCTGAAGCAGGCCGTACTCACTGCCCGGCAGACCCTGTCCGATGAGAACCGCCGATATGAGGCTGGCAAGGCGACGGTCAACGATGTCTTAGACTCCGAAGCTGCTAAACTGACTGCCGATTCACAATACAGCCAGGCCCTCCACGAGCTGCAGATTGCGATCGTGAATCTGAAACTGGCCACCGGTGAATCCATAGCGGGTATGATAGACGATAGAAACTTTAGCGCGAAAAAATAGAAAGAGAATTGAAAGGAGAATTGGTTATGAAAACGAAAATGTTTGAGAAAATAATTGTAGCAACCGATTTGTCGGATTCAGCAGAATGTATTCTTTCGGCATTGGGTGGGCTGAAACCGCTTGGAACGCAGGACGTGCGGCTGATCCACTGCATCCATACTCAGGATGTCGGCAACGTGATTCATCAAATGAAGGAGCTGGCCGAGCCGGTGCTGAACCGGCAGAAAAAGGTGCTGGAAGATCAGGGGCTGAACGTCGAGGTCCAGCTGGCTATCGGCCACGCGCTAAAGGAGATTGAGCGCCAGGCAAAAGAAGAGGGTTGCGGATTGATCGTGGTGGCCTCGCACGGGGAGCATATTTCAGGCGATATTTTGATGGGTGGCATGTGCAGCGCGCTGGTTCACGGTGCATCAATGCCTCTGCTACTCATGCGTTTGCCCTGTAAAGGTGAGACGGCAGAGACGGGTTGCGAGACGTGGCGGAACGATCCCCTGCGGCACATTCTTTACACCACCGACTTCTCCGAACATTCTGCACACGCCTACGAGAGCTGCGTCCGCGGCCTTGCGTCAAGTGGGGCGAGCGAGTTAACCCTAATGCATGTTCAGGATCGTGCCCGCATTGACCCCCATTTGGAGCACCATCTTGAGGAGTTCAACAGGATCGATACCGAACGATTGGAAACATTAAAAAAGGAACTGATTGCCGACGGAGCCAAAAATGTAAACATCGAAATTTCCTATGGTCTACCCAAGAAAGAAGTGATTAACAGGATAAACAAGGGCGATATTTCGCTGGTGGTTATGGGCTCTCAAGGCCGCGGATACATCGGGGAAATATTCCTCGGCAGTGTGAGTCATGCGGTGGCGCGCCACTCGGTCGCACCGGTACTGCTCATTCCGTCAGAGTGATTTTGAACGAAACGGGTTGGCTGCTGACTAAAACCTTTTAATAAGGTGATATACATGGACTCTAAAACCAGAGAGCTGGTTGCGATGGCCGCCGCCATTGCAGGAAAATGCCAACCCTGCTTTGCGCATCATTTCAAGCAGGCTCAGGAGTTGGATATTCCGCAGGAACAGGTTGACGAAGCGATTCAATTGGCCAAAGATATCCGTGCTTCCGGCGATCGACACATGGACGAATTTGCGCAACGAAGAAAAGAAAAACACAGGAGAACATAAAATGAAGATACAGATACTGGGCACGGGGTGTCCGAAGTGCAAACAGTTAACGGAACATGCGGCAACCGCCATTGCGGAACTCGGGATTGAAGCGGAGATTGAAAAAGTAACCGACATCAACGAGATCATGCAGTTTGGCGTGATGATGACGCCGGGGCTGGCTTTGGACGGCGACGTTAAATCGGTTGGAAAAGTAGTCTCGGTCCAGGAAATAAAGGACATGATACAATGAACAGCTGGAGAAAACTGCTCCTGATCATCGCCTTGATTGGTGCGATTATATTCATTGTCGAAAACAGTAAAGGCAGGAAGGTGGCACCTTCTTGCACAGGAAATTCCTGTACATTCACAGAGATCAATCAACCGCAGTAATGGACGACTCTAAAATAAACGTGAAGCGAAGTAATGTGACATGAACCTAATTCAGATTGGAACCATTGAAACACCGTTTACAGCATCAGAAGGGGTGCCAGTGCAGCCGGTCTCCAGCCGGGCCTCGGGAAAAGTACATGTGTCTGCAACCTATACTGAGGCCTTAAAGGATCTGGATGGCTTTGAGCGCATTTGGCTAATCTTCTGGTGTGATCGGGCCAGGCCGCCGCAGATGATCGTTACGCCCTATATGGATGATCAGCCGCACGGCCTGTTTGCCACACGGGCTCCGAGCCGTCCAAATCCAATCGGAATTTCGGCGGTCAGACTCGATCGGGTTGAAGGTAATACGCTGTATATATCAGAAGTGGACATATTGAACGGCTCCCCCCTCCTTGATATCAAGCCGTATGTTTCGAAATTTGACAATTATGAGACGGAACGTAATGGCTGGTTTGATTCTATTGTGCAAGAGCGAATCCAAAAAGGCCGGGCCGATAAACGATTTCAACAGGAATAATAAAAGAAAGGAATATTATGAAAATACAGAAACTGCTTATTTTATCCACCGCTTTATTTGTTGCGGTGAACGTTGCCGGAGCCGGAGAGAAATCGGCAACTCTTCCGAAGCTACTGGATCTGGGGGCACATAAGTGCATTCCCTGTCAGAAAATGGCTCCTATTCTCGATGAGTTGACAGAAGAGTATGAAGGCGTATTTGATGTCGAATTCGTCGATGTCTGGAAGCCTGAAAATAAAAGTATTGCCCAGAAGCACGGCATCCGGTCGATTCCCACCCAGATCTTCTTCGATGCGGATGGCAAAGAGCTTTGGCGGCATGTGGGGTACATTTCAAAGGAAGACATTCTGAAAAAATGGGTGGAGCTGGGGTTTTCCTTTGCTCCGATTCGTGCCGATCAACAAAATCCTCTATCGTCAAGAATGGCTGAAGAGCCTGAACAACCTCGTCGAAGTTGTTGCGGAAGATGAGGCCAGTTATGGAAAACATAAAGAAAGCGTTGACTCATATTCTGCTGGTGTTTGCGCTCATCAGCCTGGGTTTTGCGCTAGGCAAACATGCGGCGAAACCGAGCAGTCAGGGAAGCAACCTGCCGAACGGGAACGGGCACCAGGTGGCCGTCTACTATTTGCACTCAACCTTTCGCTGCGCAACCTGTAATAGCATAGAGAAGATGACCAAGGAGCTGCTGGATCAGTCCTACAGCAGCCGGCTGGCTGACGAAAGCATGCAGTGGTTCGAGATCGATTTTCAGGAAAATGAAGCTATTGCCAGACAGTTTGAAGTAGTCGCCAGTTGTGTTGTTGTCGCCGAGATGAAGGACGGCACAGTGATCGACTACAGTCGCCTCGACGACGTCTGGACCCTGATAAATGATCCCGACGCCTTTAAACGGTATATCAGCGAGGCCATTGACGGGTATCTAAAAAAGCGTGGAGGCGTCTCATGATCTGGACCGGTCTTTTCACTGCCTTCTGGCTCGGTATACTAACGGCCATCAGCCCCTGCCCGCTAGCCACTAATATTGCGGCGATTTCGTTTATCGGACGAAAAGTCGGACAGAAGAATCATGTCATCGGATCCGGGCTGCTCTATTCCGCAGGCCGAACGCTGGCCTATGTAGCACTAGGCGGCCTCATCACGGCCGGGCTGCTTGGCACGGCCGAGATATCCCGCTTCCTGCAGAAGTACATGAACGAAATACTCGGTCCTGTTTTGATTGTGCTGGGGCTGGTGCTGCTGGGTTGGGTCGGGACTGGGGCCTCGTTGCATATTGGTGCAGAAAAACTGCAGGAAAAGGCGAAAAAAGGCGGCATTATCTGGGCCGTGCCCATTGGATTTCTTTTCGCGCTCTCATTCTGTCCAGTGTCGGCCGGTCTTTTTTTCGGAGGGCTTCTGCCGTTGGCGCTGAAACAGCAGTCACCGATCATGCTGCCAGTGGTGTACGGCATAGGAACCGCCCTGCCAGTGGTCCTGTTCGCCTTTCTGCTGTCCTTTGCCTCCGCCAGTGTCGGCAAGGCATTCAACCGTCTGACCCATATAGAAATATGGGTCAGGCGGTTGGCCGGCACGGCCTTTATTCTCGCGGGTTTATACTACAGCCTGACACATATCTACGGACTTTCAATCATACCAAAATAACGTTGTACTTTTCTGCAGGTTCCGGACCCACATAAACGTGAAGTGAAGTTTGTATGGGTGCCATCTTTACAACTCGTTTCTTTTCTCTTAGTATCCGTACCCAACTCAGGCAGGTATCTATAAAAAGCGAGCGATCTATGGCTGGTAGCAAAATTAAATTCAGACGAATTCTTTTAAAACTCAGCGGGGAAGCGTTCCAGAACCGCGATAACGGAGACAGTTTGGATGCGCGAATTTTCGCCTCGATGGCAGCTCAGTTAAAAGAAGTACACGAAGCCGGTGTCGAGTTAGCAATCGTAGTGGGGGGCGGCAACATATTCCGGGGCATGAGTGGCGAGAGCACCGGTGTAACCCGTTCGACAGGCGACCACATGGGCATGCTCGCAACCGTGATTAACAGTCTGGCTCTGCAGTCTGCCCTGGAACATGCTGGCATTCCTACGAGAGTAATGTCGGCTATTAATATGCCGGCCGTGGCGGAGCCCTTTATACGCAGAAAAGCAATACGGCATCTCGAGAAGAAGAGGATTGTCATTTTCGGTGCCGGGACGGGCAATCCATTCTTTACTACTGATACAGCGGCCGCTCTCCGCGCCAGTGAAATTGATGCCCAGGTACTGCTGAAGGCGACAAAAGTAGACGGTATCTATTCTGAAGATCCTGCCCTAAACCCGAATGCCGTTAAATTTACACAGATTACTTATGACGAGGCACTCCAACGGAAACTGGGTATTATGGATGCTGCAGCTTTTTCATTATGTATGGAAAATCACATCCCTATCGCCGTTTTTAATTTTTTTAAGAAAGATGAAATGATGAGGGTGCTAACCGGCGAAACTGCCGGGACTATTGTCACCAGTTAACGCCGCAGAAAAACAGGAAGGACCATCGCTATGGAAACATTGGAAGAAGTCGTATTCGAAGCCGAAGAAAAAATGTCTAAGTCCATCGAATGTATGCACCAGGAATTTTCCGGACTGCGAACGGGGAAGGCATCGCCATCACTGGTGGACACCATTATGGTGGACTATTACGGCTCAGCGACGCGGTTGCGCGATATTGCCGGCATTTCGACACCGGAACCCAGGCTTATTGTGATTAACCCCTTTGATCCATCTGCGCTCGGCGCCATTGAAAAAGCGATCATGGCTGCCAATGTGGGCATTACGCCCATGAATGATGGGCGCGTCATACGCATTCCGATACCCGAACTGAGCGAAGAACGGCGACTGGAGCTGGTTAAAATTGCCAAGCGAATCGCCGAAGATACCCGCATTGCCATTCGCAATGTGCGCCGGGACAGCAATGACCAGATCAAAGCACTGCAAAAAAGTTCTACCATAACGGAAGATGACAGAGATGATGGACTGAAGAATACACAGGATCTCACTGACCAGTACATCAAGCGGGTAGATAGCGAGCTGGAAGCAAAAGAAAAAGAAGTGATGGCCGTTTGATAGAAACAGAACCTGCTTATGACATCCACTATTGCGCTAGCACTTGATGTTCACGACTCATCCTCGGTGCCGTTACTGGTAGAGGCTATGCCCACTGACTTGAACTGGTATAAAGTCGGTTTGGAACTGTATATATCAGAAGGTCCGATTGTTTTGGACTACCTTCGAGAACAACAGAAAAAAATATTTCTGGATTTAAAATTACATGACATCCCCCGAACAGTAGAACGGGCTGTTCTGTCGGCAGCACATCACGGTATCGACTTGCTGACAGTGCATGCAGCGGGAGGTCGGGAGATGCTCAAAGCGGCATCGCAGGCTGCTGCCGAAGCCGATCGGCCCGTTAAGCTGGTGGCCGTTACTATGCTGACGAGCCTCGACGAACACAATTTACAGTCAATGGGTGTAAACCTTCCACCGGCGGACTATGTTAAACGGCTGGCGGAGCTGGCCCTGTCAAGCGGCATTGACGGCCTCGTTTGCTCCGTCTGGGAGGCGGCTTCATTGCGTAGAGAGTTTGGCTGTGAACCTATACTGGTAACGCCAGGAATTCGCCTGCCAGACGAATCGTCAGGTGATCAAAAACGCGTGGCAACGCCTTCGAGGGCCGTACGAGAAGGCTCGAGCATGCTGGTTGTTGGCCGCACGATCGTACAGGCTCAGGACCCTTCACAGGCGGCGAGGGATGTGCTGGCAGCAATGCAACAGGCGAGTCCGCCGGGCGTTCCGTCCGAAAGTTGCTAAACGTTAAAGTATTTGGCCACTGGATGGTGAGCAACCAGTGCGGATGTCGTCACTTCCGGTATCATCATATAACTCTCCGACAATGACACTCCTATTTCCTCCGCATGAACCAGCCGGCAGCAGTCATCATTGAGGCGCATATCCGGAACGGATGGATAGCCGAAGCCATAGCGTGAGCTTTGATATCGTTGCACGATATAATCCTGTAATGACATATCTTCGGGATCCGGGTGCCCCATTTCGGCACGCATTTTTTTATGCCATAATTCAGCGAGCGCATCACAGGCTTCAACGGCAAAACCGTGGAGCAGTACGTAGTCCTGGTATTCATCATTTTCCTTGAGGCGGTTACATTCCTGATCGACGGCTTCACCCAGTGTAACCACCATCATACCCACGATGTCGGCATCTCTTCTGAAAAAATCGGGTATTGACCAGAATGGAGCTTTACCTTGCCTTGGAAAGGTCATCTCAATCGTTTTCTGTCGCTCCGCATCTTCTATGAAAAGTGCTTCACCATCTGCCTTGCATTCAAAATAACCGTAGGCTGCAGCGGGCTTAAAAAGCTCTTTTCCTCTCTCCTTGAAATACTCCAGTTTGGGCATTGCTTCTTCCTTCAGGATCGCGTCAAACGCTTCTCGGGAAAGCTTGCCCCTCTTGAACCCCCAGCGCCCGCGTATCAGCGCCACCTCATTGATCAGCGGATAAATATCATCCAGCAGGATGTCTTCTGACGTCTTATACCCCTTGAAAGGAACCTGCGGAGGATCTTCTGAGAGGTCGATTTCCTGCACTACTATCTCAGGCTCTACAATAGCGATTTGGGGGCGCTCTTCTATTTCGGCCCGCGGCAGAAAACCTTCTTCACTAAGCTTTCTCATGTTTGACAAGCCTGCAAAAGCATCTCTGCAATAAACGACAGGACCTTCATAGTGCGGCTGACATCCTTCTGCCACATATGGTTGTGTGAGTGCCGCGCCACCTAGGAAAACCGGTATTTGAATTCCGGTTTCCTTCATAATTTTGAGATTTTCAGCCATAATGGCCGCCGACTTCACCAGGAGCCCGCTCATGCCCAGCACATCGGCATGTTGCTCCTTAATGCTTTCAATCATCACTTCTACCGGCACCTTGGTGCCTAGGTTAACCACATTAAATCCATTGTTTGACAGAATGATATCGACCAGGTTTTTGCCAATATCATGGACATCTCCCGCCACTGTGGCTATGACCATGGTCCCCCTACCCTCCGAACTGTCGTCTACCTCCATATAGGGCTTGATCATATCTACTGATTTTTTCATTACTTCAGCAGATTTTAAGACAAAGGGAAGCTGCATGATGCCGTCGTTAAAAAGGCGCCCCACCTCTTTCATCGCAGGCACTAGTATTCCATTGAGAATATCCTCCGCCTTTGTGTTTTCCAACAGTACTGGAATCGCTTCCTGCAATACCGCTACTTTGCCTTTAATGACGGCATTGGTGAGCACTTCTTCAGGCGGTTTCTGCATCAACTCATCCGCATCCTCTTCCTGTACCGTATTTTCAAAGTAATCAATGAAAGCAAAGAGCGGATCGCCATTCTCGTGCTGATTTTTGATCAGGCGGTCTGCTAGGCTGAGCGCATCTTTATCAATCTGATTGAGCGGTAGAATGTGAGCGAGGTTGATGATGCAGCTGTCCATTCCATGTTTGATGGCATAATCCAGAAACAGCGCATTCAGCACTTTACGGGCTGCCGGTTTCAGTCCAAAGGAAATATTGGACAGACCGAGCAACGTGCGAACCCCCGGCAGTTCCCGCTTGATTTCTCTGATGGCATGGAGTGTTTCCATAGCTGCTGTTCGCAGACTGTCATCACCGCTTCCAATCGTAAAGGTGAGCGGATCAATCAGGATGGATGAGGCGGAAATACCATACTCATCATTACAAAATTGAACCAGCCTCTTGGCCACCGCTACTTTGCGTTCGCAGGTCATGGCCATGCCCTCTTCATCAATCGTCAGTCCCACCAGAGCCGCACCGTACTGTCGGGCCAGTGCCGCCACCTGATGGGCGCGACGGTCACCGTCTTCAAAATTGATGGAGTTAATGATCGCCCGGCCTCCATAAAGCTTCAGACAGGATTCCACGATATCGGCCTGTGTCGAGTCAATCACAACCGGCATGCGGCATTCCTTGGCCACCCGACTCATCATAATCAGCATATCGCGGGCTTCGTCCCGGCCGGCATATGCACAGCTTAAATCAACGGCATGTGCTCCCTCATCTTCTTGGGCTGTCAGAATTTCAAACGCTGTGTCGTAGTCATCATTCAAAAGCGCTTCGCGAAATTTTTTAGAACCCGTCGCATTGGCCCGTTCACCGATATAGAGGGGCGCTGGATCCTGTGATAAATCGACGGGTGAGAAAACACTAGTCAATTGCTCGGGCTCTTTTACGCCATTGCGCTCAGGCATCCAGTCGCCGATCGCGTCTCTGAGGACTCTGATATGCTCGGGAGTGGTTCCGCAACAGCCTCCAAATACCTGTATGCCGACATCGCGGGCAATTTCATTCACCGATTCTGAAAACTCAACAGGCTGCAGAGGATACACCGTCCCTTCCGGTGTCATTTCAGGCAAACCGGCATTCGGCATACAGCCGATCATCCGGCTCCAGTTCTCTTTGAGGTAATCCAGGTGATGGTGCATCGCGCGAGGTCCTGTCGCGCAGTTTAACCCCAGCACATCGACCGGATAAGGTATAAGCGCAGCTACGACTGCACCAATCGACGAGCCGATCAGAAGCGTGCCAGTTGTTTCAACGGTGACTGACACATAAATGGGATACTTGTGTTTTGTGCCGAGAGATTTGGCAATGGCGGTTAAACCCGCTTTAATCTGCAGTAAATCCTGGCAGGTCTCCAGCAGTATACCATCGACTCCGCCCTCCAGCAAACCTTCCAGCTGTACCTGATATCCATCACACAAATCATCAAATGAAACCTGTCCCAATGAAGGCAATCTCGTCCCGGGCCCAATAGAACCTATTACATACCGTGGTTGGACATCTGTCGAAAACTCATCGGCTGCATCTCTGGCCAATCGGGCAGCTGCTCGATTGATCTCCACAGCGCGCGATTCAAGCTGATATTCTCCGAGCGTCAATGGCGACGCACCAAACGTATTTGTTTCCACGGCATCACTTCCCGCCTTAAAAAACTGGCTGTGAATGTCGCGAATGCTATCGGGAATAGCCAGGTTCAACCATTCATTACACCCGTCATACTCCTTCCATACCTCGGGACCAATATCGAGTTTTTGCAATGACGTACCCATAGCTCCGTCCATAAAAAACGGAGCACCTGTTTTGAATCTATCAATAAGCATCATATTAATCCTTTTATCCGGTTATACGGATGTACTATATAATAGCGACTAATTCAAATAATAAACTGCAATAAATACTGGAAATATACGCTATTGAATAGGACACTGAATCTGAATCTAGAGATTCAATTGCGGTGATCCATGAGCATAACTACATTAACAGCATCCATTGTCATATTCTCATTATGTTTTGCCGGGATTTCATTGGGCGTTATTATGGGAAAGAAAAAACCGCTGCACACCTGTTCCTCCCGCGGAATTAACGATGATGACGGCAGTGGCTGTATGTGCCATGATGACGAACAAAAGTGCTGCAAAAATCATCCTCCTGAATAAGCCTCACAGGAAGAAAGGCTTATAACACATCCTTTTTCTCCCCCATACAGAGGATACCTACCAGCTTTCCATTGTCATCCTTCACAGGCACGCGTGAAATGCTCAACTTGAATGTATGGCCGCTCTTGTCGGTAATTTCTTTTATTTCCTCTTTCACAGGCGCCCCGGTTTTGACGATGGCATCTTCTATTTCTCTGCTTTTCGCTACCGTATCGGCGGGGAAAAAGTCCCCCTCCCCCTTACCCAAAGCGAGCGCCGAAAAGGATACACCGAGCAGGGATGCGTAGGATTCACTCATTCTGATATAGCGGCGCGATATATCTTTCACATACACCAGTATGGGCAGCTTGGTCATCAGGAGACCGAGCACGTTGCGCTCGCGCAACAGTGTTTCTTCGGTCTGCTTCTTTTCAAAGCTTTCAGAGAGTAGTTTTTTATTGAATTTAGAAATCGCCATATAGGTGACCTCGTAATCCAAAGCCAGCCCCAGCAACGGCGTGACATAGGAAACAATACGTAGGAAGCAGGCAATATTGAAATGGCTGTCATACATGGCACTGGAAAAAAACAGCATATGCACCTGACCCATGATACTGGGAACGGTGCTGATAATCAGCGCATGTGTGAACAAATTTTTATCCCACTTATAATTAATGGGCAATACAAAAGCCCCCGCCATCAGGAACATCAGCAAGGGTACGAGATCCCAGGGATGTTTCAGCAGCTGGTTGGGGTAAGTCCATCGGGGAACCTCTTCTATACCGGTCACATAGTGCATCAGCATAAAGGCCGCCACTCCCAGCAGGACGCTGACAGCCAGTACGTACTTTAAACCCTGAACTCTCTTCTGCTCACTTCTAATTTTCTTTGTAGATACAAAAATGACGGTTCCGACAATGAACAGGGCGGCCAGAAATCCACGGGTGACGGTCCATAAAAGGGGGATATACTCTTCAATGATGATACCGTCTTTGACGAGACCGGTGGTGACCAACACCTGGAAGGCATCCATCATACCGGCGCAAAACAGGGCTACACCAATGATGGGAATGGTTACATCCCCCGTAATACCGTAGTGAAGAAAAGCAATAAAAACGGTCAATCCTGCCATCACCGCACCGGTCCAGGTCAACAAGGTGAAAATATAACTGCCTTCGAGCGGACGAGGCACAAACTGTCCCCGCAAATCCGTAGAGGTAATGCTAAAATCGACACCGACCAGTGAAAGCAACAGCGGTAATACGCTGAGCACCAAAATCCCGATCACAACGGACTTGGGCACCACAGTAATGACATCAGGTTTATCCTTTTTTTCGGGCATTGTTCACCATCACTTTCTGAACTAAATCAGATTACTCGAACGTCATGAGTTCATTATTCTCTGTAAGGTCATCGTCACTATATATGTCCCCGATGGACAGGTCAGGATAAAAATCAGTAAATACGATGGTAACGACAGCGCCACCCGCCGGATCATTTGCTATCATCATATCCCCACCGTGCAAGGTGATTATTTTTCTCGCGACGGTCATGCCCAGACCGGTACCCTTGCCCTCGGGTTTTGTTGTGAAGAAGGGGTCAAAAATCTTTGATAGAATTTCTTCCGGTATACCGGAACCCGTATCCTTTATGGTAACGACAACAGCCGTAGACCCCCCTCCTTCATTTACTTCTTCAAAAAATGAACTGGGGTCGGACCTTTCAACCTGCGCCACCTTCGATGTCACAATCAGATCGCCGCCCTCTTTTTCCATAGCATGTATGGCATTGATAATTAAATTGACGAGTACCTGGCTGATTTTATTTTTATTCAGACGGAGCTGTGGCAGATGCTCATCCAGGTTCTTATGAATACGGATACCGAATTTATTAAACTCTCCCTTCATGAGCAACAGGTTGCGTTCCAGGATGGGATTGAGATCCTGTACAGTGGCTTCGAGTTCCCGAGGCCGGGAAAAATCCAGCATTTCCAGGATGATAGAGTTCGCGCGACTGACGGCCTCGCGCATCTGCTCGATCACCGTATTCATGGTGCTGTCTTCCAGTTTTTTTGCCTTGATCTTCAAATAATCTGTAGCAGAGAGGATGATCTGCAAGGGGTTTTTGACTTCGTGCGCGACTCCAGCCGTCAAGCGAGCAATGGACTCACTTTTTTCCGCATCCACCAGGCGCGTCTGCATGTTTTGCAATTCTTTGTGTGCTGTTTCCAGTTTCTCAAGGGCTTCTTTCAGTTCGACACCTTCTTCGCGAAGGTGTGAATTATCCCGCTGCAGTTCGACCTCGCGCCGTTTACGGATAATGGATTTACCGACCGTTGTGATCAGTGCATTCGCACTGACCAGATCCTTGGGCAGATAATCCTGAATTCCCAGCTCCAGCAGATGCAGCGACGAAAATACGTCTTCGCTTACAATACTGACAATGGGGGTTTTCTGGCCGTAGGAATACAGTTCAAAAAGGCTCGCCATATTTTGCTCATTCTCAATATCTGTATCGAGAACAATAGCATCGGGTGCCCTTGAAGCAACGATTTGCAATGCGTCATCAACAGTGGAGGACACGTGCACCTGGTACGAATAGCCGGGAAAACTTTGCAACATCTGAGAATAGATAATCGCAAGTGTTGCGTTACTCTCAACGAGCAGGACAAATCTGGAGTTTTCCATGCCGCCCATCGGCTTATGCTTTACCCGAAACAGCTTCTATCTTTTCGATGAGTTCTTCCACACCGACAGGCTTCGCCATCACGGGATGATCCTCCAGAACGCCACCGCGTTCATCGGCTTGCTGCCGGGAAACAGCCGCTGTGAGGAATAAAATCGGTATATCCTTCAGTTCTTCATCCTGACCGAGCTGTGCCGCCACTTCAGTGCCGCTGATGTCAGGCATAATGACATCCAACAGGATGACATCCGGCTTAAACCATCGGATCGAATCGATTGCTTTTAATCCTTCGCTCTCAATCCGAACTTCATAATCACCGCTCTCTTCAAGATTAAGCTTCAAAAGTGTCATCACGCCAACTTCATCATCGACTATCATTATTTTTTTCATAAAGTCTGTCCTCCAGCTATAAAAATTCGCTTAACGCTACACAGGAGTCAAAGGTATAGCACTGGCGTTTAAAATCAAGATTATAATAAACGAATATCAGACATAATAAACATTGTAAACGGCTTAATCAAGCCATCGCGCATTCGTGTAATCGTCAAATAGCAGGGTTGATTGCTTCACCAGTCGACCATCTTTATCGTTACTGATAAACAGTGCTTCAGCAGCTCCGTCATAGGAACGCATCCACTCCAACCCCTTTTCAGGACCCATCACAAACAACGCCGTTGCCAGTGCATCAGCCTCCAGGCAGGTCGAAGCAGCGACGGTAACGCTTACGGCCGGCACTTTGGCTGGACGTCCGGAACCGGGGTCGATAATGTGGGTATACGCCACCCCCTGCTCATCGTATTGATAATTCCGGTAATCCCCTGAAGTCGCCACCGCAGCATTGGATATGTTCAGCACCGCCAGCAGGTTTTCCCCCGGACTGTTGCCCTTGATCGGCCGGTCTACGCCAATACGCCAAGGGACCTTCGATGCATTGCAGCCGCTGGCCCGCACTTCGCCACCGATTTCGACCATATAATTGGTTATGCCAGCGCGCTCGATCTCCTCCGACACACGATCGACGCCATACCCCTTGGCCACAGCGCCCAGATTCAGCTCAACTCCACTTTTTATTTTTTTCAAGACATTATTGGTTAAGGATATGCAGTGCCACCCCGAGTTTTCCATTGCATCTGCTATCTCACTTTCACCGGGTGCATTGGTGCGAGTTGCAGGACCAAAACCCCATAGGTTGATTAGACGGCCCAGGGCCGGATCAAAGGCTCCCCCCGTAGCCTCGCTGTAATATAAACTTTGACGCAACACAAAGGCAAACTCATCGGATATCGACATTTCACGATTTACAGGAAGGCGGTTAAAAACAGATATTTCGCTGTTGGATATATACGTAGACATAGAGCGGTTTACAGATTTCAGTATTTCATCAATATGACCATAGAGCGTAAGCAACTCCTCCGGCGACTGATCAGTAACCAGTATAATGTGATACAGCGTTCCCATCGTCTCCCCGCTGAAATTCTGTGTTGCCGGGGTCGACAGGATGTCATGCTGACGACATGTCCAAAAAACAAAAACGACTGACAAAACAATCAAAACCGTAACGGTCTTCCTGACATTAAACTCACGCGGTTGTATCAACATGATTTCTACATATCGGAAATAGAAATGCGACTCACGCTGAAAATGCAGAAGAATTTTACCGCATCACGGAAGTGCGTTAAAATTTCAGGGTCTTCCTCAGAATCTATGGGTCAAGAGATGCGCCTGTGCCCTTGATCGTGCAAGGGAGATAGGTGTGTACGAGTAGGTGTAAGAGTACGTTATTTACGATCCTGACCTGTTATCGTTCCTCCAAACTTCGTTCCCACGCCACGAGCATTCG
>CAYXEW010000067.1:0-14137 GCA_964464115.1 uncultured Verrucomicrobiota bacterium
ATAGCCAAAGCCCTCAAGTCTTGCAGCTACAGCAGACTCAGCAACTGAAGAATTTAGGCTGACGGCTCAGAAAAGGTCATACTGGCGGAGGGCCCATTCGGCGTGGTCGCGGATAAGGGCGTCAGAAGAGGTGGTGGCTTTCTTGAGTGGGGGGGCCGCTTCACGGCAGCCGGCGTTGCCAAGGGCGACGACGGCGTTGCGCTGCAGGCGGCGAAGCCCGGTGCGATAGAGCGGGGTTTTCCGGTAGCGCTCGCGAAACTGTTCATCACTCCATTCCAACAGCTCCGCCAGGATAGGCGCATGGATTTCGGGTTCAAAGCGCAGAAAGTTGTCAGGCCGGGGCGGGAGCTGCTTTTTAACCCACGGGCAACACCGCTGACATTCATCGCAGCCAAAGATTCTGTTCCCCAAAAAAGGACGCCATGATTCAGGTATCGATTCCTTTTGTTCAATGGTCAGATAAGAGATGCACGCACGGCTGTCCAGCAGGCGGCCCTCTTTTATGGCGTGAGTTGGGCAACACTTTAAACAGCGCGTACAGCGGTGGCAAATATCGAGAACCGGGGCTTTATCCGGTTCGATCTCCCGTTCGCACAGAATAATTCCCAGCAAGAGGTACGAGCCGTAGTCGGGGTGAATCAGGCAGGTGTTCCTGCCGATCTGGCCGAGGCCCGCGTTGTGCGCCCAGTCCCTCTCGAGAATCGGCCCCGTATCGGTATAGGCCCGGGTGAGGCACCCCGGAAAGATCTCTTGCCGGATAAACACCTCAAGGTCTCGCAACTTCGGCAGGAGTACATCGTGGTAGTCCGGCCCCCAGGCATAGCTTGCAATACGCCCCCGCAGCGGATCATCCGCTATTTCCGGCGGGGGGCCCTCTGTGTAATAGTGATAGCCGACGACGATCATCGAGCGGACGCCCGGCAAGACCAGCGTCGGGGCCCGGCGCTTTTCCAGACCCCTCTCCATCCATCCCATGTCGCCATGAAACCCCGCCCGTAGCCAGCGAGTCAGTGCTTCGGTGTGCAGATCCGATTCCGCGGAAGCCACCCCGCATAAATCGAACCCGATGGCCAGCGCTTTTTGTTTTATGGTTTTACTGGGGGACATGCTCACTGTAATACTGTAACTTCAACTTTCATAAATAGACACCTATACTGAAACAGTGAAGGAGAACGTATGATAAAGCACGTCGTCATGTGGAAAATAAAAAAGGCTGAAGAAAAAGATGAGACCGTGCGGGAAATTGAAAAGCGCCTGATGAAGCTGCCGGCCATCATACCGCAAATCAAGTCGTATGAAGTGGGCGTCAACTGCATAGAATCGCCGGCGGCCGCCGATGTAATGCTCATTTCCACCTTCCATTCAATGGAGGATTTGGATACATACCGCGAGCACCCTGAACACGTTGCCGTGGCTTCGTATATTGCGTCCGTGGTTGGCGACCGCATGGCGGCAGATTACACATGCTGAACAAACCAAAGCGTTTTGATGTACAGGTGCTGGGGTGCAAAGTAAACCAGTATGAAGCCGAGCAGATCAAGCAATTACTCGGCATGCACGGCTGGAAGGCCGATGCCCGGCAGCCGGAACTGATCATCATTCATAGCTGCGCCGTTACGGCTGAAGCCGTCAGCAAGGTTCGAAAGAAAATCCGGCGGGCAACACAGAGCGGCGCACGGCGCACGATTGTCACGGGGTGTTGTGCCGCGCCGGGACTCGTAGACAGCCTTTTTGACGACGTCACCTTTATTGCCCCGGGGCAAGGATGGCTTGAAAGGCTGGAGAGTATCATTTCAGAAGAGCCACTGGTGGCACGGGATAATGGAGACTTGCTGTTGGAGGGATTCTCAACTCATCACCGGGCGTTTTTAAAAATTCAGGATGGGTGTGACATAGGGTGCTCTTACTGCATCGTGCCCTCTCTGCGGGGCCCTTCCCGGGATAAACCCCTCGATGCGATCCTGAAAGAGGCCCGGCAACTGGTGAACTCAGGATATCGTGAAATCGTTGTAACAGGTGTCAGCGTGGGTCTTTACGGGAAGAGCGGGGGCGCATCTCTGGCCACTGTTTTACATCATCTAAACGGCATAGAAGGCCTTGAGCGCATTCGCATGTCGAGCCTGCACCCTGGAGAACTGACCGAGGCGCTGCTATCCGTCTGGCAATCGTCGAAAAAAATAATGCCGCACATACATCTGCCCCTGCAGTCGGGCTCAGATGACGTACTCACGCGTATGCGTCGCGGCTATACGGGTGAAGCATATCTGGAAGCCGTCAGGCGCGCCCGCAAGGTCTTGAACAACCCATCGTTCAACACGGACATCATCATCGGTTTTCCCGGGGAAACCGACCGGGCCTTCCGGGATACTGTGGATCTCTGCAACGAGGTCGGATTTTCGCGCATACACCTATTTCCCTATTCGGTGCGGCCGGGAACGGCAGCGGAAAACCTCAGTGGGCACATTCCCCCAAACGTTATAAAAGACCGAATGGTACAGTTAAGCAAGCTGGGTCGAGAACTTGCCGGCCGTTACGCGAAATCTCTCGTTGGCCGACAGGTCGAGGTTCTGGTCGAAAAGCGGGATCAAAAAACAGGCTTGTGCGAAGGGTATTCCGAGCAGTACATGCCAGTTGTATTCGAGAGTGAGGCCGGCGAAGGCGTTATTGCCAGGGTAAACATAAAGCGCGTCAGTAGCGGAGAAAGACTCATAGGGATCTCTGAAGATTGATCCTATATCCGGCATTGGTTGATGTGTCTTTCAACTTCAGACAAAAGCCATCGGAAGGCTGCGGCTTTTGACGGGAAACCGGCCACGGCAATGTTCAGGATTTTTTCAATTCCTGAAAAGATTCGGCTATAATATAGCTGCTGCCCAGCAGCAGCACCTGCAGGGCGACGGGTTTGTCGACCGCTCCGGAGGGCGCGGATTCGGATGTGTCGATGATGGTTACTTCTATATCGTAACGCTGCATGACCGCGGCATAGCGCTCTATCAACAGGTCCGGCCCCTCAGCAAAGAAGCCGGCACCACTCTTCAGCAGGTCTGTTAAAGATCGATCCGTATTAATAAAGGTCCGAAAAGAAAACCAGTCACCGACCACGTCAACATGGGCATCGTACAAATCTTTAACCAGGGATGAAATGTCAGTGCCGGTGCGGGCAACATACAGGGCGCTACGCGACCGAAGGTGTGGCCAGAGTAGTGGATGCTCCCGCTTTAACCGGCATTCCACTATATCTTTATTGAGGAGGCTAAAGTCTGAGATGCCGCTGCAGGTCACCTCCCAACAGGCCGCTCGATCTGAATGGCGGGTGGGCACACGAATATCAAAAGCCATTTCATTGCCGCTGTAATGAAGGCGGGTCAGCACGATGGGGCCATCTGCACTCGCATCCCATTCTTCCAGGCTTTGGAGTATGTTTTCCAACATGTCAATATACGATGCTAACAGGGTTCTTAAAAATGGAAAGCCCAATAGGTGTATTATTGCTGTTGTTATCTTTACCGCTTTATCATAAAATTTAATTGTGTCAGTTGCTCTGAATTTGAATCAAGGAGTTCTTTTATGAGATGGCTTATATTGCTAATGGTATGCTGCTGCATGACACCGCCCTCCGGCATCGCCTCCGAACCGGGAGAGCCATACGAAATTGTGATGGTCGTGAAGCTCGAGGGGGTACAGTGGTTCGACGATATGCGACGGGGCATACAGGAGTTTGCGGATGAAACCGGGGTCAACGCCTACCAGGTGGGACATCATAACGGTGATCCGGCCGCTCAGGTTCGCATCATTGAAGAACTGATAGAAAAGGGTGTCGACGCTATTCTCGTGGTGCCCAACGACCCGCTCTCCCTCGATCCGGCTCTCAAAAAGGCCAATGAAGCGGGCATTTTGACCTTTTCCCACGAAGCGCCCACGCTGGAAAACGTCAGCTACGATGTTGAAGCTTTTGACAACCGGCGTTTTGGCGAAGAGATGATGATCGATCTGGCGCGACACATGCAGTATCGGGGCCGCTATGGCGTTGTCGTAGGGTTGTTGACTATGGATACGCACATGGCATGGGCCGACGCTGCAGTGGCCTGCCAGCAAAAGCGCTGGCCTGAAATGGAGTTGATCACAACCCCCTATCTGGAAGATGACAATGACCGCAATACAAGCTATGTAGAGATCTTTCGACTCATTCAACGGTATCCTGATATCAGGGGTATCCTGGGCTGCACTGCTGATTCAGCGCCGGCGGCGGGGCTGGTCTTTGAAGACATGGGGCTGAAGGGCAGCGTCTTCAAAACGGGGTTGTCTCTGCCTTCGATGGCCGGACCTTTTTTGGATAGCGGCTCGATTCAATCCATCAGTTTCTGGAGCCCGGCCGATGCCGGGTATGTCACGGCGCGCGTCGCGCTGGAGGTGCTGAAAGGGCGTGCGATTACCAACGGTATGGATCTGGGCCGACCGGGCTATGAATCTGTATTGGTAAACGGAAAAATGATTCAGGGAAGCGCATCGATATTTGCAACCAAAGAAAACTATCACCAGTACAAGTTTTAACAGGGAGGCGTATGCGGACCAGTATAAGACAGAAAATAGCCGGATCCCTACTGCTGCTTACCGTGGGCGTAACGGCGGGTATCTGTATCTATTACTATCATACGGCAAGCCGTGAAATTGAGCGGGATTCTCTGGAACACATTGATACCGCTTTCGCCATGCTTCTTGATGACCTCACCTCGCGCGCGCAGAATAGCCGGCCCCTCGTGGAAAACTTTATCGATGACTCCATTGCCGGCAACATGCGCATTATTGAATCTGTCAGAGAACGGTTTGAGCCCGCTGCGGACGAGGGAAACCTTTCCCATTGGCGGCATACTCAGGAGCTCATATCCCGTTATAACCGCATGGCTTCGGCCATCGGGAGTTTTTGCAAGCTGATAGGGTCCAGTGATATGTCCGTTTACGACCAAAACGGTCGTTTATCCGTTTATTTCAACCAGCCAGATAACGCCCCCCCCTCGCTGGGTGCTTATCTGACAGAAGTTGAGGGGGGGTCATTTGTCTCCCTGAAGACGTCGGAAGAAAAATTTCTTTCATTGAAGGGGCTTGAAAATACGCCGAAAAACGGTATTCCCGACAGTGCCGTTTTTCTTTTTGATAAAGAAATACCCGCGACAATCGAGGCCTGTCTCTGTCAAAAGAAGGGTGAATTGACAATCAAATTCACCGCCCCCGTCAATCACTATGGTCTCGTTCTGGGCGTATGTGTAATCCACATCCCCATTACCCAGGAAATGCTGGAACGCTACAGCCGCTTTTCGAAGACGTATATCAATATGTACTGTGAAGAGACGTATTATGCCGGGGTGCTTCCGGAAATCCATCTGGCAGAGCCGGACCGGCTGGTCCCGAACCTCATTGATCTGCTCAATGCGACGTCAGCGCCCCCCTATACGGTCGCCATAGCCACCGACAAAGAGGAAGAGGAATATTACCAGGGATTGATTAATATCGGCAAGCATCGGACTATGGGCAGAATATCTGTCAACTATCCCAAAACGAGAGAGTTCCGCCGCCTGCAGAGTCTGCTCATCAAGGTCGCCTCGGTAGGGGGCGCACTCTCTCTGATGTCCCTGGTTGCCGCATTATTGCTGAGCTCAGCCATTGTAAAACCGCTGAAACACCTGAAGCGCGCCGCCGGCGAATTGAGCCGCAAAAATCTGAGTGCGAGGGTTCACGTTAAAACGCGTGACGAAGTCGGCCTGTTGGCCAACACGTTTAACAAAATGGCAGAAGAGTTGCAGGGAAATTTTCAAAGGATTCAAAAACAAATCACCCTCACGCGCGAAGAAATAGACAAACGAAAAAGTGCTGAAGCTGCGTTGGAGTACAGGAATATCATGCTCTCTACACAGCAGGAAACATCCCTGGACGGCATCCTGGTACACAATGAAAACGGGCGCATTATGGTCTGTAACGGTCCGTTCGCGCAACTGTGGCACATGGATCATCCGATTCTCAACCGGCAGCTAAACGACCCCGATATCCTGCAGCATATGGTGGAGCAGGTGCAAAACCCGGAAACTTTTTCCAGCCTGGTAGATGTCCTGTGGCAGAATAAAACAGAAAATAGCCGGGATGAAATCATACTCAAAGACGGGCGCATTCTGGACGGTTACTCATCTCCCATGAGGAACACAAAAGGAGAATACCTGGGCCGCGTATGGTATTTTCGTGATATCACGGAGCAGCGCCGTGCCGAAGAGCAACTGCTGCAAACGCAGAAAATGGATGTTGTGGGCCAGCTGGCGGGCGGGATTGCGCACGATTTCAATAATATGCTGGGCGGTATTATGGGGGCCGCCCAGGCTATTGAAATGGAACTGGATAAAAACGACCCCAACTATGCATTCATTCAGATGATCATTCAAACGTCCGAGCGAGCGGGGCAGCTGACACAAAAACTTCTCTCGTTCTCGCGCAAAGGAAAGCAGCAGGTGGCGCGAGTCGATCTAAACCAGACGGTCCGGGATATTGTGGACTTAATTCAACACACCTTTGATCCGCGCATTGAAGTTGAAACCAAGCTTGCGGAGTCATCCAGCACCGTATCCGGAGACCCCGTTCAAATTCACAATGCCCTGCTGAATATAGCACTCAATGCACGCGACGCCATGCCCGAGGGTGGGCGGCTTTCATTCGCCACCCGCCGGCAGCACCTGGACGAGCATTTTGCATCAAAAAAGGGGCAGGATGTGAAGCCCGGAGAATATATTGAAGTCAGCATTTCGGATACCGGTATCGGCATGTCGGAAGCTGTACGGAAAAAGCTGTTCGAGCCTTTTTATACGACAAAAGAGGTCGGCAAGGGTACGGGCCTGGGGCTGTCTGCAGTCTACGGAACGGTAAAAGACCATAAAGGAGCAGTATCCATTTATAGCGAAGAGGGCCTCGGCTCGATATTCAAGATCTATTTTCCCGCCGGAAAGGAGGAAGAAGGTCCCCCTCAAGCAGCATCGGAGGAAGAGCTCTACAGAGGGTCGGGCACGATTCTGCTGATTGATGATGAGGAAGTGATCAGAAGTACGACATCGAAGATGCTCCATCATATCGGTTTTGATGTAATCACGGCCGTGAACGGTAAAGAGGGGGTCGCTCTTTACGAGCAACAGCGAGACAGCATTGTGCTGGTAATCATAGATTTTGTAATGCCCAAAATGAACGGACCCACTGCTTTCCGCAAGATTCGCAAGATTAATCCGGAAGCGAGGGTGTTACTGGCGTCCGGTTTTGGGCTGTCAGAGAAGCCGCAGCAAATTCTTGATGAGGGGGCCAAAGCTTTCATTCAGAAACCATTTCGGATGAGTGCGCTCACAACAGCCATTAAGCAGGCACTCAGCTAACTAGTCCGATCTATTCATAAAAATGGATGGGAATGATTGTACCTCTTGGTATGGGATGGATATGGATTTTTGATCAAGGAATTTATTCTCATCCATTTTTACAAAAGGCGCGATGATTTCGGCGCACCTTCTTCGTTACAAAAGTCTCGCAGTAGGTCACTACAGCGTAACCTTTAGGGGCCTCGCATCTACGCTAAACTTATCGCGTGAATAATTCAGGCTAGACCCATCGGAAAAGGGTTTCAGATGGGGGGGCGTTCAGGGTTCGCAGTTCAGCGTTCAGACGCGGCTTGGGCCGTAAGGAGCTGTTGTTGCCATAATTCCCTTTTCTCCGCCACGCAAAGCTGTTAGAGTGCCGCGAAAAGGTGTACGGTCTATGGCAAAATTTGTGATTCAAGGAAAGCATCCCATCGGTGGTATACTGAAACCGGCGGGAAACAAGAATGCCGCCCTGCCCATGCTGGCGGCGTCACTGCTGACTGACCAGCCCGTCGTCCTCAAAAATCTTCCGCTGATAAAAGACGTGATGGTCATGCTCGAATTACTAGGCCATATGGGGGTCGACATATCGCTCAGAGGTCATACGGTAACGTTGCAGGCTCGGAATATTAAACACTTTGAACTCAACAGTGATGACTGCCGAAAAATCCGCGGTTCGATCCTGGTGGCAGGGCCCATGGCGGCCCGTTTCGGCACCATCACTCTGTCGGCGCCGGGGGGTGACGTGATTGGCAGAAGAAGGCTCGACACCCATTTTTACGGTTTTGGGCGCCTCGGCATGAATGTCGATATCGACGCATCGAACGCCAGCATTACCATCACCGGTAAGCATCTCAGAGGAGCCGACATGGTGCTCGACGAGGCCAGTGTGACAGCCACGGAGAACATTGTGATGGCGGCCACCATTGCCCCCGGCCTTTCGACGATATACAATGCGGCCTGCGAGCCACATGTGCAGGATTTGTGTCACCTGCTCAATAAGATGGGAGCGCGTATCGAGGGTATCGGGACCAACCTGCTGAAGGTGGAGGGAGTTGAACAGCTCAGCGGCGCGACCTGCGGAATAAGCCCGGATTATATAGAGGCCGGCAGCTTTCTCGCCGCGGCGGCGGCCACCGGCGGGGAGCTTCGTATACCATCCTTCAACAGTTCAGCACTCCAGTTCGTGGCGCGGCCTTTCAATAAGCTCGGTGTGAAATGGACCCAGAAAAATGATGAAGTCGTTCTCTCGGCCCGCCAGTCCCTGAGCATTCAGAACGATGTGGGTAACTTTGTTCCGAAGATTGAAGACGGCATCTGGCCGGCGTTTCCGTCGGACCTGATGAGCGTCGTATTGGTATTGGCCACCCAAGCCAAAGGAAATGTGCTATTTTTTGAAAAACTGTTTGAGAGTCGCATGTACTTTGTGGACCGACTCATCGACATGGGCGCCAGCATTGTTCAGTGCGATCCACACAGGGTAGTCGTAAACGGCCCGTCGCGCCTGTACGGAAGCCGCCTTTCAAGCCCGGATATCCGCGCAGGCATGGCACTGCTGACAGCAGCCCTCTGTGCTGAAGGTGAAAGTGTCATCGAGAATGCCCAGATTATCGACCGCGGCTATGAAGCCATCGACAAGCGTCTGAGAAAATTAGGCGCCCATATCGAGAGAGAAAAATAGAGAAAGATAATTTATTTCTTCGGAACGAGAAATGCGGCTGGAAGGTCTGCGACCGTTCCAGCCCTACAAATCTGGATTTTACCCGTTGGGTTTCGAGCGGTAATAAGAATTCACCTCGTAGCGGTGGATATACCTGAAACAGCTCCTCAATGTTGTGCCATTTCATTCTGACCTCTAACCTGATCTATTCAGGCTAAAGGCTTTTAAAAAATTAATGCTATTTTCTGTGTGTTGCATTATGCTCAGATAAAAATATGTTTAAGGCTTAAGAAGGGCAGACATGAATCCGCATCATATAAGAGATATCCTGATTGAAGAGGGGCAAATTAAGGACCGTATTGAGTCGCTGGTGCAGGAGATGACGCCTGAACTCAAAGACCGCGACTTGGTTATGATCGGCATTCTGCGAGGCAGTTTTATGTTCATTGCGGATCTGGTGCGCGAGCTTTTCCGCAATCATGTCCATCCGCGCCTCGATTTCCTTACGTTAGAGAGTTACTACGGGGGAACGGCGTCCTCGGGCACAGTGAATGTGGCAAAAGATTTTTCCACGCGCGTGGATGGCTGTCATGTGCTGGTGATCGATGACATCCTGGACAGCGGGCGAACGCTTGCAAAGGCCCACGACCACATCATGGGGAAAAAGGCCGACACTGTTCGCACATGTGTTTTGCTGGACAAGCCCTCGCGCCGCGCAGTGCCCTTTGAGGCCAACTACAGGGGCTTTGAGATACCCGACGAGTTTGTGGTCGGATATGGCCTCGATTACGACGGTTATTACCGGGAATTGCCGTATATCGCAAAGGTAAGCATGCTGGACGGTTGCCCTGATCAAGAATGATGACATGCGTGCGATTTCTTCACCCGGCGCAACCCTTATCGCCGGTTCGTGAATGGATAGTTGCTTTTTGCCAGGCCTGCATTATAATGATCCCATGAAAATATATATACGAATCATTATATGGGTGTTGGTGCTGAGCGGTATTGCTCACGCCGGCTGGCAGTTTGAAGCTGAGACGGAACAAAAGGGTGAAGGTGCGGGCCGTGGCCGCGTGAAGGGTTGGCTGGACAAAGCTTCCGCCCGCGTAGAATTCCGTCAATCAGATCGGGAGATGTTTCCCGAAGGCTCGTATCTGTTGACGCAGGATGCCGGCAAGACGCTGTATCTCGTTGAGCCCGGCAAGCAGACGTACACCCGGGTCGATGTTGAAAAATTCTGGGCTATGGCCAATCAGTTTTCAGAGGCATTTAAATTAACGTTTGAGGACGTCGTTGTTCGCAAAGAATTTGAAAAAAAAGGGCCTAGTATACTGGGCTATAAAACCCGGCACTACCGCTTTTACGTCTCTTATATGATGAAAATGAATGTATTCGGCATGGTCAACGCAACGCACACAGAGGTGGTCACCGATGTGTGGACGGCCCCCTCCATTCGGGAGCCGGCGATGTACCTGGGCCTTGGAGAATTCGCTTCGACCGGGCACGAGGTGTTTGATCAAATCCTAACCGAGACGATACGGGAACTCGATGGGTTTGTCTTAAAACAGATGGCTAAGACCATCGTGCGCCCCCCCTCCGGAGAAACGACAGAGTCGGTAACGAAAATGGATATCGTATCGCTTAAAAAGGGTTCGGTACCGCCCGAGACATTCATAGTTCCAAGGGGTTTCAGGGAAGTCGAGATGGAAATGCCGGGTGCGATGGGAGAGGCGGCAGGTGAAGCCGAGCATTTGATGAAATCTATTTCATCTGCACTTGAAGGTTTTGAATTTAAGTGATGCACGTCCTGGAGCCCATCACTCCATCGGCGACCTATCATTCGCCGCAGCAAAGGCCGGCCCTGACAGCCCGGATTTCGCCGTCCCTCTTTTTTTATCTGCGTATGTTGGGCGTTTTGAGGCAGGCCTCCGCCTGGTCTAAAAAGGGCTGTTACAATGATGAGAAATGGAATCACAGCAGCCGCCGTTTTCTGAAGCTGCTGGAGGATACCGGTCTGCACTTTCATGTGGAGCATCTGGACGTGCTTCAGGAGAAAAGACCGTTTCCCTGTATTTTTATTGCCAACCATATGAGCACGCTTGAAACATTTATACTGCCCACGATACTGCTCCCCTTTACACGACTTTCATTTATCATCAAAGATAGCCTGCTACATTATCCGCTTTTCAAACATACCATGCGGGCCTGCGACCCGATTGCCGTCACGCGTGAAAACCCGCGCGAAGATTTTAAAGTGATCGTTACGGAGGGGTGTAAAAAGCTGGAGCAGGGTAAATCTGTTGTAGTCTTTCCCCAGACGACGCGCACGCCGGTATTTGACCGCACGGCGTTTAATTCGGTAGGTATAAAGCTGGCCAAAAAAAGCGGTGCGCCGGTCGTGCCCATAGCCCTCAAAACAGATGCCTGGGGAAATGGCCGGTGGATCAAGGAAATGGGCCGCATTGACGCAGAAAAAGCGGTTCATTTTTGTTTTGGCGATCCGATGCAGGTGCAAGGGAGCGGCCGCGATGAGCATGAGGCCGTGATGATCTTTATTGAGCGCTCTCTCCGCAGCTGGTGAGGGCTTTGCACGGTTGACCGTTTGCTTTACTGATATATGACCCGGTAGCGGCGGCTTTGTCCGTTACAGGTAATTTTCAAATCACTGCCCCTCAATGATCGCACTGCGAGATGTTGCTCTGTCGTTCCCGGGGCCAGTGTAAAAGGGGCTTCCCCGCGTCCGGCCCGGGCGGTAAAAGTGACCGGTTCCGCAGAGCTGTTGCGGGCCGTAAAATGAACTTCGTAATCATAATGGTAAACCGTTTTTTCTCTGCGCACCTTCAAGGGTACTTCTTCACCGAATTCATCCTTTACCATCTCTTCGGTTTCAACAAGTTCAGGGATCATTTCTTCTCCCGTCACAACAGAGGTTCCGGTCACATTCAGAATTTCAATCGCCGGCACTTCTGCAGCCGTTGTCTGTTTATGTGTCGTAATGGGAATGATGGTCTGCTGTGGTATTGTATGGGCCGCTTGCTCCTCCTCCTGCCGTGATCGTACCAGACCGGCCTCCTGTTTTATCGACAGGTTCTCCAGTCTCCGCCTGTTTTCATGAATATTCTGGTTGTTGGCGGCTACGGTGTCTTCCATGGCCTTGATGGCGGCGGCGGAGTCGGTCTTCAGAGCATCCACCTCTGTGAACAACTCACCCTGTAGAATACGGAACTGTTTTTCCATTTCGGCGAGTTGCTTCTCCAGGGAGGCGATGCGATGCTGTTGCTCATCGATGCTGTTCTGGCGCTGGTTGTCCTGTTCCCGGCACCCCGTTAACATCAGTGCGCATATCATACCGATCAGCCATATCTTCATTTTACTTCCTCAGGGATTGCCTTTGAAGTTTCATTCTGCTACACGAGGTCATAAGTGTCAAGGTGATGTACCGATGAGTGATGTAAAAAATATAGAATATATTGCCAAGCTGAAGCTGGCTATAGAAGATTTACTGACTACGATTTTTCCTGTTCGGTGTCCCCAGTGCGGCCGGGAATACAAAGATCTGCGCACATTTTTAAGGGAAACGAGCCAGCTCGTTATTGAAGATGATGAAAAGTTTGAGCTGAGTGAAGATCAGAAGTATATCAGTCTGATGGGCATGTGTTCCTGTGGTGAGTTTATCACATACGTGTGGGAAAACATGCGTGACTTATCGCAGGAAGGTATTCATCGTCGCGAGACTTTTGGCCGTTTTCTCGATTTGTTGGAGTCGGTCGGCATGACTCGGGAAGTGGCCCGAAAAGAACTGCTGAAGGTGCTGCAGGGCGGTCACAGCAAGAAAATTGAATCGCTAGGATGTGACATCCATTTTGGCGACTGATATCGGACAGGACCCTCTCAGCTACAATTTAATCCGCCCCGTTTATGCGCGCAATAGCGGCCAGCCGGTCGAGGACCAGCATATTGTTCAACGCATCATCCAGAGACATTTTCATTGGTGTGCCTTCGAGCACGGCCCGCCCGAAATCTTCAACCAGCATAAGGTAGTGATTGGCAGGCGGAATGACGTATTCGCTGCAGTTCCCGTCCCGCCAGTGCCTGATGGTGAAAGCTGAACCGGGCCACGGGCACAGCGCTCCAAAATCTATCAGGAGCCGTCCTTCCGTTCCACTCGCGCCGTAACTGCAGTCGAATTCAGCTTCCAGGCTGCATCCAAAATGCCCGGTGACGCCCGATGGAAACAGCAGGGTTCCCGCCATATTGATGTCGACACCGCTATCATTATAGACCGCCAGTGCGGACATGTGAGACGGTTCCTCGCCCGTCATCAAGCGCATGGCGCTGATACAGTAAGAGCCCACATCGAGCAGCCCGCCTCCAGCCATTTCACGAAACCACCGGATGTCGCCCTCTTCCTGGTCGGCGTTGAACTGGGCGCACACCGTTTTCAACTTCCCGATGGCACCTGACTGTATGAGTTCGATCATTCGTCGGGTCAACGGGTGGTATTTATACATGAGGGCCTCGGCAAGCAGCAGGCGTTTTTCTTTGAAGACTCTGATCATCTCCCTGACCTCGTCGGCATTGGCCGCCAACGGTTTTTCACACAACACGTGTTTTCCGGCTTCGGCCGCCCGTATACTCCACTCCGCATGCATACTGGCGGGAAGGGGGTTGTAAACAGCATCAATATCGGGATGATCGAGCAATGATTTGTAGGAACCCAATGCCACAGGAATATTAAACTGTTCGGCACATGCTTCTGCTTTATTCAGGTCGCGGCTGGCAATGACGCGCACTTCACCGTTGGTTGACTCTATAATGGCGGGTATCAGCGAATTTCTTGCAATTCGGGCCGTACCCAGGATGCCCCATCGCAGTTTCTTATTCATGAGTCAACTCCATTTATAACCGAGATTATCAGTCATCCACATATTGTATACAGGCATCTGTTAAGCACAGTCATCACTTTAATTCAAGGTTGCTTTCCTGATGACTGCAGTTTATACCAAGCCTTGTTTTTAATGACAGATGTATTCAGAAACGAATAAGCCTATATCCGGCATTCAACATGCAGCAAACGGCGTAAGTTCTTATGAATAAGGAG
>CAYXEW010000068.1:0-14085 GCA_964464115.1 uncultured Verrucomicrobiota bacterium
GCAAAGACTCATGTCTCGCCGTCATGAATATCCCCGCAGAAGTAACATGCGCCCCTTCACATAAACACATCTTGAGGATGAAATTCCTTGAAAAAACAGTATATTAAGAGTGTTTTAGACCAGTTATATAGAAACATAATAGACGGGTATGAATGGCATGATTAATGATGCAGTTATCTGGAAAGCGCTCGAAGAGCACCGCCATGCGGACACGGTCCGCATTCAAGATGTGCTGGAAAAAGCCCGCAGCCTGCAGGGTTTGGATGCCGAAGATGTGGCCGCGCTGATTCCCGTGAGCGATCCGGAATTGCTGGCTGAACTGTTTACGACTGCCCGCTCTATTAAGGAGACCATCTACGGGCGCCGTCTGGTCGTTTTTGCTCCGCTTTATATTTCCAACCTGTGCGCCAACGAATGTCTCTACTGTGCGTTCCGCGCACGCAATAAAGCCATCGTCCGGCGCTCGCTGACACAGGATGAAATTACACAGGAAACGGAAGTCCTCATTCGGCAGGGCCACAAGCGGGTCCTGCTGGTGGCGGGCGAATCCTATCCTCACCAGGGTTTTCAGTATGTGCTGGATGCCGTAAAAAGCATGTATGCCGCGCGGGTAAACGGCGCTGGCATACGGCGCATTAACGTCAATGTGGCGCCGCTCTCCACCGACGAATTCCGCCGGCTGAAACAGGAAAAAATCGGGACGTACCAACTCTTCCAGGAGACCTATCACCGCGACACCTATGCCGCCGTACATGTCGCCGGACAAAAAAGGGATTACGACTGGCGTATAACGGCCATGGACAGGGCCATGGAGGCGGGCATAGACGATGTGGGTATCGGCGTCCTGTTCGGCCTCGCTGACTGGCGATTCGAAATGCTGGCCATTTTACAGCACAAGCAGTATCTGGAAGATCGGTTTGGCGTGGGACCGCACACCATCAGTGTTCCTCGTCTTGAGCCCGCCACGGGCTCTGATATAGCGGCGCAGCCGCCGCATGCGGTTTCGGACATCGATTTTAGAAAAATTGTTGCCATCCTGCGCCTCGCCGTTCCCTACACCGGCATTATCATGTCGACAAGGGAAACTCCGCATTTGCGCCGCGAGACCTTTGCTCTCGGCGTATCCCAGATTTCCGCAGGCAGTCGCACAAACCCCGGCGGTTACGCCGCAGACGAGGTTATAGATGCCAGCCAGTTTTCACTGGGTGATCACCGCCCGCTGGACGAGGTCATTCGCGATTTGGCAGAAATGGGGTATCTGCCCTCTTTTTGTACGGGGTGTTACCGCCTCGGCCGGACCGGCCAGGATTTTATGGATTTGGCGAAGCCGGGGGATATCAAGGCCCATTGCGATCCGAATGCCGTATCGACCTTTAAAGAATATCTGGAAGACTACGCTTCACAGGAAACGCGCATGGCGGGCAACCATCTCATTGAAAAAGCCATCGCCGAAATGGATGAGGCCCCGGCGCAACGCGCACGAGATATGGCCAGCCAGGTGGAACAGGGTAAACGGGATGTATACTGCTGATGTCCGGGGACGAACTGTCAGCATGGTTGAAAGAGTCCCGGCCCGACCGGATCGAAGAGCTGTTTCAAAAGGCTTATGAGGTGAAGGTGGCAGAGGTCGGGCGCAAGGTTTTTTTCCGCGGCATTGTAGAGTTCAGCAGTCATTGTGGAAAAGACTGCCTCTACTGCGGTATTCGCCGCAGCAACCGCTCGGCGGAACGCTTTGAAATGAGCGATGAGGAAATTCTTGAATGCATTGCCGGCGCCATTGAAATGGAATACGGCTCCGTAGTGCTGCAGGCCGGCGAACGGAACGATGCAGCTTTTACGCGGCGCATCGAACAGCTGCTTCAGGAGATACGCCGTCGTCATGGAGGTGATATAGGCATCACTCTCTCACTGGGCGAACAGAGTGAAGAAACCTACCGCAGGTGGTACGATGCCGGAGCCAACCGTTATCTGCTGCGCATCGAGACATCGAGCAAACGCCTGTACCGCACGCTTCATCCGGAGAGTCATTCCTATGAAGAACGCCTGTCCTGCTTTCGCCGACTTCGCGACCTAGGTTATCAGGCCGGGACCGGCGTTATGATTGGCTTCCCGGGGCAGACGTCCGAAGACCTGGCCGAGGATATTCTATTCTTCGAAAGAGAAAATGTGGACATGATCGGAATGGGACCGTATATACCCCATGGCCAAACCCCGCTTGGCGCAGAGGCTCCGGCCGTTGATTCAAAAGAACGTCTGTTGCTGGCTCTGAAAATGATTGCTTTGGTTCGCCTGCAGTTACCGGATGTCAACATTGCAGCGACCACCGCCCTGCAGGCACTGGATCCGGTCGGGCGCGAAAAAGGGCTCCAGGCCGGCGCCAACATTATCATGCCGAATATCACCCACACCCGTTACAGAAAATTTTATCAGTTGTATGATAACAAGCCCTGTGTCGATGAAAATGCGGGGATGTGCCGCAGTTGCCTGAATGGGCGGATTCTGTCGATTGGTGAGACGGTAGGTTATAACGAACGCGGCGATGCGCCGCATTTTTTCAGACGGATGTCTTCGTCCGACATTGTTGCTTGATGCGTTTTACACCCTACAGTGTATGTCGGCTGTGTCCGCGCGACTGCGCTGTAGACCGCGTAGCGGGCGAACTGGGGGTTTGCGGCGAGAGCGCTGAATGCCGCGTGGGCGCGATCGAGGCGCACTTTGGCGAAGAGCCCCCTCTGAGCGGTAGCTGCGGTTCGGGTACGGTTTTTTTCAGTGGCTGTTCATCCCATTGCTTTTTCTGCCAGAACGAACAGATTTCACAGGATCACCAGGGGCGCCTCTATACTCCGGACGAACTGCTGCAGGCTGTTATCAAGCTGGCGCAAAGCGGCGTTCACAATATTAATTTTGTCACGCCCGATCACTTTTGGCCTCACGTGCAGTTTCTTTGTGAATCGTTGCGGGAACGGGGGCACCGGCTGCCCCTCCTTTTCAACTGTTCCGGATAT
Source organism: uncultured Verrucomicrobiota bacterium (assembly GCA_964464115.1). Classification (GTDB taxonomy): domain Bacteria; phylum Verrucomicrobiota; class Kiritimatiellia; order CAYTQP01; family CAYXEW01; genus CAYXEW01. Next base: position 3,006 of record CAYXEW010000068.1, read on the forward strand.
GAAAAGCCTGAACGGGTGAATGAGTATGCGAAACACATTGACATTTTTCTACCCGATTACAAATACGCATCGCCCGAGTTGGCTGAAGCCTGCATGGGAGACCACGATTATCCAGACCGTGCCCTGCAAAGTATAATCAGAATGGTGGAGGCAAAAGGGTTTTTGCATCCATGGTCGGCAGATGGCCGTGACACCGCCCGTCAGGGAGTACTGGTGCGCCACCTGGTGCTGCCGGGATACGTTGAAAACTCCCTCGCCGTACTGAGCACATTAAGAAAAACATTCGGGCGGAAACTGCCCATCTCGGTGATGAGTCAGTTTCGTCCGGTGACCGGTTGTTTTGAAAAACGGCAATTGATGCGCCCTTTACGCCCGGATGAATACGAATCGGTCTGTGAAGCTGTTCGGGAATGGGGCTTCGATCAGGTGTTTATACAGGAGTTAAGTGACGCCGATGACTTTTTTCCCGACTTTGAAAATGCCGCACCCTTTCGGGGCAACCGCGTGCGGCCGGTTTAAAACGCCCACTTTATCCGGTGCCGGTGTCCGGCAGCAGGCCGCAGATGAATCCTTTTTAAATAGCCATTGAGATGGCGATGCGTTCGGCTTATAATAAAAGTCTTGGAGACTTGGTAGCGTGTCAGACAATACACCATTACAATCGATTGACTTAAACAAGCTGGACCTTCCCGTCGCTGTATTTGCACTGAACGGTGAAGGGCAGCTTTGTGACGGTCTTCAGAACCTGTTTGCATTGCTGGGGCCGGTGCGAGGCAAAGAGGGCAACGCGGTGGATCTGAGCGAACTGCTGTTGCCGGATCAGATTGAAAAATGGCAGGGCATATGGGCGGAGATTCAGGCGGGGCGCAAGGTCGGACGCACGGAACTCAAGTTTCGCAGTACGTTTTCTGACAGTATAACGCTGCTCATGTCTTTCTGTGGACGGCACGGCGCTGATCCGATCCGCGTTGCCGCCCTCGACACGAGTCTGCAAAAGGGCCTCGCCTACGCACTCGAAGCGGCCGAAGAGAGGTTCAACGTATTGTTCAGAGAATCTTCGGACCCGATGATCATTCTAAGTATGAAGGGTGAGATTCTCTCGGTGAACCCCGCCTTTGAAAAGGCCTCCGGTATACTGTCCCACGAGTTGTTCCGCGGCGAGCGGGAGTGGGGTGATTTTATTCACAAAGAAGACCTGGCCCACGTCCTCCACGGGATCAGTGGACTGGCTCAGGCAGAGAAAGACATTACGGTTGAATTCCGTATGCATACCGTCCGGGAGGAGGGAATCTGGTATGAAATGAACATGAGCCTGCTACACAATGAAGAGGGCGGGGTTCGGGGCGTAATGGCGGTGGCTCGCGATATTACCGACCGGAAGGAGCGGGAACGCAAATTGATGTATGAGGCCGAGCTCATGCAGCGCCGTCATGAGCAGGCCCAATCCATGGTCGATAAGTTGAAGCGCTATTTCACAGAAACAAGCTCGCTTCCTTATGAAGTTGAAGGATTTCTGAACGGGGTATGCAACACGCTCTTTTACATGTATAAGCCGCTGGCTGTCATGATTAAAATTGATAATGGAAATCGCATTTTTTACCGAACACGCACATCGCTTCCGGCGGATGTGTTCGGACCCGACGGATGTCTGAGACACAGTGCGATGTATAACGAAGTCATCCACCGCGGTTCTCCACTGTACAGTAATCGGCTGCAGTCGGAAAAAATGTACAGCCGTGACCGAGCCGTCCGCCAACTGAACCTCTTCACCTATCTGGGGGCTCCGTTGCGGGACCCTGTTGGCGAAATCTGCGGCACGCTGTCCATTATAGACGATGAAGTCAGACATTTTGACAGCCTGGATGTCGAGCTGATCACCGTTGCCGCCCTCAATATTATTTCGCGATTAATCGAAGAAGGGCAGGAAGAGGCCCGCCGTGAACTGGAAATGCATGTGCGCCAAATGCAGAAGATGGAGGCGGTGGGTATGCTTGCCGGGGGTATTGCTCACGATTTCAACAACCATCTCAGCGGCATTCTCGGCTTCGCCTCCTTCACTAAAAAAGGGCTGAACAAAAAGTCGATGGCCTACAAAAATCTGGTCCTCATAGAAAAATCGGCTCAAAGCGCCTCGGAGCTGACCCGACAACTGCTCTCTTTTGCCCGCCACCGCGATTTTGCCAAAGAACCCGTATCGATGAATACAATTATTCATGATGTGCTGCAACTCCTCAGACATTCGCTGAGTAAAAAAATTAAAGTTGATCAGAGCGGCGTGCGGGATGTTCCCACGGTAATGGGAGATTATGGACAGCTCAACCAGGTTATTATGAACCTGTGTCTCAATGCCGGGGATGCCATGAATGAAAGGGGCGGCGAGCTGCGGCTTGCCTCTGAATATCGCCCTTTATCAGAACGCGAACGTTCCGTGTTGCCTGCGGCGCTGGAAGATCAGTACATCTGTATTGAAATACAGGATTCCGGTCGGGGCATCTCGCCAGAGGTGCAGAAGCATATTTTTGACCCGTTCTTCACCACCAAGTCAACCAGGGGCGGCACGGGCCTCGGTCTGTCCATCGTGTACGGTGTGGTCACCAACCATGACGGCTTTATAACCGTAGACAGCGAGGAGAACGTCGGCACCCGTTTTACCGTCTATTTTCCCGCTTTTCTGGGCGAGGTCGTCAAGAAGAAGCCCATCGATCACGTGGAAGCGGGCAAAGGCGGCGGTGAAACCGTGCTGGTGGTCGATGATGAAGAACGCGTCCGCGTCATGGTCGTGCAGATTCTCAAACACAGCGGATACCGTCTATTCGAAGCCGCCAACGGAAGGGAAGCCATCGAGATTTTTGAAAAAGAAGGCGACACCATTGATTTGGTCTTTCTCGACATGATCATGCCTGAACTCGACGGGCCGGGCACTTTTTATGCCCTGAAAAAAATGCAGCCCGATGTGATGGTTCTCTTGACCAGCGGTTATGCCCAGCAGGGTAAAGCGGACGAGTTGTTGTCAGCCGGCGCAAAAAACATTATATATAAACCTTACACCAGCGATGACTTAATCCGCGCTGTGCAGGGAGTCCTTTCGCGCTGAGCATCGCCGAAGCGAAAGGTTTTATTGGCAGACGGCACAATGTGTGTTAGTCTGTAGCAGAAATCAGGAGAAAATAAATGATGAACCAACTCGTACAGTTACTTTATATCAGTCACCTGGCAAAGGGCATCGGTCCTGTAGAGCTGGGAAATATTTTGGTTACCTCCAGAAAGAATAACGAAAAAGCCGATGTGACGGGAGCCCTGTGCTACTCACAGAACGGTTTTCTCCAATGTCTGGAGGGTCCGGCCGACGCGGTTAACGAACTCTATCGCCGTATTATGCGCGATGATCGCCATGTTGATGTGATGCTGCTCGACTACCGCGATGTCGATGAGCGAAGTTTCGGCCAGTGGCGCATGGCTTATGTGCGCGAGGATGAGGTGGATCGCGACTTCCTGATCAAAACCCGTGGATCTGAACGCTTTGATCCGTTTGATATGACGGCCGGCGAAGCCCTTGAACTGCTGTTGGCCATCGTAAAGGAACGCGAAACTTTTTTACGCAAACAGCAGGAAGAAATTAGCAAGGATATGGAATCATTGTAATCGTATATCCCACCTATGCGAGACGTTACGCCACCATCTCTTTTTACTCCGCAAGATTCACTTTAACTTTATAAAAACCGGCGGCACCGCGGTCGGTGTGATCCGTGTACTCCCCAGGGCTCCAGGAGATGTTTGAGGCTATAACAGAAAACGCGCTCGACAAATTACTACTCCAGCTGATTGCGTAGGAACGCCCGCTCACCCCATCCCAGCTGATCGTCGGGGGTGAATGTTGCACGATACCTTTAACGGAAAAAGCTGACAAGGCACTGTTAGGATCTACGCCGGCTATGTACGCTTCCCGCAGGGTGTTGATACGGTTAGAGGCCGCGGCACCCGGAGCCGCCACGGTTTTACTACCGAAATGTTCCATTTCCCACCAATCGGGAAGCCCGTCTGTATCGGCATCTGAATCCCGAACTCCGGCATAAGGATGCATAGAGACAACCTCCCATGCAATATCGCATACCGCATTGGCAAAGTCCTCCGTGACTTCTTCATAATAAGGATCGCCATAGTCGTGATACTGGTTGTCATTGGGATCGGAATCATTGTAAATCGTGTAATCCAGACCTTTTGGATTTGCATGATAGAGCGTGGCATACCAGGTGGCGACCCCGATGAATCGCCCGCAACCGGGTGCGAGGTGAGGAACATCCGAATGAAACTGCAAAACGTTGGTGTAATATCCTCCGCCTGCGCTGACGGCCCTTGGTAACAGCGTCGGATCCGTCTTCAGGCGCTGATGGATCTCATAAAGCACATCACCGACCGGCACCATCCGTATCTTTTTATTGAGACCCGCGATACGGTCTCCCGGTTGGAGGCGATCGTTATTCAGAATGCTGAGGAGTTGTTCAAAAAAGTCTCTTGTTCGGTTATTGCTGAAACCATTCGGATTTGTGTAGAGATCATCCCAGTGTCCATCCCATCCGCCGGCGGCTTCAAAGTCATCTCGCGCCTGCTGCCTTAGATCCTCCGCTTCCTCCCAGGTATAATTGATGCCGGTGTCCGGGTTGATCTCCGCCATGATATCGGCATGTCGTTTATGGTTCGGGATGTCCGGCCAGTGGGAGTAGACATACACCTGTATGTTGGTGTTGTTGATCAGGGCTTCTTCAATAAAATATTTGGCGTTGGTCACGGCTCCCCAGTCATATGCATGAGACTGCCAGTTGGCATCATACAGCATACGATCATACGGTTGGAGCGAGAGCACATCCCATGCATTAGTGGCCAGCGTCGTATGCGGATTTTCATTCCAATTCCAACTTAGGGGCGCCCCTGCCGAGTTACAGGATCCGATTGTTATCGAGTTGGCTCCACTGTCGGCGACAAATCGCTGCAACATATCGCGCTTATCCCATGCTTCAGGATTATCGGAGAGACCCATCCCATCACTGAGACTGTTGCCGACAAAGTACACACGCAGATTCCCGGCCGTAGCAGCGTCGATTAGCATACAAATCACGATGGACGTGATAAAGAGATAACTCGTTAATGTTGTGCGTGACATCAATCCAGAGTACAACAAAAGCTATATCATGTAAAATACAATGTGTTAAATATAAGCCCGCGCCTCATAAAGTTTTTGCAGGCGTCACACGGCGGGAATAGACAAAAACAGCACAGTGCTCCCCTTTTGTCACAGTAAACGACTGACGGGGTGCGGCCGTTAACCGGCAAACGCAAATGCCGGGCATCTCATGAAGTCCATCGGATGCGCGTCCACTCCTGAAGGCGGTCTTCCAGGTTTTCCGCTTTGGTGATGTTTGAAATCACAGCGATGCCATCCGCGCCGGCAGCAATCAGATCCGGCGCTGTAGCCGGTGTAATCCCGCCAATGGCGACTGTTGGAACCGGTATCAACGGGCGCAGCCGACGGAAGGTTTGCAGGCCCAGGGGAGCATAGTACATAATGGGTTTGGATGGACTTTTGAAAACCGTTCCGAGGGCTATATATGAGGGGTTGAGAGCCCATGCGCGCGCAATTTCCTCGGCGTTATGTGTGCTGATACCGAGCCGCAGGCCCGCTCGGGAGATGGTATCAATGGCGCGCGGGGTCAGATCATCCTGTCCCAGATGTACTCCATAGGCCTGACACTCAACAGCCTGCTCCCAGTGATCATTAATATAAACGCGCCCGGCATACCGGTTTCCCAGTTCGACGGCCCGCCTGACTTCTCCGGCCAGCCCTTCGCTGCCCGCATCCTTGATACGAAGCTGCACGGTTTGCACACCGCGTTTTAATAGGCGTTCCACCCACGCCGCGCTTTCCACGACGGGATAAAGGCCCATCGGTATGTTTTTTTCGGGTGTAAAAACGGGTTTTTTCAACCCCTCCTCAGCGGTCGGTGTAATCCAGGGCAGGTCGTCAGCATGCCGGGGCCACCCGCCGTGATGTAGCGGTCCACGCCCCTTGCCGATGGGGCCGGCCTTCCGCAAACCTTGATTGATATAGGCCTTTGCGAGGACCAGGGCATCTACAATAGAAAAGCCCAGAGCGATAAAGGAAGCTATGGCAGATGAGAGCGTACAGCCCGTACCATGATTATGCAATGTTGGTTGGCGTTCACTGGTCAGCCACAGCCTTTTCTTTCCATCGGTCCAGAAGTCCTGACTGTAAGGCTGGTTGCCGTGCCCCCCTTTGATGAGCACCGACCCGACGCCCATGTCTAGGATCTTTTTAGCTGCCGCTTCGCGATCTTCCACATGCTGAATATCGACACCGCTTAATTTCTCCGCTTCAGGAATGTTGGGCGTCAGAACCGTTACCATGGGAAACAGTTTTTTCTTCATAAGATCGACACCCTCCTCTGAAAGAAGGGGGCGGCCGCTTGTTGCATGTAAAAGCGGATCACAAATGATCGGAGCACGGCTTTCCCGCAGATAGGGAATGATACAATGGACCGTTTCGGCAACGGCCAGCATACCTGTTTTCACTGCGTCCGGCTTGAGGTCATCGGCAAGCGCCTCGAGTTGAGCCTCCAGGATATCCCGCTCAACAGGCGCCGTTTTTAGAACGCCAAGCGTGTTCTGCGCAGTGATCGCCGTAAGGACCGAACAGCCGTGCACCCCCAGTGCATTCATCGTTTTCAAATCACCCTGAATACCGGCTCCACCACCAGAATCAGAGCCGGCAATCGTCCATACCACCGGTTTGTAATTCATACTCATTTACAGCCCTTTATTATTTTCATCGATGAAGACTTGCACGGGTGCTCTTCCGCCAGACAGCTTTAAGCGCGTCCACGTCTATACTTATAAATCTTCATCGATTCGTCCAGTCCTTTTGGCGCAGAGCGCATAGAATGAATGCCAGCGGGCACCGCACCGGCCCCTTTCTGTATTTACCATCGTCATTCAAAACGACTTCTCTGGCGCACGCAGGGCTGGCCAAAAAAAGTGGGAAAGTTGTATTTGGGCTGTGCCGCGCGCCAACGATGTACTATAGTTTTACGCAATGGATGATTTTGAACAGATCAGGGAGCGGATCCGCGATATGAATGATATTGTGGATGTCATCTCCAGTTACGGCATACAGCTCAAGCGGGCGGGTTCCAGCTATAAAGGTCTTTCTCCCTTTCAAAATGAAAAAACACCTTCTTTCCATGTAGATCCGGTAAAGCAGCTTTTCTACTGTTTTTCATCGGGTGTGGGGGGTGATGTATTTTCCTTTGTCATGCAGAAAGAGGGCGTAGATTTTATGACGGCCGCGCGCATTTTGGCCAATCGCGCGGGAATTGACTTTGAAATCAACAGAGATGGCGGGTCAAAGGAGCCGGGCGTTAAAAAGGACGTCCTCTATCAGTTGATGAACAGTGTCGCAGAAGCCTATCACCGCGAGTTGTTGCAGGGAGAAGACGCTGGCGAAGCGCGCAGCTACCTTGAAAAAAGAGAAATGGATTTGGATACAATTAAGTTATTCCAGGTCGGTTTTGCCCCCGAAGATCAGGGGTTTGTCAGAGCGTGGGGCCGGGAAAACAAGTATTCTGATGAGCAGCTCGAGGCGGCCGGTATGCTAGGGCGGTCCGACAAAGGCGACCAACTTTATGACCGCTTTCGCGATCGCATCATGTTCCCCATACGGGATGAACTCGGACGAGTAGTCGCTTTCAGCGGCAGAATACTCCACCCCGAGAAAAGCCCCGCCAAATATATTAACAGTCCGGACACCGTTCTTTTTAAAAAGAGCCGCATCCTGTTCGGCCTTGACAAGGCCAGAACGGCAATTTCTAAAAACAGAGAAGTCCTTTTATGTGAAGGCCAAATTGATGTCATCACCTGCCAGACTGCCGGCTTTGATCATGCGATTGCCCCACAGGGTACGGCACTGACAGAACAGCACGCGAGACTGATTAAGAATCGCGCCGATAAAGTGACCATTATATACGACAGCGACAGCGCCGGGGTGAAGGCCAGCCTCCGCTCGGCCGCCCTTCTGCTGGAAGCGGAGCTGTCCATCCGTATTGCATCCCTCCCGGAAGGAGAAGACCCCGATTCTGTCATAAAAAGTAAAGGCCCCGATGCCGTTGCCGACATCATCAACCAGTCGGTCGATGTCATTGATTTTCTGGTCAATACATTTGCACAGGAGCATGATATCCATGAGGAAGTCCACCTCATGCGTGTAACGCGCTGGGTGCTGGAAATGATTGGGCATGCCTCGGGGCACGTACAACGGGAACATCTGCTGCAGCGGGCCGCTGCAAGATTGAACATATCAGAAGAATCGCTGCGGGCCGACTTTAAAAGGCATGCCGTACGCACCCCCCTGCCAGAGGCTGAAATAAATAAGACACATAAACCCTCCTGCCCGCCCCATGAGCTGAGTACGCTGGAACTGCTGATTCACCATCCGGAAGCCGGTGAAACCATTTACACGTATGTTGGTGTTCAGGATTTTACCAATGAGGCCGCCAGACGGCTGTACGACCTTTTATGCCAGCACATTCCGCCACAGGATTTAAAACATGATCTGACAGATGATCCGGAAGCATTGCGGCTACTCGCCCAAATCGAGATGACGCTGAAGAGAATACAGACACAGGATATGTCACCCGTAGAAGCCGCGCGTCAGCTTGTACTCACGATGAAAAAAAAGAATTTGCAGCAAAAACGCCATGAGTTACGCCAACGTATGGAATCGGCATCGGCAGCAAAACTGGAATCCATGCGCAAACAACACGCTCATCTGACTGAAGACCTGGCGCGTTTAAGGCAGGGATGGGAAAGCGCCGAGCTTATCCTCCAAGTACACAGTGATGTATAACCCTGCAATGGAATCAATCGGCGTCCGACAATTCCCCGCCATTACGTCGGGGTAGATGGAGAAAGACTTTGTCATTGCGGCGCACTTTTTCCGGCACGCTGACAGTGACCTCATCACCTTTTCGAGCCAGGGCGGCCGGTTTTCCCGCAACGTACAGCGATTCAACCAACCATCGGACGGCGCCGGTCGTGGCGCCTTCAAACAGGATTTCCGCGCCGGGTTCCAGCGTTCCCAGTTTTAGGGAAAACTCGGCCACACCTGCGCGGGAATAATAATTACTGACCGTACCGATCTGAACGCGCCGGATGGTCGCTTGGGAGTGACCGCGGCCGCTCCACTCGCCCAGGGGCGCGCCGTAATAATAGCCGCCCTCCCAGAAACCCCTGTTAAAAACCGTCTTCAACAGCTCCAGCCACTGCTCTGTTTTCTTTTTCGTATAGGTGCCGTTGCCCACAGCTTCAACAGCTTCGCGGTAACAGCGAACGGTGGTCGCCACATAATCCGCTTTACGCCCCCGACCCTCTATTTTCAGGACACGCACGCCGGCATTGAGAAGAAGATCCAAATGCTGAATCATGCACAGGTCCCGAGGTGACATTATGTACTGGTTATCCACCACCAGCTCATCGCCGGTTTCATCATCCATGACTCGATATTTACGCCGACAGTTTTGATAACAGGCCCCCCGATTCGCTGATTGGTGGTAGGTGCCGAGACTCATATAACATTTTCCCGCCACAGCCACACATAAAGCGCCATGCACAAAAAGCTCTGTGCGAAGCCGTTGTCCTGAAGGTCCGCAGAGATGGTCTGCCTCAATGCGGTTATTGATGGCCCTGATTTGCTCCAGCGTAAGCTCTCGCGCCAGTACAATGACATCCGCATACTGTGCGTAAAAACGGGCGGCACGGTAATTTGATATATTGGCCTGAACAGACGTATGAACTTCCAGCCCCAGTTCCCGCGCACACAGAATGGCTGCCATATCGGCTGCAATAACAGCGGAGATTCCCGCCTCCCTGGCGGCGAGACACACCTCTTTTATTTGGTCAAATTCATCGTCATAAATCAGGGTGTTGAGAGCGAGATAGCTTTTGACATCTTGTGATCGACATAGTCGCGCGATATGCTTCAAATCTTTCAACGTGAACGGGTGGGCAGAACGGGCCCGCATATTGAGCTTGTCGACACCGAAATACACCGAATGGGCTCCGGAGCGTATAGCGGCGCTCAACGATTCGTAAGAACCGGCCGGGGCCATAATTTCGACATCTTTAAAGGTATCACTCATCGGGCAGCATTACCGATACGGTAAAAATTGAACAATGGTTCCGATTGGTCTGTTTCAGTCGCAAGGCCATGCTCATTACTCATTTTCTTCTATGCGTTCAAGTATATCTCTTATCGTTCAGATGACGAGGCGCTCTTTACTTATTCTTTTTTCCGGGTACCCTATCCCGCATGGTGACCGCACAAATAACGGATAAAGCCGTACATGTATAAACATAATGAAAACGCGAAAACAAAGAGCACTCTATATCGCCGAAAAACTGGATGAACTCTATCCGGAAGTGGCCATTCCCCTTCGTCATACAAATCCTTATACATTACTGGTGGCCGTCATACTTTCGGCACAATGCACCGACAAGAGAGTCAATGAAGTTAGCCCCGCCCTATTCAAAAAAGCAACATCGCCTCAACACATGCTGAGACTCGGTGCAAATGCGATAAAAGACATTATCAAACCCTGCGGCCTGGCCAACAGTAAATCCAAGGCACTCTGCACCATGTCCCGGCAGCTTCTCGAAGCATATGACGGATGCGTGCCCGCCTCTTTTGAAGCACTGGAATCGCTAGCCGGCGTCGGCCACAAGACGGCCTCTGTCGTTATGGCCCAGGCGTTTGGACAGCCCGCCTTTCCAGTAGACACGCATATCCACCGATTGGCGCAACGATGGAGGCTGACTTCCGGGAAGAATGTGACGCAAACTGAAAAAGACTTGAAAAAGCTTTTCCCGCCGGACGAATGGCATCGGCGCCATTTGCAATTCATCTTTTACGGCAGAGAGTATTGCACTGCCAGAGGTTGTGACGGAACGGTATGCGCCCTCTGCAGGGGGTGTTTCCCGAATAGAAAACGGCCGGTAGAATGCCGTAAATAATCGG
>CAYXEW010000069.1:0-13805 GCA_964464115.1 uncultured Verrucomicrobiota bacterium
CAACATCTTCTGTGGTGCACTCTTATTCAATACCCAGCTCGCTGCTGATCTGTGTGTATTCGGGAATTTTTTCTTTATACTTTTTGGCCATTTTTTTCAGGCTGGCTACCTGGCGGGCGGACAGGCTTTTCTTCTGGGCATATTGGCGGGCGAGTGAATCAAAGAATTTTTTATCGTCCCAGACTCTTTTTCCCTTTGTAACGGGCTCATTCCATTGATTAATTTTACCCATGTGCTCCAGCAGTTTTCCGACCTCGGGAGATTCTTCAGCTTCGCTGTTAAAGCCCCACTCTTCAGCGAGCTGCTGATAGTTTTCAATCTGCTCGCCATATTTGATCACCAGCCGGTCCAGGTATTTAACCTGATTTTCCGACAGGCGGCGGCCGCTGTCCACCTGCTGTTTCAGAGACTCGGAAAAGACTTTGTCGTCATACGTTTTCTTCCCGACTTTGCGCGGCTCATCAAAGGTGACGCCGTTCAGCAGATTGAGCTTGTGAATAGATGAATCTCGCGGAGGTTGCTGCTCTTTCTGCACCTGTTTTTCAAATGCATGCAGGCCGAGTCTTTCCGCGTGCTGCTGCAGTTCCGGTAGCTGTGAGAGATACTTGACAGCCATTTTTTTGAGTGCGTCTTCCTGGCGTTTGGAGAGCTCTCGGCCGCCATCCTCCTGCTGTTTCCGAATGGATTCAACAAATTTTTCATCGCTGTAAGAGCGATTACCGCGCTTAACGGGCGGTTCCCACTCTTTCACAGCCTTCAGGCCATTCAGCAGTTCATCCACCGTCTTATTGTCGGCGGCCGGGCCGCGCGCACCTTTCAACCACTTCTCAAAATGCTCATAGAAGTTTCTGAGCATGGAAACCCATTCTTCGGAACCTTTCTCTACACGGTCGAGGTTTTCTTCCATCTCAGCGGTAAAGGTGACATTGAACAGTTCGTTCAGGTGCTCAACCAGAAAGCTGTTCACGTTCTCGCCGAGCTCTGTGGGATGCACGGTACGCTTCTCGCGCTCGATGTACTTGCGATCATACAGTGTTGACAGGATCGCGGCATATGTGCTGGGTCGCCCTACCCCGTTTTCCTCGAGCGCCCTGACCAGTGCCGACTCTGAATAACGGGAGGGCGGCTGCGTGAATTTTTGTTCACTGATCCAATCCAACAGATTGAGATCCTCCCCTTTTTCCACTTCCGGAAGCGTTTCAGCCTCCTCAGAAAGCGCATCTTCTTCGGCTTTCTTTTTCTTCTTTTTCTCCAGCCCGGTGACCTTCATGTAGCCGGGGAATACCACTTCCGATGCCGATGCCCTGAAAAGATACCTACTTTGGGCCGAGGCTTCAATTTCAACGGTACGTTGGGCAATGCGTGCAGCACTCATTTGACTGGCGACAAACCGCTCCCAGATTAATTTGTACAGTTTGAATTCTTCAGTACTGAGCACTTCTTTCAGTGACTCGGGGGTTCGGTTCACATCGGTCGGACGAATAGCCTCATGCGCTTCCTGGGCGCTGCCGCGACTCTTGAAGACATGCGGTGCGGACGGCACATACGGGCTGCCGAATCGATTTTCGACATATTGCCGACAGGCGGCCTGCGCCTCCTTTGAAATAGCGACTGAATCTGTTCGCATATAGGTGATCAAACCGGTTGTGCCTTCGCCCAGGTCAGCACCTTCATATAGGCGCTGGGCAATGCGCATAGTACGCGACGGTGTAAAGCTGTAGGCACTGTTTCCGGCCTGTTGCAGGGTGCTGGTGATAAAGGGAGGCTGAGGCCGCTTATTTATTTCCCGGCGGTTGACATCGGCAACGCGCAAGGTACTGTTTTCCAGATCAGCCTTCACCTTTTCAGCCTGTTCCGTATTTTTGATTTCAGCCTTCTGGTCATCTATTTTTGCCAGTTTGATATAAAAAGGCGTTGCGGGTTCGACCTGCTTTTGCACTTCTGCACCGATGATCCAGAATTCCTCGGGCACAAAATTGCGTATTTCAGTTTCGCGCTCGCAGACGAGCCGCAGGGCCACTGATTGCACCCGGCCAGCACTGGAGCCACCCTTGACGCGACGCCAGAGCAGCGGACTGACCCGGTAACCCACCAGGCGGTCCAGTATCCGCCGCGCCTGCTGAGCATCGACCTTGTGTTGATCAATATTTCTAGTTTCCTGAAATGCGCGACGGATGGCGGAAGCCGTAATTTCCTGATAGGTAACGCGGTGGAAGTGTTCATCGGAAACGGTTCCAGAAAGAAGGTGCTGGAGGTGCCATGCGATGGCTTCACCCTCGCGGTCCGGGTCGGGCGCCAAATAGATGTCATCAACGCCTTTAGCGGCAGCTTTCAGCTCGCTGACCACTTTCTTCTTACCCTTCATAATTTCATATTTGGGCTGGAAGTCTTTTTCGATATCTACGCCAAAATCTTTTTGCGGCAAGTCCCGGATATGCCCCATACAGGCCCTCACCACATAATCCGGACCCAGTATCTTATGAATCGTTTTAGCTTTTGCCGGCGATTCCACTATAACTAAACTTTTTCCCATCTCATTATCCCCTGTTAGCCCTGTTCAGCTCTATCATTCTGCCAGGCAATGTCTTAACCAGGCGTTTCATCTCGAGCTGCAACAGGGTTCCGCTGATTTCATGGCTTTTCAGGCCTGTCATTCGGCATAGAGTATCGATATCAACAGCTCCGTCCATTAAATTCTCAATGATATTCTTTTCGGATGCTGAAAGATCAGGCATCTGCATGGGTTCGGACAGATGGTCGCAGCCGGGAGAAGACAGGCTCAAAAACTCAAATTCATCGAGTATATCCTGTATATCCATTACTAGTTTGGCTCCTTGCTTAATAAGGGTATTGGAGCCCCGCGAAGCGGGTGAGTCAATTCGGCCCGGAACGGCAAACAACTGCCGACCCTGGTCTAACGCCAGGTCTGCTGTTTTAAGGGCTCCGCTGCCGGGACCGGCCTCAACCACCAGGGTGCCAAGCGCCAGACCGCTGACCAGTCTGTTCCGATATGGAAAAGTGGTTCTATCGGGTTTACGTCCCATCGGATATTCTGAGATGAGCGCGCCTGTACGGGATATTGCTTCAGCGAGATCGCTGTTTTCAGGTGGATACAACTCATCGAGTGCGCTTCCAAGAAAGGCGATCGTACGGCCTTTGGCCTTAATGGCGCCGCGGTGGGCAGCCGTATCGATGCCCCGCGCCAGACCACTGACTACTGTAAAACCCGTCTGGGCCATTTGATAGGCCAGCCGATCGGTGGCCGACAAACCGTAGCTGGTGCAGTGACGGGAACCGACGACCGCCAGCGCCCGTTGATCTTCCGGTTTCAGATGGCCTTTGATATAGAGCGCCAGAGGTGGATCATACAGTTCACGCAGCATGTCAGGGTAGTCATCATCTTCCGGTGTAATGATGTCAGCCCCGATTTTTTCGGCGCGTCTGATCTCTTCACAAACGTCAATATCCCGCATAGATACGCTAATGCGGGCAGCCAGCTTTTCTCCAATTCCGGGGACCTTGATCAGTTCATCAGCTGGGGCGGTACATATTTTTTCGACGGCGTCCAGGGCCTGTCTTAAAGCACGAACCTTGACAGGCCCCAGTCCTTCGACCATGTTTAAAGCGATATAAGCAGACCGTGGATCCATTTAATGCGCCCTGTCCTGTGTTCGGGTATTGCGGCGGCGGCCTTCAAAAAACTCTAGTTGGGCATCCTTTAAAAGATTATAATTTTTCAGGATGCGGAGCGTCTGCATTAATTCTGATTTTTCATAGTTGTGCTGGGTTTCCACCAGCGCGGAAAGTTCCAGCAGCATGGTGCGAAACGACAGCAGCCCGTTAATTCCCTTTGCCGCCAGGCTTTCGAGGGCTGCCACCTTCAACTCCTTCGATTGCGGCAATCCCGGATAGCATAGTATTTTGGCAATGGGACGGGTGGAGGACAGTCGCTGCTGAACCTCGCTTATGACTTCCGTATCGGAAAAGCGAAAGATTTCCGGGGAGGTCTGGATAATAGACGGAGAAAATCGATCCGTATGCCATCCGCGAATTCCGACGACGGCACAGCCGACCTGTTTCAATTCTTCGCCGGTCCACTCGAGGTATGCCGGCAGCATGGGCAAGTCCGGTGCATGGGGATTTTTCACCAGCAGGTCGATTTCTTCCAATGGGGTCTTACCGCGTGCGGCCACCTGATACTTTGTGGGTTGCAGCACTAGGAAGCCGTTCGCTTCAAAGTACTCTCGCACAATCATTTCATTGACGGAACCCATCCCACTCCTCTCGCAGCAGCTGTTCCGGGACCTCGAAACCGGTTCTCACGCTACCGATCGAATCTGCCAGCACGAAGCGCGGCATTCCACTCTGTACCTTTTTATCAAGACGCATTGCCTCTAATAAGGACTCCCATCCAAGCCCCTTTGGATGCACGGGAAGGCCCAGTTTATCCAACAAAAGCACTATGCGCTCTGCTTCACCTGCGGACATGGACGCCAGACGGACGGAAACCCGGGCGGCAAACGCCATACCAATAGCCACAGCCTCGCCGTGCAGATATGTTCCGTAACCAGCCGCATTTTCAATTGCATGCCCCAGCGTATGCCCAAAATTCAAAATCGCCCTCAAACCTCCTTCGCGCTCATCGCGACGCACCACTTCCGCCTTAATTTCACAACAGCGCGTAACGACCCGCCTGAGCAGTTCCGTATTCGATGGATGCATTGACGAATAGTCAGCTTCCAGCATTTCAAAAAAGGCGCGGTCCCAAATGATCCCGTATTTTATCACTTCTGCCATGCCGGCAAGAAACTCACGCCATGGAAGAGTTTGCAGGGTGGACAGGTCAGCCAGCACCAGTGAGGGCTGGTGAAAAGCTCCCACTAAATTTTTTCCTCTGGGCAAATTTATACCCGTCTTACCGCCGACAGAGCTGTCCACCATAGCGAGCAGACTTGTCGGGATTTGAATAAAAGGTATGCCGCGCAAATAGGATGCAGCCAGATATCCGCCAAGATCCCCCACCACACCACCGCCCAGCGCAACAACAAAGGACTTTCTATCCAGAGAGCTCGACAGGGCTTTGTCATACAGGCAGAACAGTTGTTCTTGGGATTTAGATGGCTCTCCGGCCGGCACCGTCACCCAGTCGCATTGATAATTATGCGCACGGAGTGATTCCATACAGACATCCAGATACAACGGTGCCACATTGGTGTCGGACACACATAAACTATTTCCATTGAGCCCTCTTTCCTTACAGAGGGCACCCAGTTGGGGGAGCAGGTCCTCACCGATGTAGATGGGGTAAGAACGTTCCGCTAAATCAACCTGTAATAAACCTTCCATGAGCGGATTGAAACCTTTCCCAACAGCCGCTGTCAATCTATTTCGAAGGGGATGGGCGGAAGAAATAAGACTGCTACGGCTCAGCATATACTCCAGCCTGGCGTCCGTCTTTATTGCGATGCTGAAGGCTTTTGAACATCATCGAGTATGATATACGTGGGCAATCCCAATACGCCATATCGGTCCAATACTTCCTTTGCCGGAGATGCATTGGGCAGCTCGGCCTGGTATTTCACAAATATGAAGTCTTCGAGTCTTTCTTTCACATCGGGATGAACCAGCGTGGTTTTTTCCATAGCCAGGCAGTTTTTACACCAGGTCGCCCAAAAATCTATCAATACCGGTTTCTGCTCATTCAAGGCGCGTGTGAATACAGCGTTCCATTCATCATCCCCGCTGTTTTCATTCAGATTAAAGTCGGCGCCCACACTCGATACGCTGTGAGAGGCGCCCTTGAATCCGCGATAGGATTCATAGCCATAGTACAGGCTCATGGCTAGAATAAGAATACCAAAGCCTATTTTTACCGCCTCCATCCAGCGACCCGGCTTCGGCAAAAATGACAGACCCGCACCCACAAAAGGCCACGGCAGAGCCATACCCAAACCGAGCAGAAATGGGAGAAACAGTCCGGCACCGTTGCCAGCGGTATACAGCTTGCCTGCGAGAAGCAACACAGCAATCAATACGGGTGCGACACAGGCCCCGGCCAGCAGGGCTGCGACACACCCCATACCAAAGGCGAGAGCCATTCCCGCTTTTTTACCGGATCCGGCCTGCCGTTGCTGAAAACGCGTCAAATCTATATTAAACAAACCGAACATAGACAGCGAAAGAACGAGAAACAGTGAGGCGATTGAGGCATTAAACCACGGGGAAGAGTTCAGTGCGCCAAACTTGGAACTCGTCAGAACAGCGACGAGTCCCAGGATGCCGTACACGAGGGCAATACCCGCGCCGTATACAGAACCGAGAACAAAGCCCCTCGCACGCGAACCCGCTTGAGATCCAGCTCCGATAATGGCAATATTTATCGGAATCATGGGTAATACGCAGGGGGTCAGGTTAAGCGCCAGCCCCCCTGTCAGAATGAGAAGGGCTCCCCATAACCATGCTCCCGATGAAAAAGCATTGGTTATAAATGCCGCCGCCCCCTCCGTAGCACTACCCGGTCCATTTTCAAGAAATGCCGAAAAACGTTCGGCATTCATATACCCTGACTCGCTTGATATGACTGTAAAACGATCATGGGTCGGCACCGAGTCGACGGCGGCACTTTCCCCGCTGGGCGCAGCAGCGTCTGCCGGGAACAGAGTGAGTTGTTTCCGAACGGGTAGAAAACAGATAGTCTGGCTGCATCCCTGATAGGTGACGAACAACGGCGTGTCGGGTGAAGCGGGAGGCAGGGCATATACCCCTTTGTAATCAGACGGATAAACGTCTTTCATCTCTCCCGAAAACGGATCTTTCAAGCTCTCTGCTGACGTCTGCTCCAGCACATCCAAGGCCATCCCGTCCTGTGTTTGAAGCCCGACCGTGGCAGCATAAAGAAAGTGGTTGGTGGCCACTGATATTTTCAGGCTGACTCTTTGTGCAGCGGCGCTCTCAAATGAAGCCGAAACACCAAAAGGTTCACCGCGGCTCTCGAAGGCAAGCACCACCAGAAAGAGGGCCAAAAGCGACCGCAAGGCAACACCGTTTGCAGCTCGATTAAAAAAATGTAGTTGTGTCATACTGTTCAAACCTATGGATTATATCGTACGGTCATTTTTATTGAGTACTGAACATCAGTTTACTAGCATGTTGTAATAAATCAACAAAGAGACGTGAGGTTAAAAATGTCCTCTGAAAAACTTAGACCATGGAAATCACCGGGTTGGCCCTGGGAACTGGAGGTGCTCGCCCTGATATTTGTTATTCTTTCAATAGCACTTCCCTACTATCTGCAATTTCAGAGAGAAAAGCAGTCGATGCTCAAAACAGAAATGCGCTCGCAAACGCGTACGACACCGCAAAAACTGGTGGATCTGGCTGCCGAAGAAGAGGCTCGAATGGCCAAGCAGATGGTGAGTCCCATAGATCAGGTCAAGGAATTCGTGCTGTCATTTGTGACGCTCGGCATCTATATCACATTTGTCATCATGGCTGCGAACAGCACGAACATGATGTCCACACCCATCACACACCTGCTGTCTCCCCTTATCTTTGCGGGGATGGGATATTACAGGCTCGCGTCAGCCAAGATACATCCACCGATCGTATCCGGCTCTGCAAGCGGCATCCTGCTGCTGGTGCTGAGTGTATCCATCAGTACATTTCTGATAGCCAGGGTCCGCATGGCCCGGCACAAACTTGCCTACAGGGATATTGACTGGAAAGTAAGTGACGGCACTGCCTTCAGCCGTTCTTTCATTAAAATGGCGCTGCTTTTCAGGCCGCTTATGTATATGCCTCATCAGTACAGAGCCTGTCCAGAAGGAATAGTGATTGAGGGATGGTACTATATTTTTCCAATATCATTTAAGGATATTGCCGCCCTGCAAATAATTCATGAACCGGATATCGCAACCGAAGGACACTATTTTGCCACGAACCTGGAAGATCTGATTCAGATAAGCCTGCATGACGACAACAGACCCATCTATATAACCCCAAAAGATTGCGAACACTTTCTTTCCTACTGCGAACAATTTCTGGATGAAGATAAGACACAGAGATATGACACATGATCAAACAGAAATTGAGCACGGCGCCCATCAGATAAGTGATAAACTAAGAGCGCAGGGTTTTAAAGCTTACTGGGCGGGGGGATATGCGCGCGACCGTTTACTGGGGCAGACCGCCCATGACATTGATATTGCCACCGATGCCACTCCCGACCAGTTGCTCGATATCTTTCCGAAGGGCCTCACTATTGGCAGACAATTCGGAGTGATTATTGTCGTTCTGGATCACCACCAATACGAGATAGCCACCTTTCGGAAAGATGGAGAATACAAGGACGGACGGCGGCCGGAACAGGTTCGTTTTTCATCTGAGGAAGAAGATGCCCGGCGCAGGGATTTCACCGTGAACGGCATGTTTTATGATCCTGCCGAGGGCACCATTAAAGACTATGTGGGCGGCAGGGAGGATCTGACCCAAGGCATTATACGAACGATCGGAAGACCAGAGGACCGATTCAATGAAGATTACCTGCGCATGCTGAGGGCTGTGCGTTTTGCATCTACACTTCAGTTTACCATAGAGCAGGAGACATGGAATTCGATAAAGAAGAATGCTCATAAGATTGAGCAGATCAGCAAGGAGCGCATTAGAGATGAAGTGGTCAAACTACTGTTGCGCAGTCCGCGGGCAGGCCAGGGTTTGGCCATACTTCTGGAAAGCGGCCTACTTCATTATACCGCACCGGAGATTGAAGCAATGCACGGGCAGGAGCAACCGCCGCAGTTTCATCCCGAGGGCGACGTTTTTACACATACCGTGATGATGCTCGATGAAATGGAGACCGATCCACCACTGATTCTCGCCCTGGCTGTACTGCTTCATGATGTCGGCAAACCGCCGACGGCAAGAGTCACCATTGAAGAGGACGGCAGTGAGCGCGTTCGCTTTAATACACATGCCTCGGTAGGGGCAGAGATGGCCCGCGATGTTCTTAAACGCCTCCGTTTCTCCAATCATGTAATTGATTCTGTGACCCATTGTGTAAACAATCATATGCGATTTATGAACATCCCCGACATGAGGGAATCCAAGCTTCGGCAACTCGTCGGCGCGGAGACATTCAGTATAGAAGAGAAGCTCCACGAGCTGGACTGCAAATGCAGCCACGGCGATCTCAGCAACCTGGCCATCATACGAGAATACCGGCAAAAATGGGCTTCTGAACCCGTGCTTCCCCCACCCCTTGTCAGCGGACGTGACCTCCTGGAAATGGGTATAAAGGAAGGTCCTGAGATCGGTCGTTGGCTAAAAAAAACCTATGAGAAGCAGCTCGGCGACACCCGTTTGTCTAAAAAGCATCTGCTAAGGTGGCTCAATAGCGAAATGAATGGCCAACAGCGAGAGTAGTATCGCCGCCAGTCACGCCGTCTCGCTTGAGCGATTTTCCCGATTACAAGACTGCTTCCAGCAACCGGTCTACCACATAATCGACGTTATATTTCTCCGCAAAATCGAGTGCAGCACGCGACAGGCCTGAAAGCACGTCGGCATCGAGGTGCCGCTCCATGACGACAGCCAATTTCGAAGCTTCGGGAAGTAGAGGCACCCTTGATATGACATCGTCGGGCCAGTCTTTACTGAACTGCATGTTTGTGATGACAGGAGTACCGGCAGCCATTGCATCATGGATGCCCGCTGAACTCTCCCCATTCGAATATAGGCGCAGCTGGACGGCGAGATCAGCCTTCAGAAGCCAGTGCTGATATACTTCATCACTAACATTACCTGTAAAGTGCACGCGGTCTTTACACCCTAGGCATGCGGCATACTGTTCGAGGCGCCGGCGATCCTCCGGATCTACAAAACCGACAAAGACGAGGCGCAGATGGGTCGTATTCAGCATAGAAAAGGCTTCAATGAGAAGGTCCGGGTGTTTAACGGCGTCCACAATACCAAAGTGAGCAATGATCCATGGCTCGCTGAAAGTGCGCGTTACCGGAGACAACACATCGGGGAATGCCAGCGGAATACGCTGTATGGGCGGCATACTCATCCCCGGCGGCAAATCATTTTTCAAGCATTGCCGACAGTGCTCCGAATGCAGAATGATACCCTTTGCTTTGGCCACTATTTCATAAGCCAAACCCATATCATGCGCTCTCAGAAAATGGGGGTTGCAGGCCTCTGATGAATCTCGAATAAGAGGTGTTCTGCGACCGTATTGTTCTCGAATGGCCGACATCAGTTGTCCCGAAGAAACCGTTTCCGACATCTGCATCCGGGCAGCGCTTGACCACAGGCCGTAGAAGCGGGCTTCATGAAGCCATAGCCAGCCGGGAAATTCCCGGCACAATTCAAATGTTTCAATGTGGTGCTCACTGTTCCCCATAGTATAGAGGAGGGCATCATAAGCATAAGGATCCATCAAATCACTCAGCGATCGCCCTCGAAACACCCTGCACTTCACCAAAGATGCTGGAACACCAGAGTCCTTATGGCTCGTATAAACCGTGAGGCGAACCTTTTCCTGCAGCCTGTTGCAAATCCGCTCATTATAGTTGGCAATACCGCTGTGAGCCGGCGGCAGGGGCCCTACCATGGCTATGTTTGGCTTGCGTCTCCTACAGACGTATGCGGCCTTTTCCAGAAATCCTCTTGCAGTCGCCTTTTCAAGGCCTTGAACGGTACGCTGAGCGACGCGTGCCCACGTATGTTCTCTCGCCCCTTTGATTCCCGCCTCGACTATCATTTTTCGAAAGACATCATCGCTTAGACACCTCTCTATGAGCGCTCCCATTTCTTCGGGGCACTCTGGATTAAACGTCGCTTCGGGGAAATTTATCACTTCCGGCAAGGATGAAGTATTGGAGGTGATCGAGGCACAACCGCAAGCAGCGGCTTCTGCCGCCGGCAAGCCGAAGCCTTCATAGTATGAGGGAAAAACATGCAGGGAGGCACCGCAGTAAAGAGCTTTCAGCCAGGCATCGGGTATGCGGCCAGAAAACACTAGTCTTTCAGCCAGCAACTCCGCGCCCGGCAGCGATCTGTAACGTCGTTGCGCTGCTTCACTGTAGCTGCCCACAATCAGGAGCTGGAAAGATGCGACGAGGTCTTTCGACAGACAGCACATGGATTGAAGCAGGCCCTCGAGATTTTTTCGGGGATCATCTCCCAATACGCTCATGATGTAAGGTCCGTGCAGGCCGAGCGATGCCGCCGGCCCCGTATTCAGAGCCTCGCCGTCCAACAGCGGTTTGAAGGCATCGTCAATACCGGTACCCACCGTTATAATTCGCTCCGGATCCATATTCAAATATTCGACAGCATCCTGACGGGCTGATTCGGAAATCGCGCACAGCAAATCAACACGGCGCACCATCTCTAGCTGCCGCATATAGCGGGTGCGCACCGTATAATCGAGCAAGTATTTCTGAGGATGCAACAGGGGAATAAGATCGTACAGCGTGGCGGCAACGGGAAGCGAAGCCGGTAATAGTTGATGGCAAAATACTATTTGGGTGTCCATCGGTGAAAGAGAATAGTAGACTGAAGGTCCTTCTTCCACTGCTCGACGCAATGACTCACTTGTTTGCCACTCCAGCAGGGGCGACATTTGAATGCGGGGGTTTAACCTGTCTGGCATGGGGTTCAACGGATTCAGCATAAGTCTGCGAACAAGATCTTTAACATCGAGAAATGCCCGTGTCAGAGATGCCGAGTATCGCGCAATACCGCGCTCTCCGTGGAGTTGCGTCTGCAGTGCCTGCAAATTTAGTATCAGCGAAGGAGGCTTCATGACCGATCCGCACAGATCAGAACAACGCCCCGCCTGTCTGATGGCCACGGGGCGGCCTCATCCCGCTGCCGCCATTCCGTAGAGCCGATCCTTCCATAAACAATGCGTTCCCTGATAGTCCAATCCTTCAACATATGATTCAGGTCATCGCGGCTATACGTTCGCTCAAAATCACTGACCTCCGAATGGCCGAATGGAGCTGTCAGAATCAGTAAACCGCCGGGCTTCAACCAGCGCCTGAACAGGGCCAGGGCCTTGACATCCAGCTTGCTATCTTCAGATGTTGATTGATAAGCCTTTAAACCCAGGTGCTCCAGCGTAGAAAGGCACAGCACTGCGTCCACTTTCTCTGAAGGACCGTCCCAGTTCTGTAGGCTCTCTTGAACGACAAACAGATTAGGGTGTTGAAGGGGGTAACCCCGCTGATCAACAGCCGTCACAGAATAGCCCATGGATGCCAGAGAAAACGCGACAGTGCTCTCGGCACAACCTATATCCAGCAGCTTCGCCCCCTTCGCCAGCGCTGCTGTATGCCGGTACACAAAGGGAACCTCAACAATGCGCTCATGCACTTCAGCTATTTGATACGTCCGATTGCGGTGCGTTATGACCACGGGAGGGTTAAACCAAAGTCCGGCCTCAGCGATGGGGCCATCATGCGCGAGCAGTTTCGACAAAGAAGCCTCTTCATCCCGGACAGGCGCTTTTTCCGTCAGATGGGATTCCATTCGATCCAGACGCTCATTCATCAGCGCCAACTTTTCGGCGGCCTCATCGAGTGCACGTTCAGCGAACATGCCCGATTGAACAGCGGCCTGGGCATCGGCGTGCACATGATCATGCAACTCCACCAGCTTTTGGTTCACATGCTGGCCCCAAAAATTGATCCAGCCACCGACTTCTTCATGTTGCTTTTCCAGCATTGATGTAAGGTCGACATTGATCCAATGACCTATTTGGGCACAGTGCCGATCCATGTACTGAGTCAGGTTAGCAAGCCGTGAATCCATGTGGGTAAGAACCGGTGCGAACGGCAGCCGCACAACCTTACTGGCAAAACTCTCATTATTCATTAACACTCCAGCAGGCTAACTGAACAGGTTATACCTGACAATGCACTTCAGCGCGGCAAAACCGTCTTTCCAGCCAATTTTCTTACCTTCGTCATACGTCCGCCCATAGTACGAAATCGGTACTTCGTAAATATGAATACCTTTGATTTTGGCAACTTTAGCGGTAATTTCGGGCTCAAACCCAAAGCGGTCTTCTTCAATTTGAATCTGCTGGATAATCTCCCGTCTGAAGAATTTATAACAGGTCTCCATATCGGTCAGATTGATATTCGAAAAAATATTGGACATAAGCGTGAGGAAACGATTGCCGACATAATGCCAAAAGTAGACCACTCGATGCGCGCCGGCGCCTTGGAATCGTGAGCCGAAAACGACATCGGCAACACCTTTGCGAAACGGAGCCAGAAGGACGTCATACTCTGTAGGATCATATTCCAGGTCGGCATCCTGGATGCCGACAATATCGGCCGACACTTTTCCAAACCCGGTGCGCAGAGCGGCCCCTTTTCCCTGATTTTTTTCGTGTTTGAAAATACGAATCCGGTCCGAACCCTCAGCAAGAGATTGAAGAACCGACCAGGTATCGTCAGATGAACAGTCATCGACGATGATCAGTTCCGCTACACACTCCTGCTCCAACACTCTTTCAACGATTGCGGAAACCGTTTTCTCTTCATTATAAACCGGCATTACAATGCCGACAGTTGATAAAGACATCATTATCCACCCCCGAGTCAGAATTCAGCACCAGCATAACTGAACTTGCGCATTGCACAAGTTCAAAGTTGCCGCACCCTTTTTTGGCAAATGAAATCCGCGCGGGTCTTGAGCACTGAGTATGCCAGCCATGTATACCTCATGATTTATTTAGTTGCTGCTTCAATGGACCTTTCCATTAACCGTCACTATTTTTCAGCTTCCAC
>CAYXEW010000070.1:0-13722 GCA_964464115.1 uncultured Verrucomicrobiota bacterium
GGAGGGTCGTGTTCCACCGCGACCATTTTTTGAAAGCGCTGTCAGAACCGATTTAACTATGTGCATATACGTTCATATACGGTTAAATAATCGCCCTCCAGTTTTGGCCGAAAGACTCCCTTCCGTAATGTGGTAAAAATTTCCGGAAAACCTCTGACAACTTCTCTTTATTATCCCGGAGATTAAGCATGCGGGTGTCGCTGAATTTCAGTGCGCCGCGGGATGTGTTTGTGGGGATTAACAGGTATATGAGAATAATGCGGGGAAGGGTAAACCTTGCCCTATATCTTGTATAGGAATATTCCCGATCAACCACATCTAGTTGTACCCTTTGATTTTGAATCTTTTTCAGGAAAAGGGTGCTCATGTGCCGGTATAATGTCAGGTGAGGTGCACGGGATGGAGCAGTTTATTTTAAAGGCTCAAATGGGATACATAAATGGTATGTTGCATACCTTAAAGGGGCTTCATACCTGTGAAATTCGTCTTTGGCCGGATCCAAAGGCCCTGCATTTTGATCAAAGCAGGGGGTCGCAGTTTTATATCCTCCCCGCAGCTCCGCTGTTGTTTAAAGATTACCATCTTGATGATCCCGATAAGCAGGTTGCCGACGGGTGCCCCTTCTGGAAGGATCAGAGAGAGGCTCTTTATGAATTGCAGAAGACTGTCCCGGTGGAATATGCGGCGATGATCCAGCCGTTCCATAGCCATCAGTATGCCATGATCAGGCTTTTGCATCTGGTGCCGGAGTATATGGATCTGCTCAAAAGCAATCCAGTGCTGGCCTATTATTTTGCCAACCAGCAACAGCTGCGGACGGATTTAATACGTAATCGTGTTGAGAGCATCAGGGAACTGGTATTCAGCAATCAGAAGCATATACTGCAGTTTATGAATTTTCCAGCCACCCGCAATATGGCCAAAATCTTTCGAAAAATTCCTGCTGAATCCGTTACCTCTGTCAATGTGGCGGGGTTGCGCAAGAGAATGACAGACAATAGAGTCGTAAAGACCCTTTCCCATCTCCCGTCTATCAACGCAGGGTTACTCGAAATTATTAACGATGAAAAGCTTATGGACATCTGTTCTTACGGATTTATTGCAGAAATGGCAGAGAAAACCGATGACAGCAAAGCCCTCAAATTGGTCAGTTCCATTCTAGACTGCATGCGAATGCAGGAGGAAGTTACACCTGAAATACCTTTGCCCCGCGTTGTTTCGATACGGCAGCTTTCAGCCATGCATGATGAAATACTGATTGAGCATTTAAAATTATTGGATCGGCGCGGCAGGCTGAGGGCTGAACAGAAGAGGCGGCGCGAAGCTGCCGCACGCAGGCAAGGGCGGCGCGCCGATCATATGACCAAAGATCAGTCGCTGCGCAGATACCCGTTTAAAGGAACGGATACCATTATTCCCTTGAATACTATGGAGCAGTTGGAAGAAGAAGGAAGGGTTATGTGTAATTGTGTGGGTACCTATGTGAGATTCGTCGCGGGGGGGCGAAAATTCATCTACAGGGTGACGTCGCCCGAGCGGGCTACCTTGAGCATAGAAAAAAATAACTCAGATATCTTTAAGATCGGAGAACTCCGTTGCAAAAGCAATAAGGACCCTGCCGTGAAAACGTATGAGGCGGTCCTGCGATGGCTCGCAGTAGAAAACAGTGCCCGAAGAAACCGCATCTTGAAGAGGTCGAAAAGCAAAATAAAAACCAAGACCGACAGCCGTCCGCCGGTGAGAAAAAAACGGGCTCAAACCAATTTGTATACGCAGTGCCTACTGCTTTAAAGGGTCGAGCCTGCAACATCCAGGTTAGTAAAAAGCGATATCATAACCCTACCGTTAGTGCCATTCGGGATCGGACGCGTTTTATGGGTAAACTGTTTTTAAATAGTCCCGTTATATGATATGATATTTCAAAATGGATGTAAGTTTTGAAGAGTACTGTTACAACTGCAAAGTGGAGAGTTCCGGCGTGGCTTTCACCGTTGGCGATCATGCATTATGCCTGTATCGGGATCTTTTTTACTGCTTTCGGATGGTATTCTATTTTGATTTGTGTGTTGGCTTATCTCATACGGGTTTTCGGTCTGACACTGGGTTATCACCGCTATTTCTGTCACCGTGCCTTTGCCACCAGCCGTCCTTTTCAGTTTATTTTGGCACTGTGGGGCTGCTCGGCCATGCAGCTTGATCCGCTTTGGTGGGCCTCCCACCACCGCTGGCACCATCAGAAAGCTGACGCCCCCGATGATGTGCACTCCCCGAAACAACAGGGCTTCTGGCATTCACACATCGGATGGCTTTTTGACCCGCGAAATCGCGCGACCAACCTCGATAGGGTTAAAGATTTCGCCTGCTATCCTGAAATCCTCTGGCTCAATAAACATACCTATGCCGTTCCCCTTCTGTTTGGAGGGCTCGTGTTTGCCACTGGGCATATCCTGCATCGGGCCGCCCCCGGACTCGGTATTGACGGTTGGCAAACGCTGTTCTGGGGTTTCTTTGTGAGCACGGTCCTGCTGTATCATACCACCTATTCCGTGAATTCGCTGGCTCATATGTTTGGCCGCCGCCGGTATGACACAAAGGACACCAGCCGTAACAACTGGCTCGTTGCCTTTTTGACAATGGGGGAGGGTTGGCACAACAATCACCACCGTTACGCACCTTCGGCTCGGCACGGATTTTATCCGCTTGAGGTGGATGTCACCTACTATCTGATTTGCTTTTTTGAAATGTTGGGACTGGTCTGGGATGTTCGCCGCCCACCTAAGACCATTTTAGAGGAGGGCAGGTTATGATGGAATCTCTGTTTATGCCTTATTTTCTGTGTGGCTTTATCGGGGCCTTCGGTGTGTTCAGTACGCTCTGGCTGATTCAGTACGTACGCAAAGACGCGGGATGGGTTGATGTGGGCTGGACGCTGGGTGTCGGTTCAATGGCCATCTATCTGGGAATAACCGGTCAGGGTTGGTGGGGTCGCCGCCTGCTGATTGCCGCACTGGGCGGGGTGTGGGCCTTCCGCCTCGTCAGCTATATCATCAAAGACCGCCTCCTGAGTGGTGAGGAAGATGGCCGCTATCAGAATCTGCGCGCTCACTGGGGGCAGCATGCGAATCGCAATTTTTATTTTTTCTTTACGTCTCAATCGCTGCTGGTGGTTCTTTTTGCAGTGCCTTTTGTGCCAGCTGTGAATAATCCGGTCGCCGACTTCAGGCTGCTGGATGCAGCCGGTCTGGCGGTCTGCGTTGTCGCCCTTTCACTGGAAACGCTGTGCGATCGTCAGTTGCAACGATTCAGGCGCCGTCCTGAAAACCGGGGCAAGACCTGTCGGGATGGTTGGTGGAAGTACTCGCGCCATCCGAATTATTTTTTTGAATGGGTCTACTGGTTAGGTTTTCCGTTGATCGCTGTCGGGGGGCCACACGTCTGGCTCGCCTTGGCAGGACCTGTCTTGATTCTGCTGTTTTTGCTGTTTCTGACCGGTATTCCATACACGGAAAAGCGGGCGTTGCAGACGCGTGGAGATGATTACCGGGAGTATCAGCGCACAACGAGTAAGTTTATACCGTTGCCGCCGCGCCGCTGACCGGCCCGGCGAACAAGGTAGAGAAAAGGGTACGATAAGGGCCGAGAGAGCTCTGGAGGAAGGTGCTGAAATGGATCAAATTATTAATCTGGTGGAAAAGGGTGTAGTGCCGGACAGCCTGTTGCGTCCGGGCATTCGTCATTTGTTGCAGGGTCGCATCGATCAAGAATACGAGGGCGGCGCGGAGGCGATGGCCGAGCGCCTTTACGAGCATATTGAAGCCATGGATGAATCGCCGATTGCCATGGCGGTGGAGGACGCCAACCGCCAGCACTATGAAGTGCCGACTGAATTTTTCCAGCTCATGCTAGGTCCGCGTATGAAGTACAGCTCGTGTCTTTATCCTGACGGTGTAGAAGGCCTGGCTGAGGCAGAGGATGCTATGTTGAGCCTCACCTGCGAGCGCGCAGAACTCGAGGACGGGATGGATATTCTCGAACTCGGCTGCGGCTGGGGCGCGCTGACGCTCTGGATGGCTGAGCGTTACCCCGGCAGCCGCATCACTGCCGTTTCAAATTCGTCCGGCCAACGCTCCTATATCGAGGCCGCAGCACGGGACAAGGGGCTCACCAATATTAAGGTGATAACGGCTGACATGAATGCGTTCCAGCCGGAAGGCCAGTACGACCGCGCGGTCTCGCTCGAGATGTTTGAGCACATGCGCAACTGGCGTAAGTTGCTGGACCGTCTGAGCGGCTGGCTAAAGCCTGAGGGCAAGGTGTTTATTCACATATTTGTGCACATGCGCGCGCCCTATTTTTTTGAAACAGGTAATGCCAAGGATTGGATGGCAGAACATTTTTTTACCGGTGGCATGATGCCTTCGGAAGGGCTGATGGCTCATTTCCAAGACCGTCTGATGCTGGAGCGGCACTGGGTGGTGAACGGCGAGCACTATCAGAAGACCCTGATGTCCTGGCTGGCCCGTCTGGATGATCATAAGACAGAGGCTTTGCGCATCTGCTCTAACGTTTACGGTGAAGAAGAGAGGGAGCGGTGGTTTATGCGCTGGCGTATGTTCCTGCTGGCCTGCGCGGAACTGTTTGGTTTTAAGCACGGTGAGGAGTGGTATGTGGGGCATTACCTGCTAAAAAAGAATTGAAAGCCGTCGCATCACAGGGGTTGAGCATTATGCAGCAGCGACTACAGCAGTCTCCCGCAATGGGCGGTCACAGAACCGCAGTCGGCCTGAATCGGGCCTGGCGCGTACGTGTTTCGATATGGATGGCGGTCCTTGCACTTCTGCCGGCACTGTCCGTTTACGCGGACTCCTATCAGATGGGAGACCTTGAACTGCCCCTTGAAAAGCGGGTGATGGGGCAGGCGTGGACGCTGCATGGCGCTGGAAAACTCAAGTTGGGCTTCGTTATACCCGTCTATGTCGCGGCGCTTTACCTGCGGGATGTCGACGACATTGATCTCCTGTCGCAAGGAGCCCCCATGATGCTCGAGATTCACTATTTTCAGGATATTGATAAGAAACATATGATGGAAGCGGCTGAAAAATGCCTGCAGCAGACCCTGACGGAGCGGGAGAGGGTAGCTGTGGCGGAACGGGTGGATCAACTGCATGAGGTCTATCTCGATACCGTACCAAAGGGTTCTGTGTACACGCTGCTCTTCCAACCCGGCCAGGGCACCTACGTCCTGTTGAACGGATCAACGGTGCTGCAGATACCGGGCAGTGATTTTGCGCGCGCTTATTTCTCCATCTGGCTGGGTCCCCATCCCGCCAGCAAAAGTGTTAAAAAGCATTTGTTAAAACCGGTTAAGAGAAGGAGCTGAAAATGAAAAGAGCCAGTCTATGGTCGTTGTTGTTGGCAGTCTTGCTGACAGGATGTGGATCACCCACCAGTCATTACAATATTGATATGTATCAAGAGGCGTTGAAGCGGGAAGCGGGGGCGGGCCTGGTATCCGGCAGTGAACAGGAGCAGAAGGCGCTCCGGCAGTTCAATGAATTTTACCAGGTGTACAGTGCCGACGTCATTACCCAGTTTGTAGACCGTGTTTATGCTGAAAACGCTTATTTTGGGGATCCTTATGCGGCCATGCAGGGCCTCGATGAAATACGGGAATATTTTGTTAGGATGGCGGAACCCGTAGTCGATTGCCGCTTCACGATTGACCGTTTCGAGCGGGCTGTATCGGGCGACTACTTCATTACCTGGACGATGTATCTCACTATTAAGTATGCCCCCGAAAAACCGATTGAAGCACTGGGTATTTCTCATGTGCGCTTTGATGGGGACGGTAAAGTCATCTTCCAGCAGGACTACTGGGATACGAGTGTCGTTTTTGAGCGCCTTCCGATAGCCGGGCCGATCACTAGGAAAATTAAACAGCGTATGGAACAATAGGTTTGCGCGGCACAGATGTGGTGAACCCAACTGTTAAGCACCGCATCTGCTTTTTTTCAAGACCTTCGAGTAAACAGCTACGGTAACGGGTCTCGACCGCGCGTACACGGCAAACATATAGGTTGCCTATTGTAACGCTGCTTCTACAGCTTCGATCACATCGGAGCTGTCCGGGCTTTCCCTACTTCCAAAGCGATTGATTAATTGGCCGTCTCTGCCGATAAGAAACTTATTGAAATTCCAGGTGATCTTGCCGCCAAACTCCTTGTCATTTGTCAAGAGTTGGTAGAGCGGATGCTGATCGTCGCCTTTGACAGAAAGTTTAGAAAACATGGGAAATGTGACGCCGTAATTCAGCGTACAAAACGACTGGATGTCCTCGTCACTGCCCGGCTCTTGACCCATAAAGTTGTTGGCCGGAAAGCCCAGTATTTCAAACCCCTGTTCGCGGTACTTTTCATACAGTTCCTGCAGGGGCGCATACTGTTTGGTGAATCCGCATTTACTGGCAACATTGACGATGAGCAGCACCTTACCCCGGTATGCTTCCAACGAGGTTGGCTGTCCTTCAATCGTCGTTACATCAATTCCGTATAACGTGCTGTTTTCCGCCATGGACACCTCCCCTGTCAGCAGTACTGACAGAACAATTACTA
The DNA here is from genome assembly GCA_964464115.1 of uncultured Verrucomicrobiota bacterium. GTDB lineage: Bacteria > Verrucomicrobiota > Kiritimatiellia > CAYTQP01 > CAYXEW01 > CAYXEW01. Next base: position 6,612 of record CAYXEW010000070.1, read on the forward strand.
ACAATATGTTTTTCATAATTACCTCACAGATTTAGAATAAACCACAATAAGAAAAATGCAAGGTGTCGTGTTAGAATGGCTATTTTATGAATGAGCGCGTAGCAGTGATTGGAAGCGGTGCTGCCGGGTTGACGGCTGCTTATCTTTTGCAGGACCGTTTTCGTGTGGTGCTTTACGAGAAAGACGCCCGTCTGGGCGGGCACACCTATACCGTCGATGTGGATCGGGCGGATGGATCCCCGCTTCCTATTGACATGGGCTTCATCGTTATGAATCACCGCCACTATCCGTTGCTAACACGTCTTTTTAAACGCCTCGGTGTTGAGCTGGAAGACAGTGATATGTCTTTCAGCTATGTTGATCGAAACACAAATCTACAGTATCGCGGCAGTGGTTTAAACGGGCTCTTCGCCCAGCGCCGCAACCTTTTCCGGCCGTCTTTTTACCTGATGATACGTCAGATTCTGCGGTTTTTTAAAACGGCGCGCGCGGATCTGGAGGCCGGTCGCTGTTCGGGGAAAACGCTAGCGGCTTATTTGAATGAGAGCCATTACAGCCGCACCTTCATTCAACATCATATACTCCCCATGGGTGCCGCCATCTGGTCCACTCCGGCCGACCGGATGATGGAGTTTCCCGCTGAAACATTCATCCGGTTTTTCAGCAACCATGCGCTGTTGGACTTAAAAGACCGCCCTTTGTGGCGCACCGTTACCGGCGGCAGTCAGACGTATGTGCGTACTATAAAAGAAACGTTCAAGGGGTTGATTCGTTCCGGGACACCGGTGGTTCAGGTAGAGCAACATTCCGACGGTGTCGAAGTGCGCGACGGTACAGGAGCTGCTGAACAGTTCGACTATGCCATACTGGCCTGCCACGGCGATCAGTCCGGCGCCGTTTTTTCGAATCCGGATCCGATGGTAGGTGATGCGCTTACGAAATGGAATTACCATCCCAATCATACCGTATTGCATACCGACGCAGCACAGATGCCCCCGCTTCGCTCCGTGTGGTCATCGTGGAATTATATCCGGGAGTCCGGTGCGCACCGGGACCATATGGTGCTCACCTATTACATGAACCGCCTGCAAAATTTACCCGGGGAGCAGGACTATTTTGTATCGCTGAATGCGCCTGAGATGAAGCCTGAATCGGTGAAGCACGAGGTCGCATTTGAGCATCCTGTCTATTCGCAGTCCGCCATGGATGCACGCGGAGCGCTCACGGAATGGAGACCCGGTCAGCGGGTGTTTTTTGCGGGCAGTTATCTCGGTTACGGGTTCCATGAAGATGCGGTTCGGTCCGCTGTCCGCATTGCAGAGCACTGGGGCATCGCATTGTGAAGTCGGCCTTATATAAAGGTTTTGTAGCGCACAAGCGCTTCGTGCCCAGGGTACATGAATTCAAGTATCCGTTTTATATGTATGCGCTGGATCTGGATGAGCTGGAAGAGCTGTCGGACCAGCTGGTCGGTTTTCGTTATAACGGGTTTGGGTTGGTCAGTCTGCGTGACCGCGACTACCTGCGGGGAGCGGGATCGATTCGCACCAGGCTGGAGTCCATGCTGGCGGCGCACGGGTACACCCGAAAGAACAGCCGGATCGTCCTCGTGACCATGGCCCGCTTTCTGGGGTTTGCCTTCAATCCCGTTAACTTTTATTACTGTTATAACGAAGAGGATCACCTCCAGTATGCCGTGGCGGAAGTGAACAACACCTTTCACGAAAGACATGTGTACATCATGGAGCAGCCCGAACCCGGCCACGATGATGATCCCGCAGTCTTTTCAAAAGATAAACAGTTTCACGTTTCACCCTTCAACGATATGCGGGGTGAGTACGAAATGAGCTTCTCACGTCTTGGCGAACGGATGCGGCTGGGCGTGGACCTCTATCGAGACGGACAGAAGGTTCTCATGGCAGCCGTCTGGGGCGACCGCGTGCCGCTCACGTCGCGGGAACTGCATAAAACGGTCTGGCTCTTTCCGTTGGCCTCCTTATTGACCATGATCCGGATTGATTGGCAGGCCTTTCTTTTATTTTTTGTGAAAAAGTTAACCTTCCACCATAAACCCAACCCGGAGAGTGCGATGACCATTGGAATCAGGAAACCAACAGTTCGGCAACGGATCTGCATGCAGCTCGTCCGTCGCCTGTTTGATCGCCTTCAGGTCGGGCGGATGGATCTGGCATTCCCGGACGGAACCGTTTGGACGCTGGGGTCCGAAGCTGATGATGTGACTCGTATGCGCGTCGTCAATTTTCGTTTTTTTGAACGACTGGTGTTTGCCGGCGCCATAGGTATGGGTGAGTCGTATGTGGAAGGTGAGTGGCAGACAGATGATCTGAACGGTGTGCTGACGTTTTTTGCCCGCAATATGAAACATGCGGACTACGCCAGGGTGGGAAGACTGGGCCACATGATGAGCGCGGTCCGGCACGCCCTGCACCGCAACACAAAAAAGGGCAGCCGGAAGAATATCCATGCTCACTATGATATAGGAAATGAATTCTATAAACTCTTTCTGGATCCCGTAACGCTTTTGTACTCCTGCGGTATTTATGAAGGAAAAGAAAAAACGCTAGAAGAAGCCCAACTGGAAAAGATAGCCCGTATCGTTGCTATGGCAGAAATAGGGGCAGATGATCATGTGCTGGAAATCGGTTGTGGTTGGGGTGGTTTCGCCATTGAAGCAGCCAAACAGACCGGTTGCCGCGTGACCGGGATCACCCTGTCACAGGAACAGTATGACCTGGCCCGCCAGCGGGTGGAAGAAGCCGGTCTGTCAGACAGAATTGAAATACAAATCTGTGATTACCGCGATCTCGAAGGTTCGTATGACAAGATTGTTTCCATTGAGATGCTCGAGGCGGTGGGGCACGCCTATTTCGGATCTTTTTTTGAGACGTGCGACCGGGTGCTGAAGCCTGATGGCATAATGGTGCTGCAGGTCATAACTATTCCCGGTGAGCGCTACGAACAGTACCGACGCAAGACGGACTGGATTCAGAAATATATCTTTCCGGGCGGGCTGCTGCCGTCGCTCGAAGTGCTCGATACATCAATGGCAGCACACTCTGCATTGCGTGTTGTTGAAAAAAAGAACATCGGTTTGGACTATGAACCCACCTTGAGGGCCTGGCGGAAAGGTTTTGAAGAGAAATTAGACGAGGTGAAAGCTCAGGGTTTTGATGAGGAATTCATCCGAAAATGGCGCTATTATCTGTGTTATTGCCAAGCCGGATTTGCCACCGGCGTTATCCACAACCATCACCTGAAACTGGTGAAAACCTGAACAGGCTGTCAGGGAATGGTCCATTCGGTAATATGGAAATGTTTGTGTCCTTTATCGGCGTCAACGGATGGGGGGGCTTTGAAGCCGTACCGCCGGCGTGTTCGCGTATTGTACAGGCCGCCCCGCAGATGGTAGGTGCCGGGTTGCAGAACCCCCGCTGGATGCCAAAAGAGCTCATTGGTTTTGAATGAGGCATTCTGCAGCGCGATATCCAGCCCTTTGATGAGGTGTCCGTTCGTATTGTATAAATGCAGAAATATCGTGCTGTCATGGAAGATCTGGTGACTGATGTTCGAGGCCAGCTCTACATGGACGGTATAGACATGCTCCTGGGTTTGCCGGTCTTCTCCCGCTATAAATGAGTGAAGTCTCCCGATATGGGGATAGGTCACATCCAATGTGTTAGCCGTTAAGACCGTTTTTTCTGATTCATTGGTATAATGCCGATGCCAGTCGGCCAGCCTTGCGATGTCCGGCTGGATGGTCATTCTGGTGCAGGTGATATCACCGCCTTTCGCGCTGAGCGTGAAGGAGCCGTCAAACGGGATATACTCTTTTAGCAGTACAAAGCGATGAGTGTCGGTACCCGCATTCATCTTAACGGTTTTACTCCACGTCGTATAGCCGTTGGGTTCAGGGTAGGTTTGCAGTTCCAGCGTTGCTGCGGTGTTGTCCGTGGAGCCGTCAAGTTCAAGCGTAATGATGTAGGCGCCCCGAGCCAAAGGGACATAGCGGGCGATGGCCTCCTCCGTTCCGTCGGCCACCGCTGTTACATTGGTAAAGACGTAATACGGCAGGGCATCTGTTTCGCGCTCCAGCAGTGTGATGCCCTGTTCTTTGATAAAGCGGCGGGTGTCTTGAAGGTAACGCGCCGCATCCGGTGATGGACCGAACCCTCTGTAGACGTCGATTTCTGCGGCGTCGTCCAGTGCTGTCACCCACAGGGGGCCAACGCCTGTCCTGATTTTCAAGTCTATACCCGTCACCGGCCTTTTGTGTTCAAACGTATAACGGACGGTGGGTTTTTCATAATGGTGGATGGTTTCGCTGTTTGGCAGGAGTAACCCCCTGCGTACATCCTGACCGTTCAGTTTTAATTCATAGCGGGCGGGTAAGTGCCCGGTTCGCAGCGCGAGGTAGAGAGCGTCCGGCTTATTGGTAAAGACGAGTGTTCTGCGGTGCCACCTTCCGAAGTCGCCTTGTTCCGGCCGAACCAGTGGTGGTCCTGCGGTAGAGGGGAGGGTGTGCATACCGTTTCCGCCGGCCGTGATCGTGAGTAATCTGTCGTTACGTGGGAAGGAGACGCCATTCATAAAAATCCAGTGATGTTGCAGCGGGTAGGGGATTGAAGGGACGGGCAGACGGTTGTGATGTTCCCACCATAGCGAGGGTGCTTTCATCCACGTTGGGCGATTGCGGAATACGGGTTTGGTTGACGGTTCGTTATAGAAGATTTTGGCCGCGTTGCTCCAGCAGTAACCGAGCTGCCAGTTGCCGGTTGTATGGTGAGCATAAACAAAAGCACGGTTCCTGATGTCCGGCCTTTTCCAGAAATAATCTTCGAGCATACTATGCTTTAACTGATCCGTCAGGTTGAGGCAGAGGAGCGCCGCGCCCGCCACCTTTAGGATGAGACTCGGTCGGCTGAAGCTGAAACGCAGTACGGCGGCAGTCGCCAGCGCGAGGAAGGGGAGGATAAATGAAAAGTGAAAAGCCTGCACGGCGGGTTTGAGAGCCGTCGCCAGCAGGATGGCTGCAAAGGGAAATGCAGCGACTCCAAAAAAGAAAAGATTCTGCCTGCCTTCCCGGTCAAGGCCGGCCCCGCGCTCGCGGCACAGGTCTTTAGAACAGCGCACGGTATACAGGATGAGTGCGATAAAAGCGGACAGAACAAGCCATGGCCCAAGCTGATTCAACGCGAATGGCAGGTTCTTAGAAAGGCCGTATGTAATGCGTTCAATAAAGGGTTTTTCAAGAAATGATGAGGACACCCCGTAGTTTCTTATAAAGGTGAAGTTCTCCCGCATGAGCCGCCAGGTCTTAATGTGGTTATTCAGCAACGCCGGATTCAGAATCACCACTCCGGCCAGGAAACCTGTACCCGTGTTGAGAAGGCCGGTCGCGAGTCTCTGCATGCGCCGCGCGCCTGTAAAGGCGAGCGAAACAAGCATGAGCAGGATGATACCCATGGCGAGCAGTCCCTGAAATTTGCAGGCAAAACCCATGCCGCAGGCCAAGCCCATAAAAAGGAACAGCGGCAGCCGGGCCGTCTTTGCGAACAGCGAGGCAAACAGGAGTACGAGACTTGAAAACAGATCCACCCCGACATCGCCGGTAACGCTGTGCGTCACCGTTGAGCCGAGGGGGGCAAAACCGTAAAGCGTGCCGGCCAGCAGCGCTGCCCATTTATCAGCGCCGGCGTTTCTGGCCGTAAAAAACAGCATGAGCACAACGGCCATGCCATACAGTACCCTCAGAATACGCCCCGCATAGTACAGGGAATGCCTGTGATCATCTATTGTAAATCCGGGGTTCAGCATCGATTTGACTGCCCGTAAAATGGGCAGGGTGCTGCGCAGCATCCCTTCATCCACTCGGTTCAGGCCATAGGGATAGCCGTCATAGAAAAGATTGCCGTAGTACTGGACATAGCTACCGTGCAGGTAGTTGTTAAGCATCATGATCTGCTTGGGCGAATCCGGGTGGAAAATTGAGACTTCCTCGATTCCGCGAAACAGTCCGCTGCTCCGGAAGTAGACAGAAAGACATAGCACCGCGAGAAAGACGGCAACAAACAGTATGCGGTCCTTACCCTTTTTTTTACCAGTTGACGTGATCATGCTCAAACCCATTATGCCTTATGCGTGCTACGGTGTGGAATCTTTTTAAATAGGGGGAGCTGAGTCAAGACCCAACTGGGGGACTCTGCTGTATAAAAAGGTTCAGATGTAGTTGGGAATCCTGCTTGCACTTTTAAAGGCATCTCCTATAGTAGCCACCTTTTGAAGAGGCTATTTATGAGTGAACAACCCAAACAGACGGAGCATGTGGATGTAACCTATGTAGCCCGTCTGGCGCGGCTGTACCTGACAGATGAAGAAAAATCGCTTTTTCAGGGGCAGCTCGATCAGGTGCTGGACTATGTCAAGCAGCTTGAAGCGCTGGATGTCGAAGGGGTCGAACCCACCGCCCATGCCCACCCCGTCCACAATGTTTTAAGGAAAGATGAAGTGAAGGAAAGTCTCGATCGTGAAGCCGTTCTCAGCAATGCGCCCCGGGTGAGAGATCATCAGTTTGTCGTCCCGAAAATCCTGGAATAGATCATGGCAGCTTTACACACATTAACCATAGAGCAGGCCGGCGCCCTGATGGAGAACAAAGAGTGTTCCTCTGAGGAATTGGTACAGGCGGTACTGCAGGCCATCGAGAACAGAGATGGCGCTATCCAGGCTTACCTGACGATCAATGCGGAAGAGGCACTGGCACAGGCCAAAGAAGCAGATGTGCGCCGCCGCGCCGGTGAGAGCGGAGCGCTGTTGGGTGTTCCGGTGGCCGTGAAGGATGTGCTCAACGTCAAAGGGCAGGTCTGCACCTGCGGTTCCAAGATTCTCGAAGGGTACACCTCGCCGTACGATGCCACGGCCATTGCCCGATTGCGATCAGCGGGAGCGGTCTTTCTGGGTCGCACCAACATGGACGAGTTTGCCATGGGATCCAGTAACGAGAACTCTGCCTATAAACCCTGCCGAAATCCGTGGAACCTCGACTGTGTGCCCGGGGGATCCAGCGGCGGGTCGGCTGCCGCCGTCGCTGCCG
>CAYXEW010000071.1:0-13497 GCA_964464115.1 uncultured Verrucomicrobiota bacterium
CACCCCGAATTGAAGAACTACAGAAAAAATGTGGGGCAGACCTTTGAGCAAAACTCGCGGAAAAAAGGTGTTTTTGCCCGCGAATAGCGAAAGACGGGTTAAGGAGCTAATAATACCTTGCCAATGCCAGGCTGGATGTACAATGATTATGCAACGACTGAGCATGTGAAATGATGGCACAAATACAAACAGATCGAAAATCCTGTCCCAGTCAGCATTCCGTATTGAATAAGCTGTTGCGATTATTGTGGGGCGTGGTGTGGCTGCTGTTGTTTCGTCCGAGTCCCTGGTTTTGGCATGGCCCACGCCGCCTGCTTCTGCGCCTGTTCGGAGCCCAACTCGGACGGTCGGTACAGGTCATGCCCTCGGTTAAAATATGGGCGCCCTGGAATCTGGATTTGGGAAATTATACCACCGTCAGCCACGGCGTGGATTTGTATGCCGTCGATAGAATCAAAATCGGTGCTCATGCCACGGTCAGCCAACGCACATTCATTTGTACAGCCAGTCATGACATTGATCATCCCCATATGCCGCTTGTGAAAGCGCCCATCGCGATTCATGATGGGGCATGGGTATGCGCCGAGGCGTTTATTCATCCCGGTGTTTCGGTGGGCGCTGATGCCGTGGTAGCAGCCAGGGCGGTTGCTGTAAAGAATGTGGGGGATCGACAGGTTGTGGCGGGCAATCCGGCCCAGTTCATCAGGTACCGTTTCACGGAAAGGGATGAAAACAGACGGAATCATGAATGACAGAATCATTTGAATAGGGTGGGGGAATGCACTTTACTTCCATCTTAGGTGATACTGATAAGCTTATGATTCTGTAAAAGTGAACTCTTTATGAAAAGCATTTTTGTCAACGCTTTATCTGTAAACAATATGAGTGGTGTCCATGTCGTCTCAGGACATTTGGCTCAGAGTGCAGAGCACTTAAAGAATCAATGCAGATTTACGGTACTCTGTCGCACTGACAGCAAGCTTCGCGCCCGATTGAAAGACCGCGTCGACTGGATGGACGCTCCGGCCCTTACAAAGAACTGGCTGTTGCGTTCTATATGGGAACGCTTTTATTTGAACCGTAGAATTAGAGAAACGGGTGCGAACGTATATTTCACGTCCAGCGGAATGGCCGCTGCCTTTATACACATTCCTCAAGTCGTGCTTTGTCAAAATCCTTGGGCCCTTGTGCCGGCAGCTCACCGCGGAGCTTCATTCTTCAAGGCATGGCTACAGAGAAAGGCGTATCGCGCAACCATGAAGAAAGCATCTGTGGTGGCTTTTTTGTCGGCATTTATGCAGGAGGCTTACCGAAGGAATGCGGGTTTTAAAGAGAAAAAAGGTGTAATTGCCTATCCCGGACTGACCGAGGAATCCAGAGCCCGTGCCGGTAAGTGGGTGGATCATCCGCGCGTGCCTGGACAGATCGTATGTGTATCGGCCATGGCTCCGCATAAAAACATTGAGACACTCATTTGCGCATTTGGCATGCTGCATGACAGAAACACTGAAACGCTGATGGATATTAAGATGCTTTCAGCAGGGCAGCAGGGCAGCATATCCGATTTTAAGAATTATTCTCTGCACCTTGTCGGCGCTTGGCCGGATGCTGCCTATGAAAAGAAAATCCGTAATCTTGTCAGGGATATGCAACTGGGCGACCGCGTCCTATTTGCAGGGCATGTGTCGCGTGAGCGACTGGACCAGTACTATGCGGAATCACAGGTCTATGCCTTGATCAGTCGCTGTGAGTCTTTTGGCATTCCCGCGGCTGAATCGCAGTTGTTTGGAACGCCTGTCGTATGCTCCAATGTTTGTGCTGTTCCTGAAATCGGTGGCGAAGGAGGCCTGTTTTGTGATCCGGATGATGTCGAGGTCATCGCCTCATGGTTGAAGTGTTTAATGAATGATCACTCCATGTGGGCCGCGTATTCGGATAAAGCGCTGCAAAATACCGAACGGTTTCGCTGGGAAATATGCTCACAGCCGCTGGTAACGGCTTTCAAAGAATTGCTTAACTGAATCCGCATGAGGCCCATGGAACAGAAGCACATAGTTCTAATCAATCAGTTTTACCCGCCCGCTTCGGCTCCGACGGGAAGACTGCTGAGAGATCTGGCCTTTGCAATAGATGCCCGCCATCACCGGGTCAGTGTTATCACGTCTGCAGGGCTGTACGGTGGAAAGGCCAGAGATGATGCGGATGGCCGTATGACCGTATACCGACTGGGCAAAGCCAGGCGGCATGACGTTACACTGTTTGCCAAACTACTGGATTATGGGTATTTTTTCATGCAGGCGGGACGACTGTTACGCTCGATGCGACCAGCCCCTGATGTGGTGATCTGTTTAACGACTCCGCCTTTTTGTGGTTTGCTGGCGGCCCGGCTCAAAAAGAAGAGAAAGATACCCTTTGTTTTGTGGTGTATGGATTTGTATCCCGAGGCACTGGTGGCTGCCGAACTGTTGCAAAGGGATGGCTGGTTATACGGCACGCTGTCGAGATTCGGTAAGGCAGAGCGAACGACGGCTGACCGCATTATTTCGCTGGGTCCGGATATGACAAGGCGTCTGTCGCAATCGGTCTCCAGCGAAGTAATTCATGAGGTTCCGGTATGGAGCGAGCTGATGCCTACTCCCCGTGATCGGGAAAAAGCGGTCGAGCTTAGAAGGCAGCGCGGTTGGGGGGATGATGAGTGTATTCTGATGTACAGCGGCAATATGGGTCGGGCACACAGAATTGATGCGTTTGCCGAACTGTCCGCATATCTCAACACACAGGAGCGTGCATACCGACTGGTATTCTGCGGCTCGGGTCCTGAGAAAAAGAGTTGGATGGAGCAGTATCCTGCATTCGAATGGTTGAAGCCGGTGGATGAAGTGGACCTGACAGCTCATTTACTTTCTGCGGATATTCATCTGATATCGCAGGATGCCGCATGGAACGGGATTGTGGTCCCCAGTAAATACCAGGCAGCGGTGGCGACAGGAAAGCCGGTACTGTTTGCCGGCACGGATGAAAGTGCCATCGCACACTGGATTAAACAGTATGGCGGGGGCCTCATTATGCATCCCGGAAGCGCCGACTCAATCAAACGTGCTGCCGAGGAATTGGGCGCAGGTCGCTTGGCCGGCAACGCTGAAAATCCATTCAGCAAATCTGAGTTGACAGGTCAACTGTATGATATTGTAATGAGCTGTGTGGAGGCCCCATGACTCAAAAAAAAACACTTTCTGTAACCGTACTTATACCGGTTCTGAATGAAGAAAAACGTTTACCGGAATGCCTGCGGTCATTACGTGATCGTTTTGAGAGCGTGATCGTGGTCGATTCCGGAAGCAAAGATGCGACGTGTGCAGTTGCGGAGCGCATGGGGGCACACGTGATAAATTTCAAGTGGGATGGTCGCTATCCAAAAAAACGTAATTGGGCTCTTGAACATGCCGACATCAGCAGTGAATGGGTCTTGTTTCTGGATGCCGATGAACGGGTTACGCCGTCCTTTATTGAAGAACTGGACAGTGTTTTATCTGATACGCCGCACAGCGGCTTTCGCGTTTCCTTTGATAACAGCTACAGGGGACAGCCTTTACACTATGGTGATGTATTCAGAAAACTGATTCTGTTCAGATATGGAGCCGGTCAATATGAATATATCCCAGAGCAAAACTGGAGTCAGTTTGACATGGAAGTCCATGAACATCCGATCATTGATGGCTCTGTAGGGATACTGAGAGCCCGCCTGGAGCACGTTGGACCCGATGATGAAGCATCAGCTCGCCGGAAACACGAAGCCTATGCCGAGTGGGAAGCCAATCGCTATCGGTGGTATCGTCAATCAAAAGCCGGGGATCATTGCGCCTGGACGGTGAGGCAAAAGGTCAAATACAGCCTGTTATCTTCCGGTTTGCTGGGTCCTCTCTATTTTATATACAGTTATGTCTTTAAACTGGGTTTTTTGGATGGTCTTGCAGGATGGCGATTTGCGCGGATGAAATATCGATACTTCTGCGATATTTGTGCTAGGCTGAAAAATAAGAAGAGTGGCCGGCACTGAGGAATATGTATATGGAATCTCTGTTAAAATATCCGGTGATCCTGGCATCCGGTTATCTTGGAACGCTGCTGGTCGCGTGGGGATGGATACGCGTAGCGGGCGCGTTCGGATTTATAGATGAGCCGGGACATCGGAAAAAACACGAAAAGGCTGTTCCCACCGCTGGGGGAATTGCTTTATTTGCAGGGTTTCACTTGGCCTGTGCTGCTGTATTCCTGGTTCACTGGCAATCATTTAACGCTATTCTAGGTATAGACTGGTGGTTTTCGTTTTTACCCCTCTCGTTTGCCGTGACCGTACTGGGATTGCTGGATGACCGGTTTGATTTAAGGGCCTCCGTTAAGCTGGCGGGGCAGGTATTGCTTGCCGGGGCAGCGTATGCAGCGGGTTATCGATTACAAAATATACTGGGCGCACAGTTGCCCATGTGGTTGGACCTGCTGTTTACCTTGGTCTGGTTTCTGGCTCTGATGAATTCCTTTAACCTGATTGACGGTATGGACGGCCTGGCGGCCGGTATTGCTCTCATTGCTGCGATCGGCATTGGAACGTCGCTGCTTTTTCGAAAATCACCGGGCGATGTTCTTCTATTTGTCGGTTTGGCGGGCACATGCCTTGGTTTTCTGCGATACAATTACTATCCAGCGAGGCTCTTTATGGGGGATGCCGGCAGCCTTTTTATTGGGTTTACGCTGGCCGCACTGACGATATCCACTCAGACTAAAGGGCCAGCAATTGCCGTTATGGGCGTGCCGCTGCTGGCGCTTGGGGTGCCGCTTTTTGACACCATTATGGCTGTTTGGCGCCGCACGGTTCGACGGGTCCTGAAAACAGCTCCCGGTGAGAATGTGATTAAAGGCGTGGCAACGGCCGATGCAGATCACCTGCATCACCGTCTGTTGAAAAAGGGGTTCAGCACCCACCAGGTGTCTTTATTATTGTATGGGGCCACCATAATGCTGGTGGTCATCGGCGTCCTGTCCTCTATTTTTCATAATCGTTCTCTCGGTCTCATAGGACTGGCCATCGTGCTTGCTTCCTATACAATCTTTCGCCATGTGGCTTGGATTGAGTTAAGGGATACAGGCGAAATGATCGTGCGCGGACTGGCTCAACCGGTCCGCAGAAATCTATCTCTGATAGGCTATATTGTGGCAGATATTGGTATATTGAATATGGCCTGGCTGATTGCGTCAGCGCTTATGATGGCAGCCGCTGACGTGTATGATTTGTTATTACTGAAGCGTCTCTGGTTGTCAGAAGCTCCCGTATTTACCGCAGTCCCTTTTATTATGCTCATCATTTTTAAAGCCTATTCGAGAACCTGGTCCATGGCGGGAATTCCCGAATATTTCGGTCTGGGTGTTGCTGTGGTGGGAGGCGCGGTGTCGGCTGTATGCGTCGATTATGTCTTGGATCCCCGTCCGGCTGATCTCTGGTATATCATAGCGCAAAGTGTGTTGATGTATTCAATAGCGGTGAGCGGTATTGTCGGGTTGCGGGTGTTTTTTAGAGCAGTGCCGGAGTTTATGAGGCAGGTCAGGTTAAAACCGTCCAATGCAACACGCCGGGCTTTGATATGGTCAGGAGGTACGGAGTTAACCCGTTTTTTACGTTACTGGACCGATGGTAATAACCGGGAAGACGTATCCTTTGCCGGCATCATAACGGAGGATCGGGCGCTTAAGAATCATTGCGTGACGGGATTGAAGGTGTTAGGGATACCGGATGATATAGAGATTATCATCAACCGTTATAATATAGATACCGTCTATGTAACCGAAACGAAAGACAGCCCGGAGCAACATCAACTGCTGGATCTGGCCAGGGAAAAAGGTCTGCAGGTATACCGCTGGCATTCCCAGGAGGAGTTGCTGACGCATTGAGTGAAGCGTTTACAGCAGACACTGACGAACGGTCCTGCCGGGAACTGTTGAGTCTTTGTCGAATGGCTTTTGAGAATTTCTTCGACGGCGCCGGGCACAGGATCACGATGATTAATGGCAGTCAAGATGCCGTTTTATCGCTGGCAGAGCGGCACCGCGTATTGGGTTTACTGATGGCCGGCCTGGGACTTTCAAAACAGACAGACGATCTCGATGGCTGGAGGCGAAAAGCTTTCAGTCGTACCCATTATACGGCTTGTCTGTCCTCAGAAACGGCTTCTATCAGTCGGGCGTTGAAGCCTGTGATTCCAGGGTTGAAGCTGATAAAAGGTACGGCTCTATCCGTGCAGGCTTGGCCGCAAACAGGCCTTCGCGATTATGATGATATAGATTTCCGCTGTCCAAAAGAGGCCTTTGACCCTCTCGTGTCCCAGTTGGATAAAATGGGTTATCGATTAGTGTATTCATTACGTCATGCTCAACACCTGTGGCACTATGGGTGGGGTATATGCTTTGCCAACAGTCGCGGAATACGCGTGGAGTGCAATCATCGTTTCTTTCCTCCCCAATACCCATGGCCACAGTCACTGTCGGATGATAAGCAGCAGTGGCAGTCTATGTGCATTGATACTGCAGATATATGTACACCGACGCCGGTATTGCACTTGATCTATTGCTGTGCGCATGCCGCCTGGCACGGATGGGGACGGCTGTCATGGCTGGCTGATATTGGAGCACTTTTACACAGATATCCGGAGGCCTGTGATACGGCCGTGGAAATAGTCAAACTGAACCGGTTTACGGATAGGGCCTTGAAGACAGGTTGTGCATTGGCCCGTCACTATTTTGGAGCCCCATGCAGTGAGGCACTATTATCATCTATTAATGACGCGTTGTTGGCGCAGATCGAAAGTCAATGGGTGTCGACAAAAGGCCCTTCTTTTTCAGTGCAACGTCGATATCATCTCAGTCTGATGTCTCCGGGGGAGCAGCTGGGGTATTATACGAAACGATTGATCACCCCGGGTGATCCGGACTTTACATGGCTGAATCTGCCGCGCTCCGTGCGCCATCTGTACTGGGTTCTCAGACCTGTAAGGATGGTGTTGAAAAAAGCCTCAGGAACTTTCGATTCATTCTAATGGACCGCCGATCATAGCATTTTTTTGACAGGACGAATGCCGCCTATCGATCTCCCGTTTTTTTATAAATTCTGAGCTTTACCCAGCTGCTGCGTGCGAAGTTGACGCCTTGAATCTCCAGTATTTCGGTGCCCGCGGCGGGTTGCAGCAGTTCGAGTTCCCGTGCATAATTATCAAAAGGCTGTGTTGACTCTTTCCTAAAGTGCCATTTGAGGAAATCGTCCAGTTTTTTATCTTCGACCAAGGTGACCACGTAAAACGCCGGCTTGCTCTGCATTTTCCGGCTGAGGTAATCGAGGTTCTGTGTCATTTCCCATTGTTGCCCGCTGTAAAAGACGAGGCTAGGCTCTTCGAATCGGCAGCCAGCATAATAGGTGTGCTCAGGCATGGTGCTGAAAGACGATTGCATCTTTATTACCGGTGAGAGCCGGTGTGCGCCGTAACCCATAAGAAAGAAACCGGCTCCAATTAGTAAGGCGGCTGCCAGAATGCCGCTCATGCGGCGGTAATAAGTCATAATAGAGCATAAGCAAAGTCCTTGAAGCAGGAGGCCTAAGCCGAAGAGTACAAATCGGATGGGGCTCATCGGTGCGGGCATGGAAAAATAGAGTTGTACTGCTGTTGGAATGAAACTCAGCAAAAGAAACAAAAAGGTGAGGGTCCAGTAAAAATGCAGTGACCACTTCGGCATATAGGCTCTTCGTATATCGAGAGCGGTCAGCAAGAGAAAAAATGCGGGAAAGCCCGGCATTACATAATGTGGCAACTGCGTCTTGTAAAAGGTGAAAATAATGTACGGTGCGACCATCCATGACAGCAGGAAGGCCTGCCTCGAAGACCACTCATGTTTAATCTGATAAGCTATCATGCCGGCAAAGGCGACCCAGGGAAAGAGGCTCAACAGAGAGGTAATCGGGTAGTAGAAGGGTAGAAATAGTCTACTGTTGAACGATTCGAGTCCACGTTGAACCACGTGTGTTCCCATGCCGACCTGCCAGAACGCCCCCCCCGTATTGACGAGCGCGGGAATGCCCCATAGCCCGATGAGAAAAAGGAGCAGGGGAATACCAATGGCGGGACGGAGGCCCCGCCAACAGAGCGGCTTCCGCCAGAAGACCAGCCGAAACAGGGTCAGCGACAGCAGTGAAACGAATAGGGCGATCGGTCCCTTGACGAGAAAGCCAAAGGCGAGTGACAGGTAGAGCATCCAAAACCATTTCCAGCCACGTTCCCCTGTCAGAATTTCATAGAGAGCCCACTGTGAAAGTGTAACGGCTAAAACCATGGGCATGTCTGCGACGGCCACGCGGCCATGAATGAGTACCTGTACACAGGTCAACCACGCGACGCCCGCATAGAAACCCGTTTTCTCTGAATACCATCTTCGCCCCATAAAATAGAGTATGAGGGCCATAGCGAGCGTGCTCAGCAGGGAGTGCAGGCGGGCTGAAAATTCATGTATGCCCAGTAGCTGGTAAGGTATTCTCATCAGCCAGTAGGTCATCACCGGTTTGTCAAAACGGTAGTCACCGTTGAAATAGGGAATAAACCATTCTGAGCGTTCCATCATTTCTGCTGTGGCTCGGGCAAATCGGGGCTCATCGCGGTCGAGCAGGGGAATACTGTTGCTGCCTGGTAACATCGTGACGACCCAGTAGAGTAGAATCAGCCCGATGTGTATAAAATACGTTTTTCTTTTCATGTCATAGGGCCCTGGATTTGGAGATGCTTCGTTGCTCACTGGATACATGCTGAGCACGATGGCTGTCATTTTTTTTCATAATCTTTCCATTTTCACTTACAGATAAAATAGTTGACTGCACGGAACTTACAATGACACATGTCAGAATTAAACAGAAAAGATGATTGCCTTACGCAGACCTCTGCAACATAAAACAGAGCATCACAACAATCGGAGGTATGGACCATGTATTTTACGAAGTATCCATATATTGAGAATTTTTCATTTACCAATCGTTATACCCCGACTGAAGGGTTTTGCTTTCAGACTGAAAACAGACCGGTGACCTTTACAGAAGATGATCAAATTTTTCGTCTGACGGTTAAAGGTGGTCCCTGGGAGGTCAATGACTCCAGTACCGAGCTGGCGTTTAATCCGGGCTCTTCGGGCTCCGGGGCCTATGCGTTAACAGTGGCAGAAAATGGCTGCATGAAGCTGACGGACAGTGCCGGTCATTTATTGTTGAGCTCGTTCGAGAACAGGCCCTTTGGAAAGAGCGGCGCGGCATCCGCCTTTGTGTTTAACCACAGAGCAGAATTCCGTTACTATGGAATGGGGTCCAAACTGCTCGGACTTGAGTTGTCGGGCGTTCAGACCAAATGCTGGAATACGGATGCCTTTGCCGATTTTGGGGAGGAAATGGTCAGGGAAGGCCGGCCCGATCCGTATTATGTCTCCATTCCGTACCTCATTGTGAAGACGCCTCACGGCTGGGTGGGGATGCTTTATAACAATGCGCATGCAACCTTTGTTTCCTTGGGGGCTGAAGTGGGCATCGAAGGTTTTGAACGTGTCGATGGAGGCACGGGAGGAGCCCTCATCATCGGGGCGGAATCAGGTCAGCCCGATCTGTTTTTGTTGGCGGCTGCTTCGCTGCCGGAGTTGACGAGATTATATCAGCAATTGGTCGGTTGTATGCCGTTGCCGCCCCTCTGGGCTCTGGGTTACCAGCAGTGCCGTTGGGGGTATGAGTCCATCGCACAGTTGGAAGAACTCGAAAAAAAATTTATAGAGCACGATATTCCGGTCGACGGTCTGTGGCTCGATATAGATTATATGGACGGCTTTCGCGTTTTTACCATGGATGAAAAACACATCCCCAATCCTGATCGGGATTTTCAGGAGTTGTTGGATCGGGGGCATCCCGTTATCCCCATCATTGACCCAGGCGTCAAGAAAGAAGAGGGGTATCGCGTATACGATGACGGTAAAGACAACGACGTTTTCTGCAAAAACCCGGAAGGTGGCGATTTTACAGGCTTGGTCTGGCCTGGAAAAACAGTTTTCCCCGATTTTTCCCGCGAGGAAGTCAGGCACTGGTGGGCCGGTTATGTCGAAAAATTTGCTTCCCATGGGATCATAGGTGCATGGCTCGACATGAATGATCCATCCGTCGGTTCAGCCAATCCCTGTGACATGCTGTGGGGTAAAAAGGGAGAGCGTCCGCATGAGGCGTGGCACAATCAGTACGGTAAAGGTATGGCACAGGCGACCAAGCAGGGGTTTGAGCGTGCGCACCCTAATCGACGCCCATTTCTTCTGACGCGCTCCAATTATACCGGAGGACAGAAATATGCCGCTGTCTTTACCGGGGACAGTACTTCGAGTTATCACTATTTGAAATTGTCCATTCCCACGACATTGAATCTCGCATTGAGCGGCATGCCCTGCAACGGTGGAGATATAGGTGGTTTTGACAGTGATACCAATCCCAGATTGCTGCGTGACTGGATCAAAGCGGGCTGCCTGATGCCGTTCTGTAGAAACCACTCATCAAAGGGGTCCATTCACCAGGAGCCCTGGGTCTTTGATGAACTGACACTGGCGGTTAACCGCGACTTCATTCGGCTGCGCTACACCGTTATGCCCTATCTCTATAACCTATTTGTCGAACATGCCAAAAAGGGAGAGGCAGTTGTGCGTCCGCTGTTTTATGATTTTGAGTCGACTGCTGATATGGAGCTGGATCGAGTAGAGGACCAGTTTATGGTCGGGCCCTCGATCATGCAGGCGCCCTTTCTGGAAGAGGGCGGACGGAAACGTGACGTGATACTGCCGGGGCCTCAGCGGTGGTTTGATATAAGTACACAGAACTGGTTCAACGGAGCACAACACCTCAGGGATGTGCCATGCCATGAGCATACGAGTCCCATTTATCTGCGTGAAGGCACTGTTATTCCCATTGCGAGGGAGCTCAAGCCGGGCCTGAAGGCCGATCTGCGGAAAGTGGATTTTTTACTGATGTGCGATGTCTCGTCCGATTGTGTATTTACATACAGTTATACAGCTGATGACGGCTACAGTCTTCGTTATCAGCACGGTGAACATTCGGAGCTTTATGTATCCTGCACCTGTAAAGATGGTGCCCTCGACATCCGTGTAAATCAAATCAGAGATGGATACGGAGAAATGCACTGCGGCCTTCTTCTATTCAGCCAAATGAATGCAGTGCTGAATGGCAAGCATATGAAAAGTACGCCTGAAAGCCTGCCTGTCGCCGGCACTACACTGGATGTCTTTAGACTGCATTATTCATAAAAAACGCCATCAAGAGTACAACGCATTGACCTATAAATATGCCCCTATTTTGTGCACCATGTGGTTTTCGGACTCAACGTACGTTAATCTGTTATGTTCAAAACTTTACATTCATCATGGTGTTTTTTATGAGTAAGGAAGACTACGTTAACTGCCAATAAATGTTTGCGACCAGAAAGAGAGGATAGAATGCCTGAATTGGACAAAGATCGACTGGAAAAGATGAGAACTCGGCTGGTTGAAATGCGAGGTTATCTTTGACGTCGATACAAAGCGCGAAAAATTAAAACTGCTGGAACAGGAATCTGGACGGCCCGATTTCTGGGATGACCAGGAAAATGCACAGAAGAATTTTGCCGAGGGCAAGGTGCTCCGCAGTACATTGCAGCCGTTGGATGAAGCCAGCCGCGTAATGGGCGATATGGATGTGATGGTGGAGCTGGCGGAGTTGAGTGATGACAAAGCTGAAGCAAAGGGCCTGGCTGATGAATTAAATCAGTCTATGGATACCTTGGATCATCTGCTCGATCAGTTGGAGCTGCGGGCATTGCTGGGCGGTCAGTTGGATACCTGTAATGCCTTTATCAGTTTGCATGCGGGGGCCGGCGGCACCGAATCCTGCGACTGGGCCGCTATGCTGTTTCGTATGTACAGCCGCTATGCGGAGCGGCACGGTTTCAGCGTCAGTATTCTGGACTACCTGCCGGGTGATGAGGCGGGTATTAAAAGTGTGACGGCTCTCATTTCCGGAGAGTTCGCATACGGCTACCTGAAAGGCGAGCGGGGCGTTCACCGGCTGGTACGCATCAGCCCTTTTGACTCGAATGCGCGCCGCCATACATCGTTTGTGGCCATGGATGTCATTGCGGAAGTCGATGATGATGTGGATATTGAAATAGTGGATTCGGATTTGCGGGTGGACACTTATCGGGCCAGCGGCGCTGGCGGACAGCACATCAATACAACCGACTCCGCTATTCGTATTACTCACATGCCAACGAATATTGTGGTACAGTGCCAGGCGGAGCGCTCCCAGCATAAAAACCGTTCGACAGCCATGAAGATGCTGAAAGCCAAACTCTACGAATATGAGATGGATAAAAAGCGTCAGGAGATGGAGAAGTATTACGGGGAGAAGGGTGAGATGGCCTGGGGCCGTCAGATTCGTTCATATGTGATGCAACCTTATACGATGGTGAAAGATCACCGGACCAATGAAGAGTCCGGCAATGTGGATGGTGTTATGGATGGAGATATTGAGCGATTTATTGAGGCTTATCTGAAATACATGAGTGAGAAAAAATGACCATCCTGGATACGATTGTAGAGCACAAAAGGTCTGAAATAGCATGTTGTAAACGGCAGGTTGCAACAGCTGTGCTACAGGAGCAGTGCCGTGCTGAGTGTGTGCGGGTGCCTTCTTTTTCGTCCGCCCTGCTGTCCGTACCCATGGGTATTATTGCCGAGGTGAAGTACCGTTCCCCGTCAGCCGGTGTTATCCGTGAACCATTTGACCCTGCCGCGATTGCCCGAGCCTATGAACGGGGAGGCGCCATGGCCATATCGGTGTTGATGGATGAGCGGTATTTTGGTGGTGGCGAACAGCAGATGACGGCGGTTCGTCGCGCCGTATCGCTGCCTCTCCTCTATAAAGAGTTTGTTGTGGACGAATGGCAGCTCTGGCATGCAGCATCGCTGGGTGCCTCGGCAGTCCTCCTGATTGCATCCGTGCTGAATGATGATGAAGCGATGAGACTGGCCAGTGTCAGTCGGGATGCGGGGCTGGAGGTGCTATTTGAGGTGCACGATGAGTGTGAGATGCAGCGCGCGCTTGCTCTGGGCATGTCGTGTATTGGCATCAATAACAGGGATCTGAAGACCTTTAAGGTTGATCTCAATACGTCCATACAATTGGCCGCTATGGCAGCGGGACGCGCATCACTGTTGGTCAGTGAAAGCGGTATTCGTTCAAAGGCGGATGTGAACATCCTGCAACAATCGGGAATTGACGCGATGCTGGTCGGCCAGCATCTGCTAGAACAACCCGATCTGTCACAGGCTGTCAGGGAACTCATCCCTTCATAGGAAATCTAGCCAAAAATAGTTGAAATTAGTTTCCGCCGACATGGATAC
>CAYXEW010000072.1:0-13473 GCA_964464115.1 uncultured Verrucomicrobiota bacterium
CGACCGTTCCAGCCCTACAAATCTGGATTTTACCCGTTGGGTTTCGAGCGGTAATGGTTTTACGCCAAAAAAAAGGTTTCAGGAAACGGTGTTAGTGTAGAATGGCGCTAATTTAATTTTGCACGTAGAATTTCGTGGAAACTGAAAAACACGACGTCGTTTTTATTAACCTGCACCACTGTTTTCAGCATGTTAACTGCCGGATACAGGCTCAATCGTTGAATGAGAAACAAACACAGAGAGTGTGAATTGACCTTTGTGTATGCGCGCGTTTGGGGTGGAAAATGGAGCGAGCGAAGGGATTCGAACCCTCGACAGCCACCTTGGCAAGGTGGAGCTCTACCACTGAGCTACGCTCGCGCATGAAACGAGTAAAAATAAATTGCATATCAATTAAAAGAATGCAAGCAATTCATATCAGCTTTTTAAATACGTTGTAACAGAACCATGATTGCCCCTAAATCAGAAAAGGATCAGCCGAGTGTCGCGACGGATGTCACGGGAGATGTGCACTCCTTTTTTGATCCGGAAGGCCCTCTGGATCGCGCTTGTTCGAGCGGTCAGTTTCCCTACGAGTACCGGCATCCGCAGGTTGAGATGGCCGTTCGTATTGCCGAGAGTTGCTCGGATGGGGGGCATCTCGCCGTTGAGGCCGGTACCGGGGTCGGTAAAAGCTTTGCCTATCTCGTCCCGCTCCTCTTCTTTGTCAACCGAACAGAGCAGCGCGTGGTGGTTTCGACTCACACCATCAGCCTGCAGCAGCAACTGATAGAAAAGGACATACCCTTCCTGAAGCGGCACCTGCCTTTTGACTTT
Organism: uncultured Verrucomicrobiota bacterium; assembly: GCA_964464115.1. Classification (GTDB taxonomy): domain Bacteria; phylum Verrucomicrobiota; class Kiritimatiellia; order CAYTQP01; family CAYXEW01; genus CAYXEW01. The sequence continues at coordinate 817 of CAYXEW010000072.1, forward strand.
AACGTTCAAATAGCCAAGGGGATGGGGAATTACCTGTGTGAAAGGCGCTTTGAGCGTGCCCGCCGCAATGCCGGCGATCTGTTTGTCCATGCGGTTGGCGATGATATGTGTCTTTTGGAGAAGTGGCTGGCCGAAACAAATGACGGCACCTTGCAGAGCCTTGAACGCCAGCCCGCATCCGACATCTGGGGGCACGTGTGCGTTGAAGAGGGCAATTGCCTGGCCAATAAATGCCCCTATTATAAACGGTGTTTTTTTATCCGGGACCGCCAGCGACTGGTTGAAGCCGATCTGATTGTGGTGAATCATCACCTCTATTTTTCTCATGTCGCTGTTGAGATGGCCGGCGGCGCCATCCTGCCGGCCCACGGTGTCGCCGTCCTCGATGAGGCGCATACTGTTGAGGATACGGCCAGCGAGCACTTTGGTCTCCGCCTGTCTCAATACACGTTTGAATATTGGCTGCGCCGCCTCTATATACCCGATAAGAACAGAGGCCTGCTGGCTCTGCTGCGGAAAGGGGAGGCGGCGCACAAGACTCAACAGATCTGGGCGCTGGTGCATACCTTTATGGGGTCTCTGATACAGCATTATAAACTCGATGCCCCCAATGCCTGTACGACGCTCAAAGAGCCTGTCTGTATACAATCGCACCTGGTGGACCGCATGCGGGAGCTCGATGAAGAACTGAGAATACTGGTCGACGAAACAGAAGACGCCGATATACGGGCCGAGCTTGCCGCCATTCGACGCAAGGGTGGAGAGTTGCGGGCGGGCGTGGAAAATTTTACCGGCATGCGCTCGTCTGACCACGTATACTGGATGCAGCGCGAAGGCCGTCGCCAGCAACTCGTGCTGTATTCGGCCCCGGTTGAAATCGGCGACATCATGAAAGAAGCCCTTTTCAGCGTGCGGCATGCTGTTATTATGACCAGTGCAACGCTGGCGGTTAACCACTCCTTTGACTACTTTTTGCAACGCGTCGGTGGAGAAGATGCCGTTACACTGCAGGTTGGCTCACCCTTTGATTACGGTCGGCAAATGCGGATTTTGCTGGAACCGGATATGCCCGATCCTTCTGATAATGAGCGCTATGTCCAAATGGCAGCTGCCAAAATTGGGCTGTACGTCAACGCAAATGGGGGACAGGCCTTTGTGCTGTTCACCAGTATCAAAATGCTCAAAGGGGTGTTATCCATCATGGGTGACTCGCTCCGGGCCGCCGGTTTTGAATTGTTTATTCAGGGAGATGGCATGTCGCGTCACCGTCTGCTCGAGGCGTTCAAAACCTCAACCAACGGTATTTTGTTTGGATTGGCCTCTTTTTGGACGGGCGTGGACGTTCCCGGTGAAGCTCTGCGTCATATTATTATTACCAAGTTGCCATTTGCCGTCCCTGACCGCCCGCTGATTAAGGCGAGGATGGACCGGATTCGCGAAAAGGGCGGGGATCCGTTTCGGGAATACAGCCTGCCGGAAGCTATTCTGAAACTGCGGCAGGGAACCGGCCGCCTGATCAGGACTGCCACCGACCAGGGAACCGTCTATTTACTGGATTCCAGGGTGCATAAAAAGTGGTATGGTCGTTACTTTTTACGTTCTCTTCCTGAATGCCCGGTCAGCATGGCTGATTAGAGTTTAACAACCGCATATTTTTGTGGTATTACCTCTTGATTGAACGAGAGATCTGACTATATGATGCAGCAGTTAGTGCCGGAGTAGTATATGTTAAATATAAAGTTCCCAAATATGATATATATGGGGAGTATCATCCTGTATTTGTTTACAGGATCTCTCTTGAACACCCTCGCCGAGCCTCGTTTTGCCAATGAACGAACGGAGAAAGAAGTCCGTGAACGCGTGGAAGAAGCCCGGGAAAAAGTCAAGGAGTCATCGGTTGCTCTCAAGCAATTCAGAGAGCAATTAGAGTATGAAGATGAATCGGCCTACAAGCTGCACATGGAAATTAAACAACTTGAAAAGCAGATGGCCCTTAAAAGAAATGCGATGGAAGTGCGCCTCTCGACTCATACGAATTATGTGCACTTAAAAAATGTGCAGGCACTTGCTCTGGATGAACTTCGAAAATTTCAAAACGTACTGAATACCGAATAAATAAAAAACAGGAACAATGGTTATGAATATATCGAAAACGTTTACCCGCTGCGGGGTGTTGCTCTTGATGCTGATGCTGTGTACCGCGCTGGTCAGTCCTGTCGCTGCTCAATCGCTTTCGTTGTCGGGTCCCGTCTATGTGAATGAAGGCGAATCGGTTTTCTGGACGCTGACTCTTTCGGTGGCACCGTCTGATGATTTGGAAGTGACCCTGACCAGTGATGATTCTGGTAAAGCGGCTGTCACACCGCTGACCCTTACGGTTCCCGGTGGAAATTCGAGCTATACCAACATTCAGGTGATCGGCGTTGCACGCGGACTCGCCACCATTACCGCCAAAGCCTCAGGCTACGCCCAGGATTCGCTGGACATTACTGTTGCCGCCGCCGGCACGTTGAGCACGATTGACCGCAATAATCCGTCTATTGCCGTCGATGAGAATGACAATATCCTCGTCGCCTGGAATTATAACTTTACAACGAACCTGTTACCCTACTACAAGTTCTCTGTTATTAGAAAGAAGGGCACCATTGGTGAACCCACCGTCGACAATAATGAGTGGATTGAGTTTGCGCCCTACGGAGATTCCGGATGGGTGGAGCTGGATGGTGATGTCGGGGGTATTACGAGTGATTCCATGGATCCCAAAATTGCCGGTGGAGATGATGATGAAGTCTACGTGGTGTGGACAGAAAATCAGAACCCGAAGCGCGTCTACTTCATGGCATACCAGGGATCGGATTTTGAGGAGCTGGACGGTTCAGCTTCAGGCTATGGGTTGAGTGACAACGATGGCGACAAATACCTGAATGCAAAAGAACCTGCTATTGCCATCGACACAGACGGCAATCCCGTGGTGGCCTATGTGCAGGAATATCTAGATGTATCCGATTTTAACAATGTCATCTACGCCCAGTACGTAGCTGTTAAAAAATGGAATGGTTCTGCCTGGGTGGGCTATGGGGGCTCGGATGACTATCCCGGTGTGAGCGGTTCTTCTTATGCTCAGGATGTGGATCTCGTAGTAGACAGTCAGGGACGTCCGCATGTCACCTGGAATGAACTGCTTGAGGGAACGAGTTATATCAGAACCCGCGTCTACAACGGTTCGGTCTGGGGTGCTTACCCTGATATTGGCGGCGCTCCTTTTGCCGAGTCTCCGCGGTTGGCTATTGACAGTAATGATGTGCTCTTTATCACTTGGCTGCAATACCGCAATGCCATCAACTACCGCAATGTTCATGCGGCCTATTACAGCGGCGGCTGGAACGGTATGTCCGGTTCCGACACCTTCCCCGGTGTCAGCGGGTGGACCAATATGAATTTTTCGCTGGTTCCGCAGAATCCTGACATTGCGGTCGGTGGCGGCCGGGTATATGTCACATGGCAGGCCGAGGATGAAAATGCCGTAAATAATTCCATCCTGGTCAAATACTGGCAGGGTGGTGAATGGAGCGGTTCTGAATGGACACCGAATACAGAAGAACCCCTCGGTTTGAGCTCTGAGGGTGGTAAATCAGAATACCCCTTTATCGATGTAGACAGCGGCGGCCAGCCTTACGTTATCTTTAAAAATCTGCCTTTTGGCGAAAGTCTCGGCTTTAAAGAGTTCCGCACCCTCGTCATCGATAAAACGCCTCCGGATTTTGATGGAATACAGGGTGCAGCTCTCAACGCCTCCCAGACGGGAATCGATCTGGTCTGGAACGAGGCCACTGACAATGTGACGGCTTCTTCTGGTATAACCTATTTCGTTTACCGGACGCTAAACGGGTTTTCCTGTAACAGCACGAACGAATGTGACCCCGAGTCGGTCTTTGAAAGCGGTGTCTTGATGGCGACCGTGGTGGGACAGACGTCCTATGTAGCCACTGGCCTGTCGGCGGCACGGTATTGTTTTGGTGTGCGGGCTCAGGATGAGTACGGCCGCCGCGATGATAACCAGGTTACGGACACTGCGGGCCTTTTCACCGGTTCGGGGGATTCAGACGGCGACCACATTGACAACGCTACGGAACTGAGCATCGGAACCGAGCCCTGTAACGTCGACAGTGATGGTGACGGAATGCACGACGGCTGGGAAAATTTTTATGCTGAAAATGCATTCAACACCTTTGATAATTCACTCGATCCGCTCGATGCGGGCAGCGTTTCATGGCGTGCACCTGGAGCTGATCCCGATAATGATGGACTTTCTAATCTTGAAGAATTCAACTGGTGGCTGTTGCAGAACGGCGGCGTCTGGCCGCCGATGGGCTATCTCATCTTAAACAGCCCGCATCCCTTTATCAACGATACAGATGGCGACGGTATGCCTGATGGGTGGGAAGTAAAGAACGGGTTGAACCCTGTAGTTCCGTCTGATGCAGCCGAGGATCCCGACGGTGATGGTGTCAGCAATCTCAATGAGTACCTGTATGACGGCAACCCGCTGGCCCCGGACAGCGATCTAGATGGCGTGCCCGATGGTGTTGAAATTCTGAATGGAACTTCCCTCTCACTGGCTGACACGGATTTGGACGGTCTGGACGATAACTTTGAAGTGACACAGTTTGGAACTGACCCGCTGAGAGCGGACTCATTCACGAATTCTTTCCTGAGTGACAGCGATATCTTTCAACTGGGTTATACGTCCCGCGTCGCCGATCTCGGATATACCTATTTAATGACTGAAGACTTTGAAACCGGCGGACCGGGCTGGACGCATGAGCCGGCAAACTTTTTACTGCCCGATGATTTCTGGCACATCACGACCACGGATCCGGCTCCCAAAGATACCAGTACTATGGTGAATGCCGTATATATGGATGACCACAGCCCGAATCAGTCCTACCGCATGGCGAATGACCCAACGGGGGGCGACCTTTCCGCTGATTACAGCGTCGGACGTCGAATTGAAGATATTCTTATCAGTCCGGTTTTGGATGCTTCATTGCTGAACAATCTCTTCGTTGAGTGGAAAGAGTACTACGAGACAGAAATTGATAATGATTTCATCCAGGTAGAAGCCTCGGGTGACGGAGTCAACTGGGATGTAGTGAGCACGACCGAATCGGGCAACTCCGGTGGCTGGACCAGCCGTCGTGCCGACATGAGCCAGTTTGCGGGCTCGACCACTGTGCGCGTGCGATTCAAATTTACGACTAAAAACACTATTAATAATGATTTTCCCGGATGGTGGGTGGATGATGTAGCCGTTTACGGGGGGACAGTGGTTACCGGTATGGTCTACGATATTAACGCCAAGCCGCTGGATGGGGCCATAGTGTATGCCATTGGCTATGGCCATGTCACGAATATCATGGATGGCCACGCCTACGTGAAACCGGGTAAAATATTTGATACGGCCATGACCGATGGTGACGGGCGCTATATGTTACGCGGTCTGCCCCGTGGCAAGTTCTATCTTAAAGCAACGCACCCTCTTTACAAAGGAGAGTTTCATAACGGGCCGCTCTTTGTTAATTCATACGGATTCGGCAATGAACTCAATGCCGGTGTATTCGACATAGATGACGTGACGCAGACGCTCGACCTGCTCACAAATAATGCTTTCAAATTAGCCTATTTTGAACTTGAGAAGGGTAAAGGAAAGGCTCATCTGGCCGTTGTTGTCGACACCCCAGCCGGAGCCGCTTTCAGCCCTAACCAGCCCGTTTACGTCGGGCAGCTTTCCAGTGCCGCGCAGGTTTGGAATGGACAGGCCAACGCGTCCGCTGCGCTCGTCACGTATAACACTCAGGGGTCTCTGACATCGGCCGCAACCAACAGCAACCCGGACTGGGTGAATAATCCTGTACAGCCCAATATGCTAGACGATCTTACGCCGGGTGAAAACTGGCTGTTTGTCGGGTCGGCGCTTGACTATTTTGTCAAAGTGGATGCCAGAGAAGGTGAAACCTACAGAATTATGATCCGCACAAACGATATTAAAGGGTCGCTTAAAGTACAGGCCGCGGATGGTGGTAACTATAGTATTGTGCTGGATGGAAAAGCCACGGGGAGCACAACACCTGCCACGCTCACGATCCGTTCTGGTGATCACTGGGTTTCACTCGACAAGGGAGATGGTTCCATCGTCGGCGTAAAATGGGTGGATGTGCCGTCTACGCTCGGTATTTCCACTTCAGTCCTGTTTTCAACGGATAATATAAGCGGTTTAAACGGTGTCCTCAACGTGATGGCTTCTGATGTCAATGGAAATCTCATTACGGGAGCGGTCGTCTACATCAATGGTCAGAACACAGGGCTGACGACACCGGCGACGTTGAGCGGCTTGAGACCGGGTATCCACAATATTGTGCTGGCCGATGACGGCAATCGTGTGTCATCGCTTAAGGGAACGACGATCTTTTCAGGACAGACCAATGCGTTGACGGTGTATCTCTACCAGGCTGATCGTGATTACGACCTCGTCGGTGACTACACGGAAGTCGAGAGCTACGGCAACATCTTCAGCTACTCACGCGATGATGATCCGGATGGTGACGGTCTCAGCAATCTACTCGAATTCGATGTTCTCCGTCTGTACGGAGTTTTTATGAACGCATTCAACGCTGATTCGGATGGCGATGGTCTCAATGATGGCAGCGAAACCGGTTTTGACGGCAATAATGCCTTGCTCGCTTTGACCAAAACAGCAGAGCTGGCCGATGAGGATGATGATGCCTTCATGGCCTATTTTGTTGGTCGCTGGCTTGAAGGTGTCAGCGCTTTCGGTACCAACGGTTCCAGTGCTTCGATTGAAGGGGATCTGTTCTACGCCAACTCGCTGACTCAGCAACTGGTCGAAGTGGCCAATGGGTACTTTAGAGGTATAACAACGTTCGGCAATATCAATGCCGGCTCCAGCGATGTGAGCCTGGACCAGAGTCATGAAAAGGAGTCTGATCTGTATGCCGACTGCCTCCCTGGTAATAAAGATACCGATGGCGACGGCATGTGGGACGGCTTTGAGGCCAACACCAATTGGTACAATCCCGATCCTTCTGTAGTCAATATCCTGCATCCCCTGGAGGCTGACAACACAGAGGCTGACCCTGACTTTGACGGTCTCAACAACCTGGCAGAATTTAGAGGCGTGAATGGTGTGGCCGACACCAATGACTGGACCAGCCCCATTGATTCAGATACTGATGATGACGATATGCCGGATGGCTGGGAGTACAGCTACGGGCTGAATCCGCGCGACAGTACTGACAGAATAGAAGACCCTGATGGAGACGGACTGGTCAACTATGCTGAATACCTTAAGAAAACAGATCCTTATGATTCGGATACAGACAGTGATTTCATATCGGATGGAGATGAAGTATTGATTTATATGACCGACCCGCTCGATTACGATACCGATGGTGACGGCCTCATTGATGGTCGTGAGGTTAAAGACAAGGATCTGGATGGCGTAGTAGACGGCGGATTCTTCCCGAACTGGGCCGGTGGTGACATGGACGGTGATGATTACATGGATGGTCCGACCGACTGGGATACCGATGGTGACGGCATGCCTGACAGTTTTGAGGTGGTGGACTGGTTCGGTAATGCGTGGACAACCCCGCTGGATCCAATGGATCCAAACGACGCCGCACTCGATCCGGATGGTGACGGTTTGACCAGTTTGCAGGAGTACATGGTGCAGGACGCAGTATTTGGAAATCATCCGGGGGATTATGACCCCTCCTATGCAGGTGTTCTCTGGTCACGCACTACTGATCCCAATGATGCGGATACCGATAATGACGGTATGCCCGATGGTTGGGAGGTCGAGTTTGGATTGCATCCGTCCGATCCGCTGCTACTGATCAACGATGGTGAAACCAACTGGGTACTTCGCCATCTGAATCTTGCCCAAGACGGTGATCTCGACTCAGATGGTCTCTGGAATATCCGTGAGTTTCGCGTGCGTTTTCTCTGGAATCCGGATGCCGGTTCCAACACCTATGACACCAGCACGAATCCATGGGATGCCGATACGGATGATGACGGACTCGTTGATGGTGATGAAGACCGCGCTTTCCGGACTCACCCGGTCCTGCAGGATACCGATGGGGATGGTCTGGCCGATGGCATAGGGCAGAGCGGTAAGTTTGGCGAGGTTTGGTCGACGAATGTCAATAAGAACAGGTCATACGACATGTCGTTCAATGATACCTGGATGCTCGATTACGCATCGGGGGTCAGCGGTGATGACGCACAGCCCATTTATGCGTGGTTCCGGGTGCCCGATATCAATGCTCCATCGGGACGCTGGGGAATGGCGCATACCTATATCCCTGTATATGAAATCAGCTACCAGGAAAATACAAACTTTACCCCTTCGATCTGGTCCGAGCTGGATGTACTGATGGATAACCGTAAGCTGGTAATCATCGGCGGTCAGGATGGCGTGACGAAGTTTGATGATGTATGGGAGCTGAACTGGCATAACTTGACATGGAGTAATACGCTGACCAATGCCGTTGGCGCTTTCAGTGAACATAAAGCTATAACTGCGTTTGGGTATGAATCAGCCAGTGGCGGAGCCGATACGAACTTCCCACCTCCCATACCGGTAAGGAGACCTTGGTGGTCTTCGGAAGTAAACGGTAACGATCCCTTTATCAGTTACAGTTATGATTATACCTATATATTTGGCGGATGGGATCAAAACCGCGATTATTACAGTCGTGAGACGGTTATAAAAACTGCTGATGATCCGCGCAATGGCACTGCTTATGAACAGCCTGCCTCAGTGGAATGGACGGAAAGTTATACCATTCCGACCGCCGGTATTACCCGTGTGTTTGGGCTGAAGGGTATCGCTATGGCCTATGATTATACGGGCGAAGGAGAAGGATCAAACGTGGCGGATGATTCGGGTCAAACCAATGATACGGATAATGGCGTTGTTGTCATCTTTGGTGGAATGAATGGTAAAGAAGTCTATGACACGACGTACCTGGCCTATCCGGGTGGAACCCGTGACCGTGTAGGCAGCGTTGATCCGTTGAAGAAACTGAAGTTTACAATCACGAATCCGTCCAATACCCCTCCCGCGCGCTGGGGGCATCAGATGGCTTATGATGAAGAACACGATCACGTATTCATGTTTGGCGGTTTTGATGAAAACAATGCACCGCTGAACGACTTCTGGTTCTACAGTGTGGCGAGCAACAACTGGTCCGAAATTCGCCCCGGATACATGAGCTCAAACCAGTGGCCGCGGCCACGCGGTGGTCATTCCATGGTCTATTTCGGCGGGTTTGATTATGACCGGGGGTGGAATGAAGAAAACGGCCAGGAACCGATTCCGCATCAGGAATACACTATTGAAACCACTCCCAATCACATAGTATTGTTTGGTGGAACGGATGGAGATCAGTACTTCGGCGATACCTGGATTTATGATCACGATGTGCGCAAGTGGGTGCTGGTTATTCCAGAAGGGGAAAACAATTGGCAGACACCGCCGCCGAGGGCCTTTGCGGCCATGGAATATGCGCAGAATCTGGTGGTTCAGGATTACGACCCTGATGAAGAGGCCGCTCAGGAAAAAGCTGGGGCAGCTATTCTCATGTTTGGCGGTCGCGGCGGAACATTGCCCACTTCCAAAGACACAGATCGCGACTGGGTGGATGACGGCATCGAGCATGCATTGGGCGGTCCAGGTGCCGGGCGCGATCCTGCCGTCAATGCCTTGATCGATACCAACAGCCCGCTGGAAGTGCTACCTTATAATTATGTGAAGATTGGTTCTGTTTACAACTTTAACGGTTTAACCCAGATGCACGCAGTAGCCAATATGGAAGCATTGTCCTATCAGCCGCATCCTTTCTTTAAAGGTGGTGCGATTTTATTCGGTCATGCATGGCAGGGACACAAGGGCCCTGAATCATCTGATAGTGACAGGTTGTTTACGGATTATCCCTATCCCTACGGTGTCGATGGTTTTACTGTTGAAGATGAGGATTTGTGGTATCACCGGTTTAGTTATGATGATCCGGTAGACGAGCGAGATCAGTGGGAATTGGGCCGTCCAGTTCCGCAACCGGGCCGTACGAACGATGCCCCGCCCTATGCCTATAGCGGCCGCTGGTGTTACGGTACAGATCTCGATGGGCTTTACACGAATGGGGCCTACATGGAACTCTATTCTCCTATGTTCTCCCTCAAACTGCCGGCGGTGAATGCGACTTCGACGGATTACAGCAACAGCTTTTTCCTGGTATTCCATGAATGGCTGGATCTGGCGGATGGGCAGGATAATGTCAAGGTAGAGGGTATACGCCCGGTGCTCGGCTCGGAAATTGCCAACCGCCGCAGTCATGGTGCAAACGGTAAGGATGATCTGGTCATCGTTTCTTCCAGAAACAGCGCTTACAATACGACGGGGCAGTGGCGCCGGGTAATCGCGCCACTCAACTCGCTCGCCAATGAGGAAAACCTGTTCCTGCGCTTTACGATGGAAACAGACAGTAGGGGGCAGGCCGGCGGATGGTTCATTGATGATGTCGCCATTGTTCAGGGTTCTGAAATTGATGGACAATACATTTACAATGACAGCACCAATAATCGACTGCAGGTAGCTCTGTTTGGCGGTGGTGATAACAGCATCATCATTACGAGTTCACTGACTCGGGCCGATGGCTACTTTAACTTCGGCCTGTTGCCGTCCGGTAATTACAGTATCGGTTCGCTCAGTTCTAATATTACCGGCATTACGCTGGGTCCTGTGGGTGTCGGGTTGACGGATTATAACGTGCAGACCAACTCTGTTGATTTCAACGCCAAGTTTGATCTGATGCTGATGGGTTGTCCGAAGCTTATCACATTTGAGTCGACGCCGGGTGTACGCTATATCCTGGATAAATCGTTTACTGCGGGTGGCCCGTATACGCCGATCTATACCATTACAGCGGGTGGAACAAATACGATCTACTACGATTATGAGGACTGCAGCTCTAATGCATTCTACCGCCTGCGAGCACGGGTAGGGGATTAATAATTTGGCTAGAAACCATTGACGTTAAATAAAACTAATCATAGGATACAACGATTAATTAAACGGGAGAAAAAAGAATGATTCGATATGTAAAGATGTTGTGTGCGGTGTTGCTGGTGTCTGCTTTGCTTACAGCCTGTGAGTGGAATAGTGGCGACAGTTTTAATACCTCGCAGTTGGGCGGGCTTACTGTTTCCTTTTCAGGATATTATCAGGGCACGGTTTCCGGTAAATCAGGTAATGCAGTCATTGCATTGACCGTTCTTCAATCTGGCTCGACATTGGAAGTGTATGATAATCTCGGTAATCAGTATGAAGGTACACTGGGCAGTGCTCAGACCTATGGTTCAGGTGCCGACACGATTCTGTCGGGAACCACTATTGCCGATTCGCAGGTATCCTTCAGCGGTACGGATCATTCCGCTGGTCGCACGGTTGATTTTGCCGGTGTGATCAGTGTCGTTTCTATCGAAAATATCCAGGGGACGACGACTATCACATCGACAGGTGACACCTCTGTCGACACAGATCTCGATAATGAAACAGGCAGCGATGAATCTAGTAGCGATCTCGATATTGATACCTCTACAGTGGATATCAGCACGAGTACGTCTAGCAACTCCGACTCTAATGTCAGCAACTTTGACGGTGACAGCTCGAGTGAATCGGCGGCCAGCATCACGACGTATGCGCTGTCGGAGGCCAACATACAGTATAAATTGCAGGGTGTTTGGATGGAAGATGGCGGCGCTAGCGCCGTGCTCAGTATGACATCCGCCGGCAGTGTCGGATCAATCTCCTTCGCGACTACGACAGTCGATTCTTCATTCGATACGACCGGTGCAGATGTGTCAGACGATTTGCAAGATGAAGCGGATACAGCCGCCGAAGACGCGTCGAGTTCAACGGGAACGTAGGATCGTTCACTGATTGTCAATGAAAAGAATGACCCGCCCTCGTGCGGGTCTTTTCTTTTCAGACCCTATCACGGCTGCTCACGGTTCATCTGTAGCATGTTGAAAGTGTACATATGACGGGTTAGAAGGAAGGTGTAAATGTGAAGTTGTTTTTTATGCATATAGTTGAAGATGGTCGTGATGTGTTAAAGGAGTCCTGGAAATTGGCCAGGCAGGGAAAATGGGTGTTGCTCGCAGCGGCAGTGGTAGTGGCACTCATCTCCATAGGGATGTTGCCTTTTGATATTCCCTGGTATCATGCGATCTGCGATGAACGTTCGGAGCCGTGGATCAAATGGGCCCGTTCCTTGAGAGAGTGGGGGGCTTTTATTGATACAGCTTTTTTTGCAGGGCTGTTTCTTTTAATAGGAACAGTCTTTTGCAACCGCAGGATACGCATTGCGGCCATCACCTGTTTTCTCTGCGCCTGCATGGCGGGTATAGCGGTGAACATTTCGCGTTTTTCGACGGGCCGTCCCCGCCCGCATGTAGCTGAAAAATTACAGATTAAGGACCGCTTTTACGGCCCAACGTTTGAATACGAGCGACAGAGCTTTCCGTCCGGGCACACCACGGCTTCCTTTGCCAGTGCAGTGGCACTGGCGG
>CAYXEW010000073.1:0-13104 GCA_964464115.1 uncultured Verrucomicrobiota bacterium
AAGCAAAGCCCTCCATAAAATTAATACTGCACACATCACAGGCTGACCCCTTTTCTTCGATCAAACGATTCAAAAGATAGAAAGAAAACTGAAGAGGGTGAATCAATAAAAGCGAATCCTTATTTTTTATTTTGAGGGTTGACCCCTAAGCGCTATGATAGACTTGCATTCTCATTCGACATTTTCTGATGGTTCTTTTTCTCCTACAGAATTGGCAGAGCTTGCATCTGCTGCTGGGCTGAGAGCCCTCGCATTGACGGATCATGATACGCTAGGAGGTATTCCCGAGTTTATGGCTGCAACTGAAAGGTGTGGCATGTTGGGTATACCTGGTGTGGAGATCAGTGCGGAGTTCAACCCCGGCACGATGCATATGCTGGGCTATTTTATCGATATCGAGAATCAACCCCTGCAGGAGCACTTGCTGTGGATTCGTGAGGGAAGAGCAGTGCGTAATCAATTGATCCTGGAAAAACTCAGGTCACTGGGCCTGGATATTTCTTGGGATTTGGTGGCGGCACAAGCCGCTGAAGATATTGTAGCCCGCCCTCATTTTGCAAAGGCTTTAATAAAGGCCGGATATGTAAAGAATAAGCAGGAGGCCTTTAATCGGTATTTGGCCAAGGGTAAGCGAGCCTATATAGACCGCCGTCGACCGGAACCCCGTGACGCTATCAAGTTCATTTCGAATGCGGGTGGTGTTCCAGTGTTGGCTCATCCTGTGACCCTCGGTGTGGGTGTGAAAAAATTGAAAGAGCTTTTGGGAGAACTTAAAACGTATGGCCTGAAAGGAATGGAGTGTTATTATCCGGAACACAAGCCGTCACAAACAGCGCGATACGTCGCTCTCTGTAAAGAACTAGATCTTGTAGCGTGCGGTGGCAGCGATTTTCATGGTGATCTCAACCCGCTTATTAAGCTCGGCCGCGGATTTGGCAATCTGTCCGTACCTTTTGAGGTGCTGGATGAATTAAGTGCTCTTTCAAGTAGCCCGTGACTTTTTTATTTCCGCGAACAGATTGCGAGCAAAGACCGGCAGCGCAGGATCCCTGGCACCCATAATGAGTATGACCTGCTCCGTTTTTAAGTCCCGCAAGACCGATGTCAGCACGTCTTCGCAGGTCTCGCAGTAATGTACGGCCATGTGTTCATTGCGACACTCCTCCACGATTTGCCTTGACGTAATATTTTCCCGAGTGGTGCCGCCGGCATAAAAAACAGGCAGCAGATAAAAGGTGTCTCCTTCTCTGAGCGTTTCTTTCAGCATTTTTTTTAAGTCGTGCCGCATCAGGGCCAACGGTTTGAATCCGTGTGGTCTCCATATGGCGGTTACCCGCCCTGTTTGTCCCTGTATCGCCGTCAGGGCTGCTTTTATTTTTTCCGGATTGTGGGCATAGTCATCGTATACAGAAATGCCCCCCGTACGGCCGGTTAACTCGAGCCTGCGCTCGAGTCCATTGAAATGCCGGATCGCCTCCGTCGCTGCATTGACATCCAGCCCCAGCGCTTCAACCAGTGTACAGACCATGAGGGCGTTCCACGCATTATGAATGCCGGGAAGTGGTAAGGAAATCGGCCGCTGATGAAGTTGAAATGTACCGGCTTTTTGCACGGCTGCATGGGGCAGGGGATACACGGGACAGCCGATGCTGACGGTGTCTATTTGTAACGGAACCTCCGGTCCACACACGATACCCCGTTTAACTTGTTTGCCAAATGTGCTGAAAAGTGTGCAGCATTCTGTCAATGAAAAATGATCGGCCGAGATGTTGTTGATGATAGCCCATTCAGGCTGGAAATACAGCAGGGAGCGGTCGCTTTCATCCACTTCTATAACTGTTACAGGTCCTTTGCCCATTCGGACATTACCGACGCTGTCGTCCCTGATCCAGTCCAGCACGGGCGCGCCATTGATGACGCAGGGATCCAGTCCGAGTTCGGTCAGGACGTGGCCCAGCATGCCCGTAACGGTCGATTTACCGGAAGTGCCGGCAACGGCTATACAGGGCCTGTTTTTTACAAAATCAGCCAAGACCTGTGCTCGATGAAGAACGGGGATGTTCATGTTATGAGCCGTCTGTATTTCTGGATTATCCGCTTCAATGGCTGTGCTGACGACCAGACCTCTGGTTTGTTCGGTAAGGGCCTGCCCATCCTGAGGGTACATCTGAATGCCGAGCGCTTTCAGTTTTTCCAGCACGGGCAATGCATGGCCCTGATCGCAGAAACGGTCTGATCCAGTTACGGTGAATCCATGATGATGCAGTAGCTGTGCGGCAGCACTCATGCCGACGCCTGCTATGCCGGCTACATGATAATGATCTTTCTTCATAGGGTTGCCGGTGCTTCAGTTAATCCATTAATTCCAGTTGATCTGCTTTTTTTACTGTTGCCGTCTTTTTTGTAGCTTTGGATTTTTTCTTCGGGAGCTTATCTGTTCCCGCACGTACTGAAACACTCGCCTTCAAGCCCCCGCCTTCTTTTATGACCAGATGATCAGTGACGAGTATTCCTTCAACTAATCCCCCCGGCTGTATGGTAACATTCCCTTTTGCCCTGATCTCTCCCGTTAACGTTCCGCGGCATTCAACATTGCGCACATGCAGCACTTTGCCGCACACAAAAAGGGCTCCTTCTCTAATCAGCAGGTCTGTAAACGTTACGAATGCCTCTGCAAGTTCGGCCCCCGGTCCGACGTTCATGCATCGCGCTGCCGTCACGCTTCCACCCGTTATACGGCCCCTGACCTCCACATCGGTTGCCATGATGACGCCATCGACGATGTTGCCGCTATTACCGATTGTTACATTGCCGCCGGTCTTGATGCTTATGGCGCTGCGTTCGTTGACATCGACATCACCCATCGGTATTTCAGCGCGGCATTTGGCGCAGAAAATGGACTTGGTCGTGCCGGCAATCTGGAATTCATACCCGCAAGTAAAGCACTTGATTTCATGTTTAGTGGGCATGGCCGTATGCCCGATATGTGATCCGATTTTTCCGCCTTTTGCAATCGAATCTGCCTTTTCCGTGGACTCGGCACCCTTACCCGCTGTCGAACGAACCTTTGGTCCCGACGTGGCGCGTGCCGCGGCTTTGAATACCTCATAGCCACTGACGACATCATTTTGCCGATGTTTTGCCAACTGATGTACCCTGTTTGTTGCCGAAATCACAGATGGCGGGGATCTTCATGAATCAATACGAGCCAAGGCACACCGCTGCCATGACTGAAGATGCGTGTACGGCCTCATCACCATGCTGTCCGTGACGTGTTTTGCAGACGTCTGTTTTACTTCTTCTTGTTGAAGAAGGCGTTTTTATCATCTTTTTTTTCTTCTGCATCTTCTTCATCGACAGTCTGTTGCCGGTTGCTCTCAGAAGATGAAAAAGTGGCCCCCGACGGATTGACTTCAGATTTGCCGACGAAGGTGACGCCATCCTCAACAGACAGGCGCTTTGATTTGATGTCACCCGTTACACTCGCTGATGCTTTCATGGCAATTTTATCCTTTGCAGACACATTTCCCGTTATCGTGCCTTCAATGGTGACGGCGTTAGCATCCAGATTGCCTTTGATGACCGCGCTCTTACCGACTGTGACCTCGGCGCCGGCTTTAATTTCGCCATCGAGCTTGCCCTCTATACGCAGCGAACCGGATGTTTGAATAGTCCCCGTTATCTGCATTTCTGCCGAGATGAATGACTCCGTTTTCTGATTATCCATAGTATTTCTCCTATAAGGTTTTGATTACTATATATAAACGCCTTTTATTAGCGCGCAAAAAATGCTGAAAAGAAACGGTTTAGCCTTCCTCCGCACTGTTGTCCTTTACGGATAATTGGCAATCCGGTTAAGACCCATATCTTCGGGCAGACCAAACAGCAGGTTCATATTTTGCAAGGCATTGCCCGCCTGGCCTTTGACGAGATTGTCAATGTGTGAGATCACGCGCAGGCGATTCGTTCGCTCATCCACATCAACGGTCAAATGACAGTAATTAGTTGTACGGACTTCCACCGTTCCAACCAGCGTTGATTTATCGGTTACACGGATAAAGTGATTTTCCTGTTCAAATGTTTTGTAGGCCTCCCATACATCCTTCCACGTAACACCTTCTTTCAAGGTGCCGTATAGGCATCCCATAATACCTCGGCAGATAGGCACCACCTGAGTGGTGAATGTGACCTTTACATCCTCTTCAGCTTGAAGTGAGAGTTCCCTTTCCACCTCGCACACGTGTTGATGTCCCCCCAGCTTATAGGCATTCATCTGTTCGTACCGCGACGGGTAGTGGAACAGTGGGTGAGGTGTTTTGCCAGCCCCGGAAACCCCCGTCTTGCAGTCACAGATGATCGATTTCAGGCAGACCAGCCCATGCTTCATGGCGGGGGTCAGACCCAGAATAGACGTAATGGCGAAACAGCCAGCATTACCAATCACTTTTCGGGATGTGTTGATTTCGTTCCGGTGTAATTCCGCAACGCCGTATGATGAGTCCGGCAGCAATTCCGGCGCGGCATGTGCGGGGTTTAAACCGATACGCGTCGCGTATTCGGCATAGGCATCGGCTGTATTAAAACGGAAGTCTCCGCTGTAATCGATGACCTTCGCACCCCTGTCGAGTTCCGCCTTAGCCAGCTTCATACCCACCTGGTCGGGTGTGGAAAAGAACACCACATCGTAGTCTTCATTGGCAGTCTCATGCTCAGGTGAGACCACTTCTAAATCACAGTGGCCCTGCAGGTGGGGGTACAGATCCGATAGTTTTTTTCCGTTATCGGCAATATCTACCAGGCAGCCGACTTCGGCCTCCGGGTGCTGTGTGAGCAATTCTGTTATGCCAACGCCGCCGTATCCGCCGGCTCCTACTATTTTTGCCCTTATCATATGTTGCCACCTTTCTAACTTTAATTATTCATAAACCTGTTACCTGTTAAAACACGCCGAGCCTCAGCCTGGAGCGTAAGGTCGCTGCTCAACCGCGGCGGCGGTGTATTTCCGCCCTCCAGTATCCCGCTCAATATATAGAACTGCGGGCCATACGAAAGCCACAAAAAGATATAAATGCGATGCGCCCACCTTTCCATCAAACGTTGTATTCATTGCCGTATGGAGCGCTCATTATCAGTGCGACATGTAGCCGTGCAATGGTCGGCAATCTAAATATCCGGCATTCAACATGCAGCAAACGGCGTAAGTTCTGATGAATAATTCAGGTTAATTGATTGTATAGCTTTCACCTGTTGGGTGAAAGAAAGCTTGCTGCATTTTGAACCACGAGGGGTTGCCGATTTTGCCGCATCAATGGACCTTTCCATTAAACGTGACTATTTTTCATCTTCCACGAAATTCTACGAGGAACCAAATATGCTTACTTTCCTATTGAACCGGCCAAATTACTGGGTCCATATTGTTATCTTCATTCAAATAAACAAACAGTTGGAGAAAAAAGTGAATGCATTGAAAAAATCAGAAATCTACCAAGGTGCTGAAGGGCCATTGGTCCTGGTGATCATGGACGGTGTCGGTATTGGAAAAAATGAAGAGGGTGACATGGTGCGCAAAGCGACGACGCCCCATCTGGATTGGCTGAAAAACAATGCCGTCACCTCAACACTCAAGGCGCACGGCAAGGCGGTCGGACTTCCCAGCGACGGCGATATGGGCAACAGCGAAGTTGGCCACAATGCGATCGGATGCGGGCGCGTATTTGACCAGGGTGCCATCTTGGTTAACAAGGCGATTGAAAGCGGCGCGATGTATGAAGGTGAGGCGTGGAAGGAGCTAACTGAAAATGTCATAGAACATGAATCGACTCTTCATTTTCTCGGTCTTTTTTCGGATGGCAATGTACACAGCCATATCAACCACCTCGAATCCATGTTAAATAAAGCCAAAGAGCAGGGCATTAAGAAGGCCGCCATTCACATTTTGCTGGATGGACGCGATGTGCCGCCCACTTCCGCTTTGGAGTATGTCGAACGATTTGAAACGTTTCTGCACCAAATCAATGCGGATGGTTCGGTGGATTATGCGATTGCCTCCGGCGGTGGCCGCATGAACATAACCATGGATCGCTATCAGGCGGACTGGAGTATGGTGGATCGCGGCTGGGCGACGCACGTGCATGGTGATGGCCGTATGTTCAGCTCGGCAAAAGAAGCCATCGAAACCTATCGCCGGGAAACGCCCGGTGTGTTGGATCAGGATATGGAAGCGTTTGTCATCGAGCGCGATGATCAACCCCTGGCACCCGTTCGGGATCATGACAGCGTTATTTTCTTTAATTACCGGGGCGACAGGGCCATCGAGATCACCATGGCATTCGAGTATGATGATTTTGATCATTTCGACCGTGGAGCCAGGCCGAGTGTGAAGTATGCCGGCATGATGCAGTACGATGGCGACTTGAGCCTGCCCACCCGATTTCTGGTACCGCCACCGGCCATTGAAGGCACCATGGGCGAATACCTCGCTAAAACGGGTGTTACCTGTATGGCCATCAGTGAGACACAGAAGTTCGGCCATGTAACCTACTTTTTTAATGGCAACCGTTCCGGTAAATTTGATGAAAAGCTCGAGGATTATATCGAAGTACCTTCCGATAACGTCCCGTTTGAACAGCGCCCCTGGATGAAAGCGGCGGAGATAACGGATAAGGTCCTGGAGGCTATAGAATCCGGTCGCTACCGATTCATTCGCATTAATTATGCCAATGGCGACATGGTGGGGCACACGGGTGTCACCGCGGCCGTCGAGGTGGCTGTTGAAGCAGTTGATTTATGTCTGGGACGGCTCATAAAGGCCGTCACAAAAGCCAACGGTATCATGATAGTCTCGGCTGATCACGGCAACGCTGATGACATGTATGAATGCGATAAAAAGACCGGTGAGGTGAAGTTGGATGAGCAGGGCCATCGGAAGCTTAAAACCTCTCATTCTCTGAATCCGGTACCCGTTTATATAGTTGATCCATCCGGTACCGCCAATATCCGTTTGTCTGAGGAAGAGGGCCTGGGAATCAGCAGTCTGGCCGCCACATCGTTGAAATTGCTCGGCTATGAGCCGCCGGAAGTATACACCCCGAGTATTGTCGAGGTCGGCTGATGTGGCGCTTTGCGTTCAAAGCGGTGCTGTTGGTTCTGATCTTTCTCTGGCAATGCAGGACGGTTGCTGCCGAAGAAAAAGCTGTAGCGTGGAAATGGACTGCCGGAGAAGAGCTGCGCTATGAAGTCGTTATTTCGCAATTGCAGCGGGTAACCGGCTGGCAGCAGTCGACGGCCATGTTGAGGTTGCAGCTTGAATTCTCACTGACCTGTGAGCGCGCGGACGACGAAGGTGCGGATATACTTCTGCGATTCGAGAATCTGACCGTCCGCCAACGCGAAGGGCTCAAGAGTACCGACTTTAATGCCGCCGAACCGTCCGCCGCCACCTCTGTATGGAGCATGGCTTGGCAGATGCTGAAGGCTCGTGATATTGCTTTCAGTATGACTCCTCGCGGGGGTATTGTTGACATGGCTGGCTGTGGAGAAATCCTGGACGGCTCACTGGAGCTACTGGGGCAGAAAGCCCTCTCAAGGAGGGAATTTTTCACCCTGCAACAGCATTTCAGCTGTCGCAACATCAGCAATCTGCTCGTCAAGGTTTTTGATGTGATGCCGGAAGAACCCGTGCCGGTTGGCGCCGGCTGGCGGCGTGATATGCATATGGAGCTGCCGATGATCGGGATGGTCAGGCGATTCAATACCATCAAGTTGGACCATTTCAAAAAGGATGCCGCTTCGGGCTATGAGCTGGCCTTTCTGACGGCCGCCGGAGGTCTGCAGATGTTGGACCGGCAGTCTGCCGAAATCGAGCTGGCAGAAGGCGTTCTTTTTGTTGATGTCAAGCATGCCTCGCTGACATCAGAGGCGATTATTGATATCACGCGGGGGAAGGTCGATCAGCACATCATAGAAGGTACGATGCGGGTTGTGACGGAAATTGAACAGAAAGCCGGATCGGATGATGAGGTCGATGTCAAACAGTCAATCAATCAGCACCTGGAGCACCAGTTGAAACTGCGGCGTTTGTAACCATGAAGTACGAATTTTCAGATGTGGGCCGAAAAATGACCGGTCACTCAGGGATTGTGAGTTTGATGGAAGATCTCGGTCAAGCGCTCACGGGCGACCAGGATGTGCTCATGATGGGGGGAGGGGGGCCGGCGATTGTTCCGGGTGTTCGGGAATTATGGCGCGAGCGTATGACACATCTACTGGCGGACCCGGATCAGTTTGACCGCATGCTGGGTCATTATGATCCACCCCGGGGCAATATTCGCTTTATTGAAGCATTTACGCATTTTATGAACCGGACGTACGGGTGGGACATTACCACCGATCATGTGGCAATCACCGGGGGCGGGCAGGCCGCCTTCTTCTTTCTATTCAATTTACTATCAGGTCAAGCAGGTGAACGCATCAGAAAAGTTGTGTTTCCGTTCAGTCCCGAATACATTGGTTATGCCGATCAGGGCATTGCTCCGGGTACCTTTGTTTCGGTAAGGCCGGATATTGAGAAAATGGACAGTCCCTTCTTTAAATACCGCGCTTCACTGGAGCGGCTCGAAGGAGTGAAAGATGCGGCGGCTCTCTGCCTTTCCCGTCCGACTAATCCCACTGGCAATGTGGTGGGAGACACAGAACTGGAGGAGCTTAAAACCTGGGCGTTTGCCAGAGGTATACCGCTAATCGTCGACTGCGCCTACGGTCGGCCGTTTCCCGGTATTGTCTTTAAAGATACGCAGCTCCACTGGGAGCCGGGCATCATCATGACATTCAGCTTATCCAAAATGGGGCTGCCGACCACGCGCACCGGCATCATTGTTGCCGAGCCGGATATCATTAAAGCGGTTACCAATATGAATTCCATAGTGGGCCTTGCCAACAGTAACATTGGCCAGGTAATTGTCACTCCCTTACTGGAGAGCGGTCGGCTGGCTGAAGCCGCCGCCACCATTGTGAAACCTTTTTACAGAAAAAAGACCGCATTTGCCGTATCGCTGCTCAAGCGGGCATTTGCAAATTGTCCTCCTTTCAGAATGCACTGCAGCGAGGGTGCCTTTTTTCTCTGGCTCTGGTTTGAAAAGCTGCCGATTTCTGATCGGGCTCTCTACGAACGCCTCAAAAAGCGTCGTGTTCTAGTCGTTCCGGGTTCGTACTTTTTTTATGGGTTGGAGGACGCCTGGGCGCACAGCCGCGAATGCATTCGCATTTCCTGTTCACAGTCCGAGGATGTCATGGAGCGGGGCATTGCCATTCTGGCCGAAGAGGTGACAAGGGCTTACCGCGAATGAAGCATCCTGATCCGGTCATCTCATCCGCCCAAAATGAGGGCGTTAAACACGTGCGAAAGTTGCTTTCCTCTCCGGCGTACCGCCGCGCATGTGCTCTTATTGTCGTAGAGGGTGTTACCTTTATAAAGCATATGCTCGCCCGTCCGCAGGCCCCGGAGATAGATGTTATTTATGTGAGCGAGTCCAGGGCTGGGGACCACGGTCTGAGCGATGTGTTCGATACGGCAAAAGTGACCGTACTGAAAGACCATTTGATGGAACGCATCAGTGATGTTAAAAGCTCACAGGGTTTGCTGGCCATCTTTAAACAGCCGCCATTGCCTTCGGTGTCAGCCGGGTTACCTGCGGGCACCTACCTGCTGCTCGACAGCATAAGCGATCCGGGCAATGCGGGGACGTTGTGCCGCAGTGCCGCCGGTGCCGGTGCGGCCGGTGTGATCCTGTATGGTTCAACTGTCGACATCTGTCATCCGAAAGTAATGCGTGCAGCAGCCGGCACCTGGGGGCAGGTTCCGTTCTATGCGGCGGATGAACGCAGTATGGCAGAGCTGATCAAAAGCGGGTTTACATTGATGACGTTATCGGCCGCAGGCGCGGCCGACCTGTTTGAGGAGTCATATCCAGGGAATCTGGTAGTGGCGGTCGGACACGAGGCCCGGGGTATCAGTTCATCGCTGGCGGCATTGTCCGGTAAAACGTTGCGCATTCCACTCGCCGAAGGCTGTGAATCGTTAAATGCGGCGGTGGCCGGCAGCCTGGCCATATTTAATGTGCTGAAGCAGTAAAACGGATGTCAGATCGCCGGAGTCAGTTGTTGGTGAACCGCACGAGTGCTTCCAATACGCGGGCTGCTTTGCCTGAATCAATCACCTCTGCGGCAGCGGCAGCACCTTCTTTCAATGAGGCTACCAGCCCGGCGCTAACCATGGCGGCGCCCGCATTCAGGCAGACGATATCTCGCCTGGGACCTTTATCACCATTTAAAATGGCTCGGGTGATGCTGGCATTTTCTTCGGCATTGCCCCCTTTCAGGTCGGCGGGAACCGCCCGTTTGAGACCCGCCTCTTCCGGGTTAAATTCATAGATATGTATAGACCCGCCTTTGATTTCATGCACCAGAGTTGCGGCGGTTGTTGTCATTTCATCGAGCCCGTCTCTTCCGTGGACGACGAAGAGGTGCCGGATGTCGAGGTCGACGGCGGCCTGTGCCATGACCGGAACGAGATCCGCACTGTAAACTCCGAGCAGTCCGTATTGTGCCGCGGCAGGATTGGTCAAGGGTCCTAGAATGTTAAAGACGGTGCGAATGCCGATTTCTCTGCGGGGCCCAATGGCGTGTTTCATGGCCGGATGAACCGCGGGCGCGAAGAGAAAAGCCATGCCTACTTCATCGAGACAGGCGGACATCTGCTCCGGCGTGATAGCGATATTGACGCCCAGGGCTGTCAGCACATCGGCGGCCCCGCATTTACTCGACACACTTCTATTTCCGTGCTTGGCCACGGTCAGGCCGGCGCCCGCTGCCACAAAGGCCGCAGTGGTAGATATATTAAACGAGTGCGAGCCGTCTCCGCCGGTGCCGACGATATCGACAACTTTCTCCGCCTTTGTGGTGACGGGACTGCATTTTTCACGCATACCTCTTGCACAGCCGGCAATGACATCCGGTGTTTCACCCCGGATGCGCAATGCAGTGATAAAAGCGGCAATTTGGGCGGGTGTCGCTTCTCCCGCCATGATCATTTCCATGGTCAGGTAGGCTTCCTCCCCCGAAATTATTTCTCCGTCTGCGAGTTTGGCAATGCATTCTTTAATCATGATGTTTCTCCATCTCTACATGGGCCGGTCGAGGTCGAACTTTATATATTCCTCAAAGGCGTACCGGTCTGTCATGCCGGCCACATAATCACAGGCCGTGCGCCACAGCCCTTCACTTTCGATGCGCGCCTGAGCCTTTCGCCCCATTTGCTCTGGATGGGCGACATAAAAGAGAAAGAGTTTACGCATCATCTTCACGGCCGCATTATTTCCGCCCGCCACGTCCGGATGCCAGTAAACATTCTGGAACAGAAAAGCGCGATGCGGTTCGAGCATGGACTTCATCTCTTCGCTGAACATGATGAGCCGCTTGGGTGCGTTCATCACATCCTCCGGTTTTTGGGGCTTATAGTGCTCGAGCAGTGCGGCGCTGGTTTCCACCACATCCATGGCTTGTATATCAAGAAGATTTCTAACCGTTAGCAGCACGATCCGTTCGTCAGATGCGGTGGGATAATTGTCACGTGCCCGTGCCTCCGCTTTTTTCCAGAGTTCGAGCTGTCTGAGCTGATCCACAGAAATGAGTCCCGCCTCCAGACCGTCATCCACGTCGTGGGCATGGTAGGTCATGTCGTCAGCGATGTCGGCAATCTGCGCTTCTGCAAACTGGTAGGGGCCGATGGGACGGTCGTCGAGGGCCGCCCCCGGTATTGCGGCCTGGTGTTTGCGCAGGCCTGAACGCACCTCCCAAGTCAGGTTAAGTCCATCGAAGGAGGGGTACTGCATTTCCAGTAGCTCGACACACCTGCAACTTTGGATATTGTGGTCAAACCCGCCTTCATTCTTCATGAGTTCATCGAGGGCTTCTTCGCCGCAGTGACCAAAGGGGCTGTGGCCGAGGTCGTGGGCGAGTGCAATGGCCTCTGTAAGATCCTCATTTGCACCGAGTGCGCGCGCAAGGGTTCTGCCGACGGCGGCCATTTCCATCGTGTGGGTCAGTCTCGTCCGATAGTGATCTGCGGAACCGGTGACATAGACCTGGGTCTTGTACTCCAGACGTCGGAAACTGCGGCTGTGAATGATGCGGTCTCGGTCGCGCTGAAATTCGGGCCGCTGACTGTGCTGGGCTTCCTCGTACAGCCGCCCTCTGTGCTGTCCGCTCTTGACCGCATACGGCGCCAGATTGCGTTCTTCGAGTTCTTCCTGTTCTTTTCTCGTATGATACATATTTTTGATTATAGTAAGTGTGTGATAGTTAAAGGATGTAGTCATGATTGAACGCACCATCAAGAAAGAAAACATATTTTCGGGCCGCGTCCTGCATTTGGATGTGCACGATGTGGAGCTGGAAGACGGCACAACGTCTATACGGGAGATCATACGCCATCAGGGTGCCATCGGTGTAGTCGCGCAACGGTCTGACGGCTCTTTTCTGTTTGTGAGGCAATTTCGCAAAGCGGTCGAAGATTACCGCATTGAGATCGTGGCTGGCCTGCTCGATGATGGCGAAGATTACATAACCTGTGCCAGGAGGGAGCTCCGGGAAGAAACCGGCTACGCTTCCGAGCACTGGACACATTTGGGCACCATCAATGCATCACCCGGCTATACATCGGAAAAAGTAGAACTATTTTATGCCGCTGATTGTGAAGCATTGCATGACACTGCGATGGATGTAGATGAGCGAGTGGAGCTTGTTATCTTGACGGCAGAGGAATTCCTGACCAGCGTTTGCAACAACAGAATTTATGATTCAAAAACCCTGGCCGCCTGGTTTCTCTACGAACAGTGCATACTTAAAGAAGCCGCACAAAGTCAGCCGGTCTGATGAAAAGCTGAGCTGATCGATATAGCTCCTTCATCGGGGTCTTCCGATTTATTTGCATTTCTTTGCGCCTGCCTGTGCGTGTGCACGCAGACAGGTTCATATACAGTTCAATATCTTATAACTCCTTATTTTGTATTTTGAGGGCTGGTACCAATCCGAGAGTCCTATGGAGGG
>CAYXEW010000074.1:0-13069 GCA_964464115.1 uncultured Verrucomicrobiota bacterium
CCAGGAGACGGCCCCGGCCGTTATGTGGAGGGTCGCGTTCCACCGCGACCATTTCAGGGTGAAATATTTTCTTTTTTAACCGCGAGAGAACTCAAAGAAACGCAAATGTAAAGGAAATGAATCATGAGGTATACATGGCTGGGCGTACTCAGCTATTCTCGGGCCATCCCGGTCGCTTCTGAAGTTAACTCGCAGTGTACAGACACTCAACCATGTGGATTGAATTTAGTATATAATATTTGCATCGGGGGCCGACTCATTGCATATAGTGTGTATGGCGTATTCATCGTTTACAGTAGCGGGTGAAACCGAGCAGCAGTCTATGCTGGAGTCCATCGGGGCCTCATCATTTGACGATCTTTTTTCTCATATTCCGGAAACGTTGCGGACGCAGTCCTTTGCTCTGCCTCCCGGCCTTTCCGAAATGGAGATGCTGCAAATCATGAAAGGCCTGGCATCCCGGAACTCCGGCATGCTGGTGAACTTCTGCGGAGGCGGGTTCTATGATCATTTTATTCCTTCCACTGTAGATGCGCTGGTGAGTCGCGGCGAATTCTATACCGCTTATACGCCCTATCAACCCGAAGTGGCACAGGGAACACTGCAGGCCGTTTTTGAGTACCAGACGGCTATTGCCCGGCTGACGTGTATGGAGGCGGCCAATGCTTCGCTGTATGACGGGGGCACCGCGCTCTTTGAAGCGATGATGATGGCTTTGCGCGTCACGCGCAGAAATAAAGTGCTCGTGGATAAAGGAGTCAACCCCATTTATCGCACGATGCTCCGCTGCTACATGCGCAACCTTGAAATCGCCTATGAAGAGATTGATCTTTGCGGGGGGCTTGCCGACCGCGAGGCCTTTAGAGAGCTGTTGGATGCAGACACGGCTGCGGTCTTGCTGCAAAACCCGAATTTCTTCGGGTGCCTGGATGATGTGTCTGATATTGCTGCCGCCGCACACGATGTCGGTGCCCTGGCTCTCATGTCCGTTTATCCTCTTTCGCTGGCCCTGTTGAAGACCCCCGGAGAAATGGGGGCCGATATTGTAACAGGAGAAGGCCAGAGCCTCGGTTTGCCCCTTTCTTTCGGTGGCCCTTATCTGGGCTTTATGGCCTGCTCCAGCAAACTGGTCCGCAAGATGCCCGGTCGAATTGCCGGCATTACACACGATCAGCAGGGCCGGCGGGGTTTTGTTTTAACGCTGCAGGCACGCGAGCAGCATATCCGACGTGAAAAGGCTACCTCCAATATTTGCACCAACCAGGGTCTGATGGCGCTCAGAAGCCTTGTCTATATGAGCCTGCTGGGAAAGCAGGGTATGGTCGATGCCGCTCAGCACTGTGCCGATCAGGCGGCCTACGCCTTTCAAAAGCTGACATCAATTCGGGGGGTTACACCCTTATACGAGCAGCCGTTTTTTAACGAGTTTGCCATACGGTTGCCGCGCGATGCCGCCGAAGTGATCAGCAAGCTCATTGATGAGGGTCTGGCTGCGGGTTTTCCGGTCAGCCGTTATTACGACCATATGGATACTATCCTGCTTATGGCTTTTACAGAAAAGAGAACCCGGGAAGAAATAGACATTCTCGCCGCCAAGCTGGAGAGTGCTCTGGCATGAACGGGTCGTCGGGTGTACAATCAAATGGCAGTTAATGTGTGTTGCATGACGGAAGACCTATGAAATTAATTTTTGAAAAGAGTGTAAAAGGCCGACGGGCCGTGATGTTTCCGGATGCGCGGCACGAAGTGAAAGGCCGCATAGATCCGCGCTACATGCGTGCGGAACCCGCCGAACTTCCCGAAGTTTCTGAAATTGATGTTGTCCGACACTTTACAGCGCTGTCCAAACTCAATTTTTCCATCGATACCCATTTTTATCCGCTCGGCTCCTGCACGATGAAGTATAATCCAAAGGCGTGTGAAAAAGCTGCAGGCATGGGTGGTTTTACCGATATTCATCCGTTATGGCCGCAACTGAGGCATGGGGGACTGCTGACCCAGGGAGCGCTCGAACTGCTCTTTAGAATGGAGCGGAGCCTTTCTGAAATAACCGGTATGGCTGAATTCACGCTGCAGCCCATGGCGGGCTCGCATGGAGAGTTGACCGGTGTCATGATCATCGCGGCCTACCACAAAGATCGCGGCAATCAAAAAGATCATATCATTATTCCCGACTCGTCACACGGAACAAATCCCGCCAGTGCAGCCCTGGCAGGGTATAACATCGTGACGGTGCCGACCGATGAGAACGGCGTTATGGATCTGCAAAAATTCAAAGAGGCTGTCAATGATAAGACGGCGGGAGTGATGCTTACCTGCCCGAATACGATGGGCGTATTCAACCCCCATATCGCGGAGATTACCGATATCATCCATCGCGTCGACGGGCTGGCCTACTATGACGGTGCCAACATGAACGCCATCCTCGGCCGCTATAAGCCGGGTGAAATCGGGTTTGATGTGTGTCACCTCAATCTGCACAAAACGTTTGCGACACCCCATGGCGGTGGCGGTCCGGGTTCCGGTCCCGTAGGCGTCGTCGAAACCTTGCGGCCGTACCTGCCCATCTCGCGCATTCAGAAAACGGAAGACGGGACCTTTCGCCTGCATTATGATGAACCTAAATCGATAGGCTATATTGCCCCCTTCTACGGCAACTTCGGCGTTATTGTCAGGGCTTATGCCTACATCCTGATGCTCGGCCGAGAGGGGTTGAGCGAGGCGAGTAATATGGCCGTTCTGAATGCAAACTATATACAGGAAAACCTGCGCACCCATTATAAGGCCGTAACCGAGGGCCGCTGCATGCATGAGTGCGTCTTCAGTGGATCTCCGTTTGAAAAATTCGGTATTCATACCATGGATATAGCAAAAGCACTCATCGATCGCGGCATCCACCCTCCCACCGTCTATTTTCCGCTCAACGTCCCCGAATCCATTATGATTGAACCCACGGAAACGGAGTCCCGCGAAACGCTGGATTATTTTATTGAAACAATGAAAGAACTGGCCGCACTGGCGGAACAGCAACCGGATCTCCTGCGGGAGGCGCCGGCGACCACACCGGTCGGACGCCTCGATGAAGTGGCTGCGGCACGCAATATGAAGCTGACCTGTTAACCGCGCGGAAAGGCCCCCATGGTCGGTTGGAAAAAATATCTCACCCTGCGAACGATGTACCAAGGTGGTGTGGTCCCCATTTTTTATCACGTAGATGAAGAGGTCTGTCTGGAAACAGCGAGGGGCGTGCAGAGAGGCGGTTGTCGCGTCCTTGAGTTTACCAATCGCGGTGCCGGCGCTCTGCAGGTGTTCCGCTCGCTGGTACAGGCCTGTAAAAATGAAGAGTGGAATATGGTGCTCGGTGCCGGCACGGTCATGGATGCTGCCACAGCCGCTCTGTTTATAGAGGCCGGCGCCGATTTTATTGTGAGCCCCGTACTGCATGAGGATAGTATACGAACCTGTAACCGTTGTCACATCCCGTGTATTCCGGGCTGCAGCACGGCGACCGAAATAAACCGCGCGCACGAATGGGGTGTCGATGTATGTAAATTGTTTCCGGCCGCCGCCCTGGGTGGCATTCCTTTTCTCAAGGCAATCCGGGGACCGATGCCGTGGACGCAGATCATACCGATGGGAGGTATCTCTTTAGAGCATATAGGTGCCTGGATTGAGGCCGGCGCCTTTTGTGTGGGGATGGGTTCCACGCTCATTCCGCCCGCCGCTCTGGAGCAGGGCGATTACGAACAGGTGACCGACCGGGTGGGGCGAGCGGTCGAGGCTGTAAAAGTGGTTCGTGCAATGGATAGCGGGTAATCCGTGAAATACCTTTTTATCTTTATTGATGGCCTGGGTCTCGGATCGCGAGATGAAAACAATCCGGTTACCTGCGGGGCCTGTCCTCACCTGGCCCGATGGCTCGATACGGCACAACCCGTGGATGCCTGTATGGGTGTTTCCGGATTGCCGCAGAGTGCAACAGGTCAGGCCTCTCTCCTTTGCGGCCTGAATGCCGCCCGCCTCATCGGACGACATGTCGAAGGTTTTCCCGGCCCGGCGCTGCGTGAAGTCATTCGGGAGCATAATATGTTTGTGCGTCTGCGCGGGCGAGGATATGCATGCACCTTTGCCAACGCCTATTACCTGGATGATATCGACGAGCTTGATGAACGGTTTCACTCTGTGACGACGGTCTCCACGCTGGCCGCATTCGGGGGGGTGCGGGGTAAAAAATATCTGCATGACAATAAAGCAGTTTATCACGACCTGACGCGCCACTCTCTGTTCCGGCGCGGCTATGAAGGGCCCCTGATTGATCCCGCCGAAGCGGGGCGTCATTTGGTCAGGATTGCCGAAGAGCACGACGTCACGCTGTTTGAGTATTTTCAGACGGATGTGACTGCCCATAAGGGGTCGCCGACCCAAATACAGGAGGTCTTATGCAATCTGGACGCATTCCTGAGTGCCGCCGCCCGCTTTGCTGAAAAAGAGGGGCACGGGTTAATACTCACGAGTGATCACGGGAATATAGAGGACCTCCGCACGCGGAAGCACACGAACAACCCCGTACCTCTGATGGTGCTGGAGAATAATCATAAGACCGCCTGGCCCGAAGTGCGGTCACTGCCCGATGTACTGCCGGCGCTTTTAAAAAAACTTCCGCCCCCCGAGCATAGTTAAGTACAGAGCGGCTATTTCTTTTTTTACCAGTCCACGATGCACGTGCCGCCAACACATTGCAGGGATGCATCCGTATATTCATGAAGCTCAATACGTGTGCCGCCGGGGTCGGTGGTCCAGGCCTGCCAGGTATGGTCGGCGCCCATAGACTTCTCACCGACTTCAAAACCGGCAGAACGGATCCGTTCTGTCAATCCATCAAGATCGGTTACCTCCATGGCGACATGATGGATGTTTCCTGTGTCACCTGGCTCACCCTTAAACACTTCAACAAATGTCTGGTTGCCGGCCTTGATGTAAAAACCAAACAGCTCGCCCTTTTTCTCAAATGTAAAGCCCAGCTCCATCCCGAGAGCTTCAGTATAGAACCGTTTGGTGAGCTCCAGATCCGGCGAACGTATAGAGTAATGTGCAATTTGCTTAATCATAAATAAGGATTCCGTAAAGCGGAGGAGGTATAAAAAAAGCCTGACAGGAACCCGTTAAGAGTGTCGCTGTCAGGCTGAATAATACGTACTAAAATATTGAAGAGTTACCCTGCAGGGGAAACATTTTTAGCACATGGGCCTTTTCTTCCTTCGCCCACTTCGTAATTTACTTTCTGCCCTTCATACAGGTCAGGACCATCAACATCTGAATGATGAACAAACAGATCATCTCCGCCTTCTTCCGGCGCAATAAATCCAAAACCCTTGTCGCTGCTAAACCATTTTACAGTGCCTAAACTCATATCTTATCTCTACTTCCTGTTCTGTTTTTTCTTATCATGGTCACTCAATCAAAATGAATGCGAGTCAACCGTTACTCATGCAAACTAGCATGCTCAGCATAATAAGTCCAGCATGGATATGAATTAATAAACGGGGGCCTTTTGCACCGATTCGGATATGTCCGCGTACGTAAAACGGGGGTACGAACGTGCATGGGAATATGATGGGCGGCATACGATTGGCACCCGTCTCCGCAGGGCTGCAGGCTCAACTATTCGCGTCCAGTTACGGTTTTGCCGCGCTGTGTTTCTTGTAGCTGTTGATCATGAGGCGTAAAATTTATGTTGGATGGCCCCGAAATGGCAGACTTCCGCTGTTCTCTCTGTTGATTTCCTTAAAAAAAAAGGAGCGGAATGTTCCGCCCCTTTTCATATGGCGAAGCCAGCGCTCCGCCCTGCAGACATGCTGCTTAATTAGTTTTTCTTCCGCCCACCCCTTTGGTGGCTTTGGTGATGTCCTTGGCTTTGGCTTTCGGGCGCAAATTACGCACCGCTTCGCCCGCCTTCCACATTTCAGAATCATGGATTGCAGCCAATTCTTTACCTAGGCGCTGAGCGTAATCCTTGTGACCGCAGACGCGAATCACGCGTTCCGCTTCTTTGCCCGTCTTGACAGCTTTGTAGAGATCCTTGAAAACCGGCAGGGTTGCTTTTTTAAATTTCGGTTTCCAGTCGAGAGCTCCGCGCTGGGCCGTGGCAGAACAGTTAGCATACATCCAATCCATGCCGTTTTCATCGACCAGGCGAATCAGGCTCTGCGTCAACTCTTCAACCGTTTCATTAAAGGCTTCACTCGGGCTATGGCCGCCCTGACGCAATACGTCGTACTGGGCTTCCATCAGACCGGCCAGCGCCCCCATGAGTACCCCGCGTTCTCCAGTCAGGTCGCTGGTTACCTCGTGCTCAAAGGTGGTGGGGAATAGATACCCGCTGCCAATGCCGATTCCGACCGCAAGACAGCGCTCCATGGCGCGTCCCGTTGCATCCTGCTCAACGGCAAAGCTCGAGTTGATACCGACGCCGGCCAGGAAGTTGCGGCGAACATTCAGGCCGGAACCCTTCGGGGCCACCATGATGACGTCGACATCTTTGGGGGGAATAACCTTGGTCTTGTCACTGTAGACGATGGAAAAGCCGTGCGAGAAATAAAGCGCGTCGCCCGGGTTCAGATTTTTCTTCACCGTTGGCCAAACCTTCATCTGGGCAGCGTCGGAGACCAGCATTTGTACGATAGTGGCTTTCTGTACGGCCTCTTCAATGTCAAAAAGCGTCTTGCCCGGAACCCAGCCATCCTTTTTGGCCCGATCCCAATCCTTTTTAAAAGCCTTGGCCTGCCCAATGATAACGTTAATACCGTTATCCTTCATGTTCAGGGCCTGGGCCGGTCCCTGCACGCCATATCCGATAACGGCGACCGTTTCTTTCTTTAAAACCTTCCTGGCTTTAGCCAGTGAAAACTCTTTGCGGGTGATGACTTCTTCGTTCGTACCGCCAAAGTTGATCGTTGCCATAATTCAACTCTCCTGCCTGTTAATCTAGTCTCGTTTTCCCCTCATGGGAAATGTACCTGAGCAACCTATTGACTGGACTGTCTTAGGTCAACGCCAAAGTCGAAAAAGAACGAGCACCTCTTTGCGGTTCAACACCAGTGCCGCCGTCAGATACGTCAGTATGCCGCCCACCATCGCCAGCGAGAGAGCAACCGGTGTGGCCGCTTCGGCAGGCAGATACTGCCCGGCCATTGGAGCTAGAAGGCGGTGATAGAGCAGGAGTACCGCGATACACATGATGCAGGCCGCGGCGGTTTGTCTGAGTCCGCTCCGGAGAATAGCCCCCCAGCCGGGGTTGCCTGTTTTACGATGCAGTGCCCGGCCCAGCATGACCGCATAAAAGGTTTCAGCCAGCACGGTGCCCAGCGCGAGCCCGGCGTGTTTCATCGGTGCGGGAAACGTGATGATGAACGTGATATTCAGTACCAGGTTCAGTGCGACGGTCCAGAGACTCAGGCGCACAGGAGTTCGGGTGTCCTGCCGGGAGTAGAAGAAGGGTACCAGAATTTTAAGCAGGCTGAACACCACCAGACCCGGAGCGTAGAACTGAAGGGCGACTGCGGTTTGAGCCGTCGATGCCGCTTCAAAGGCAAAGCGCTCAAAGAGCGCAGAAACAATCGGGCGGGCCATCACCAGCAACCCGGCAGCGCAGGGCAGCATAATAAATAAAAGGGTACGCATGGAAAATTGAAACGATTCTTTCAGGCCGTCGATATCCCGCTCGGCAGCATGCTGCGAGAGGGTCGGCAACAATACGGTTCCCATAGCCGTGGCAAACAGACCCAGCGGCAGGTAAATCAGGCGCTCACTGAAGTAGAGTGCCGCCGGTGCCCAGGGGGCGATGAGCGATGCCAGCAGGCGGTCGATCAATACGTTGAACTGGGTAACGGCCAGCCCCAGTGCGGCCGGCAGGGCGAGCTTCAAGATGCGCTGCACTTTTTCATCTTTCCGCGCCGGCCCCAGCCGCGGTTTCCAGCCAAACCGGATGAGTACCGGGATTTGGATGACGGCCTGCAGCAGGCCGGCGACCAGGATGCCGGCGGCTACGATCGTGATCTGCGTCGTGGGCTGAGTGATCGCTGAATGCATGATAAACAGTAGGGTGCCGATCCAAACGAGGTTCAGTATGCAGGGCGTGGCGGCCGGGATGAGAAAATGTTTGCAGGAATGGCAAATGGCCATCGCCAAAGCCGCCATACAGATAAACAGCATATAGGGAAACATAATGCGGAGTAATTTCAGCGTAAAGACACCCAGTTCTCCGACGTCACCATGTGAAAGGATGAGCTGGATGAGAGCCGTGCCGCCCAGAATAAGGGCCGAGAGAAACAGGGTTGCCAGCAACAGAATGCGGTTCGCGGTTTGCCAGGCGCGATCGGCCCCCTCCCGATTTCTCGTTTCGACAAAAACCGGAATCAGCGAAGATGACAGCGCACCCTCACCAAAGAGCCTGCGAAACAGGTTGGGAATGGTGAAGGCGACAACAAAGGCTGACATGTGCACAGAAGTACCAAAGAGCCCGGCCATTAAGACATCGCGTATCAGTCCCAGGATGCGGCTGGCACCGGTGAGTAACCCGATACTGCCCGCAGATTTTAACATGCGAGAGTGTTCTTTCATACTTGATTGCAGTTGCAGTATAGGCAATCGTAAACCGTTGCGAACTACTTTTTACAGAAAATAGATTACTAATTAAATCCCACAAATGGGAAAGACGTTGAAAATAATACCGGTTGACATCAGTAGCCTGTGGGTATGGTAGGATTGTGATGATACACATGTCCCTGTTTTATTTTGCCGCCATGGCAGGTTCATTGGCCGAAGTGATAACGAGGGCAAGCCTCAACTCAGGAGCGAATCTGGTGTTTGTCCTTATGAAGAACCGATATGAATAAAGAGCTGACACAGATGAGAGCTTCACATCAAGGTATATTCTTTTTCTTGCTGATAGCCCTTTGCTTTTCCTGGAACCTCGGCTGGGCCCCGCTGTCCGGCACGGAAGGTCACCGCGCCATAACGGCCCACCAGATGAACGAGTCCGGCGCATACCTGATCCCCAGGCTATACGGTCAGACGTACCTGAGAAAGCCACCTCTCGCTTACTGGGTCATCGCCTTATTTGAGAAAGCCCTGGGTCCGCATGAGGCCGTATGGCGCCTCCCCTCCGTGTTGTCGGCGGCGTTGCTGGGCGGCTGGCTGGCATATCGGTCATCCCGCCTCTGGGGTACGTTGTCGGGCTGGGTGACCGGCTTTGTTTACATGAGTATTATTCCACTGTGGTCTCAATTTCGCAGTGCTGATATTGATGCCATGAATACGCTGGCATCAGTGGCGGCGGTCGTATTCTTATTGGATGTGCATCAGTCAACTACCCGTCGCTTTGCCGGTGTATGGGCCGGACTCAGTCTGGGGGCCGCCTTTTTACTGAAGGGTCCCGCCTGTCTGCCCCTGATGGCCGCCGCGCTGACAGCCCTTTTCTTGCTGCGCAGGGATGGCGGCGCTCCCCGCCGCTGGTGGAAAACAGCCGGAACCATTGCGATGGGCATCGGACTTTTTTCCTTGTATGCGGCGGCAGCTGCGTACGCGCTCCATGCGGCCGGCGAATCGCTGGATTTGAGCGGTATCAGGGAGGCCAACGCCAAGGTGACGGGCGACTGGCTGGAACGCCTGTCACTACCCTTTGTGCTGTTACTATACGGCCTGCCCTTTTCACTTGTATTACGGTTCTGCTTCAAGGCTTCGGGCGCGGATGAAGCGTGTGTTCAACAGCGCACAGCGGCATCCTTTTTTCAATGGACGTTCCTGCTGTCCCTGCTGTACAGCGTCATGATGGGGCTGGATAATCCCCGTTACGGTTACATGTTTTTTCCACTGCTTGCGATGCTGTGCGGAGCCGCCGTCCGGTTCCACCCTGTCGTTCTCCGGTGGGCTCCGGCCCTGACGGCACTCCTCTACGCCGTAGTCCAGGGCGTATTGTTTGTGCAGATGCCCGAAGCCGAAGGCATCACCCGAACAGGGCTCATTGCCGTCACTGTCCTGACCGGTCTGGCTTTAGCGCATGGCCTGTTTTTTACCTGGCGCCGAAGGCAACAGACAGCCCTGTTGGGCTGTGCTCTCGTGATGGTGTTGACCGTGTTTCCCTTTGCACACTATAAGAACATAAGTCGTTTTGAACGGTCCGGTCATTCTGCCGCCCAACTGCTTAGCCTTCAGATAAAGCCCGCAGAGAGGATCATTACGGGTCTGATGCTCTGGACGCACCCGGAAATTTTCCACTATGCAGGCGTCTCCGTAGATGCCGTGAACCGGTATCAGTTTGAAAAGCCCTATGATATGGACAAAGAGGGTTGGGTTCTTTTTCACGGGGATGAATGGCGCGTCTGGTCAGCGGTCTACACGAGCCGTTTGAGCAGGATTACAGCGATACCCACCCATGTGAGTGGAACGGTCCTAGCTTGGTATGAAAATGAATAATAATACATGTGAGGTAGATAGAAAATGGTTTTTTCAACGTTGTTAGTGCTGTTTATTGCAATGCCCATTATTGAGCTGATGGTGTTGCTCAGAGTCGGAGAAAGTCTCGGCGTTGGCGGGGCCATCGGCCTGGTTGTGCTTACGGGCGTCATTGGAGCCTGGATGGCTCGCATGCAGGGCTTTATGCTCGTAATGAAAATTCGTGCAGAAATGAACCGGGGGGAGCTGCCGGCCCCGCACCTGATGGATGGCCTGATGATACTCATTGCCGGGGTACTGCTCATCACGCCCGGGCTGATTACCGATACGGTCGGGTTTCTGCTGCTCGTGCCGGCCTTCAGGAATGTGGTCAAAAGAAAACTCCGCGAGGTCATGGAAAAGAAAATCAACAGGGGCGTTATCAACATAGATGTGAGCGGTGAGTAAGTGACCGTCATATCCCGGGACTGAGGCTTCCTTGCATCAACGATGTTGTCCTGTTCTTTATATGCCGGGGCGAACCCCGGATCCAATTGATTCCGCCGAAGCTCAGTCCGCCATATCTTTTTTAGAAAATAGATTGGTCAGGTTGCGCTATTCACTGATAGGATTTACATCCATTTTGAGACATGACAATGAAGAAAGGATCGATATGAGTAGAGCATATAATTTTAGCGCCGGTCCGGCAACGCTGCCAGCGGAGGTACTCAAAGAAGCACAGGAAGAACTGCTGGATTACAAAGGTTCCGGCATTTCCATTATGGAAGCCAGCCACCGCGGTCCAGAGTACGGCCCCGTACACGAAGAGGCCGTGGCCAACATTCGTGAACTGCTGCAGTTGAGCGATGAGTACTCGGTCCTCTTTGTAACTGGCGGGGCGACCACGCAGTTTGCCTTGGTGCCGATGAACATCCTGGGAGATGGGGAAACGGCCGACTATACCAACTCCGGGTCCTGGGCCAAGAAAGCCATTGCCGAAGCGCAGATTCTGGGCAACGTACATGTAGCAGCCGACACGTCGAAGGAAAGTCCGGCCCGTATGCCGCGCGCCGACGAACTCGATCTCACACCCGGTGCCGCTTATTTACACATTACGTCAAACGAGACCATTGCCGGAACCCAGTGGAAAGAATTTCCCAAAGTGGATATGCCGCTGGTAGCCGATATGTCCTCTGATATTTTTTCCAAGCCGTTTGATGTGTCACCTTTTGGGATCATCTATGCCGGCGCTCAAAAAAACCTGGGGCCTTCAGGGGTCACCCTGATTATCATGCGCAAGGCCTTAGCCGATAAAGTGTCGGATAAAGTACCGCAGATATTGCGCTACAAAACGCATATTGAGGCGAATTCGCTGTACAATACACCGCCCTGTTTCAGTATCTATATGGTCATGCTGGTTACGCGCTGGCTGAAAGACAGGGGCGGCCTTGCAGCCATTGAAAAAGAGAACGAAGCCAAGGCAGCCAAGCTCTATGCTGCCATTGACGGTACAGATTTTTACAGAGGGACCGCCGCCGTCGAGAGCCGATCGACGATGAATGTGACGTTCCGCCTTCCAACGGAGGAGCTGGAGGCTCATTTCCTTAAAGAAGCTGGCAATCTGCATATGAAAGGTCTGAAAGGACATCGATCGGTAGGCGGTATTCGCGCTTCTATTTATAACGCGTTTCCCGCTGAAGGGGTAGATGCGCTGATTTCCTTCATGAAAGATTTTGAAGCCAGGAACGGATAAGTATTTTACTGGAAGCGGATGTCAGGCTGCGCCATCAAAGAGATTGTGCGGGAGACAACTCTCTAGCGGTGAAAGATTGAGCCCGTTGACATTTCATTTTTGCGCTTGTAGTTCAATGGATAGAATATCGGCCTCCGAAGCCGACGATCTGGGTTCGACTCCCGGCAGGCGCACCACGCTCCGCTCCCCCCAAAGCGGCAATCTGAATTGCCGCTTTTGGGGGGGCGAAGCGATGGGGCCCAGTATCTCAATGTGATAAATGACCCACGGATGGCAGGGCCGTCCCACGGATGGGGAAGGGGCTCGTCACCGCACCATATTGGTTTGGAGTACGGCAATCTGAATTGCCGCTTTGGGGGCGCAGAGCAACGGAGAAAATGGAAAAAGGGGTGACCCCTTTTTCTTGGTCTACAAGACGGTTTTTGCGCGGATTAAGTATTTGAAGAAGAGGATGATCAAGGATGCATAGCTGAGGAATGTTTATGAACAATGCAAGAGCTGTTTATCGATTATCGAGACGTGAGCCCTATTGTATTTTGTTGCAATGTGCGGGCTGACCCTTAAACACAATACTGTGCCCAAAGAATGAAATCCGGTGTCTTTTGTCCCCTCAAAAAACCGCAACAGTCCCCCTTTTTTCAGGATACGGCAGTCAGCGGATACAGGTTCCGTGCTGCACAACCAACAAAAAACACCAGCAACAACCACCTCGCCAGAACCTTTTCCCTATAGCCCCGCTCGCGGCTTCATGTCGCAGATCCGCCTGTGGAGGAAACCATGGATTAGTCACCGACCTCTCGAAGACTCGGGTCAGTACTAATCCTTAATTTGTTCGCCGCTGTCATTATTATGCCACGGCTAATGCATGAACTTCTTTATTAAGCC
>CAYXEW010000075.1:0-7653 GCA_964464115.1 uncultured Verrucomicrobiota bacterium
AGCTGTCCTTGCCTGCCTCAAAAAGAGTTACCCATTCAAAGTAGCGAAGAACCTTGTGGTTCTCCCGTGAGGGTTTGCTTTTAAATAAGAAAACCCCGCCCTTTGTTAGGCCTCCCAAACGTTTTCGGAGCAAACGAAAATAAGCGATAATAGGTAATGCTTTTCATATCAACTACTTACATTATTCATGCTGCTCCGCTGCAGGCAACCGAGAAAATAGAAATCAGGTCGGCCGAGGAGCGATCCAAGGCTGTTTCCTGTTAAATGTCCGCGGGTAACGCTTAAATAAGCAACATTCATCATATCAACGACTTACGACTTTGCGTCCCCTCTGCAGAGGGGTAACGCTTAAATAAGATTCAGACCCAATGTGGCAGATAGCGTGCATACTTTCTCGAACTTCCGGCCTTTTCATCTGGCTTAATGGCTCCCACTTCAATGGCATAGGAAATCACCTGCGAAACAACCGCACTCCTTCGCTCCGGTAGCTGAAAACGTTCCCTCAAAGACTGATTGGTCATCTGCTTGCGCAGGACGTATTGAAGGGAACAATGCTGGTAGCAAGCGCGGACGCGTTCGTCTCGACCCATATCCTCGAATGACTTCGGTCCATACAAGATGGCCTCGGTACGCCGGAAGGCGGGACGAAAATCCGGCGCGGGAAGCTGGTACGCCTCTACGGCTTGAATCACTTTGTCGATCCCGCTGCTCTTTTCCTCGCAGATGGCAAACCGCCGCATGAGATCAGCCAGTCGCTCGTTGCGGGACTGGTTGCCCTCGACAATATCATTAAACGACACTTTTGGCTGAAGCTTGCCAGTTCCCGTTATTTCCCGCCCACCCTATGGTCTTGTCATAACCATGACAATCTCATTACACACATCACACGCTATCTGTTGATTGTGAAGACGTGATCCCGTTTGCTCTTGTCCGTTCCAACCGTTGGAAGCCCTACGGCCTTCCGCATCCAGACGTTGGAAACCGTCAGGACGGCGTGTCCGGCGTGATCTAGAGCATCTTTAACTTGAACTGATCGGTGTCTGGGCTATAGTCTGGGCCAATTACGGTTCGACCCTACGTCAAGGTTGGCCGCCATGTAAAAAAAAATACGAATGTATGTTCTGTTTCCTTAAGCCAGTTATATTTGGAAAAACAAATGGTAGAACGCGTTAGAAGAAAAAGAAAAAAGCGCAGCGACCGCGGGCGGCCGTCTCAGCATCAGATTCGCAGCCGTCTGGAATCGAATGCGGTTGATGAATCATTGTTTGCGAGTGTAAGGAAGTTCCTTGTTTTCCTTGTGATTATGCTCGGAATACTCTGGCTGTCCATTCATTATTTAAACAGGGCTTGGGATCAGAAACTGCAGGCGGCGCAAATCAATACCGCCCCCCCCGTTTCCATGGAAAGCAATACAGTTGAGGAAGCGGATTCCGAGTTGGCCAGCACGAACCAGCCTCCCGAAGCATGGACCAGCATCCTGGCGCGTGCGGAGGCTTCGCTTGATTCGGATCCTGCCCTGTCCGCACTTCTGTACGAAAAAGTGTTGCTAGCCGAACCCGAATATGTGGATGGATTGAGTGCTCTGGCCGGCATCTATATACGAAATGAGCAATTTTCAAAAGCCCTGCCGTTGCTCGAAAAAGCCTTACTCTACCGCGCCGAAGAGGCCCGCCTGTGGAGTGATTACGGCCTCGTGCTCTATATGCTCCGCAACTATAAAGATAGCGAACAGGCCTTTGAACGCGTGCTGACGTTCAAGGATCCGCCGCCCAGCGCTCACTATAATATGGCTCTGGTATCCCTCGCACTGCAGAACTTTGATAAGGCTTACACGGCCATCCGCCGGTTTACTTCCCTGGCCGAAGACAACATCAACGGCTGGCTGTTGAAGGCCGAGCTGGAGCGGGAAAAAGAAGAGTTGGAAGAAGCCCTGCGCTCAGTGGAGCGCGCGCTGGCTATGAATGGAGATATTCAGAAACTTTATTTAAAGGCGGCTTCTATTGCCGCCTTGACGGGGCAGTATGATAAAGCGGAGGCGTATTTACGGCAGGCAGAGGAAAAGGGCCGGCAGACAGATGTATACCGCTACTTTAAAACCCAGTCTTTCAGTGAAATGCGGCAGTCACCGTCCGGTCGGGCTTACGAAAGAGAACTGTTTGCAAGAGTTCAGGAAGTGATGGCGCGATCCAAGGCAATGAAGCAGATATCTTCTATGCATGATCCCATCTGGTCCGACTGATGATAACAGCATTTGGGAGCAGTAGTATGGTAAGGAAATCTCGGGATATATATGAATCCGATCGCACCCCAAAAGGATTCGACCAGCCTTATGAAGGTTCGGGCAATCCTTTTCGGAACAATCCCTGGTATGCAATGATTCAACGATCCAGGCGTATCCTGTTTATGATCAAGCTTGTGGTGGCCATTCTGTTGATGGTGTTGGGTTATTTTATCATTGAATATTTCTATGAACAAACTCGTTTACCGGTACAGAAAAGTGGTGCCGCATCCGTTATTGCAGAAATACGCTCTATGCCGATTATGGATTTAGAGGGTAGTATGCGGAAACAGTTCATTATGGATGAACTGGAAAAGGAAGACCTGAGCGATATTCCGGAGGAGGGTGGCGTGCCCCTGGATATGCACTGGTTAAAGCAGGCCACGTATTATTTATTGCAGGCTGACAAGGCGTACAGTGCAGATGAGTGGGAAGCGGCTATCTATTTTTACAGCACGGCGCTGGATATCTATCCCGACCTCGGCGGTGTGTGGGCGCAAATAGGGTTGTGCCATATGCAACTCAAGCAGTACACCAATTCAGTAGCCGCTTTTGAAACCGCCGTCAGTGAGAAGGAGAGCTCTTATCGCATCTTGAACAACCTGGGCGTCGCCACTCTTGCACTCGACCTGTATGAAAAAGCCGAAGCGTATTTTCTCGAGGCCGAAGCCCTGCAGCCCGAATATGCCCCCACCCACTACAACTTGGGGCTTCTGTACATGCAGACCGGCGAAATGGAAAAAGCCAATCACCAATTCAGCGAATTTTTTAAATATGGAGAGGTGACGGTCCAGGCGCTCCAGAACCGGGCGCTGGTTCAGATTGCACTCGAGCGCTGGGAGGAGGCCTCTGAGACGCTGCTGCTGGCGATTGAGCGTTATCCCCAATCGGCACCGCTCTATTTCAAGCTTGCGCAGGTTCAGGCGCAGACGGACGATGTAGACGCGGCCATGCGTGCTCTCTATCGCGGAGTCCGCCTGCTCGATGCAAACAAGGCACTGGCTATACTCTCTGATACGGCCTATGATTCACTGCGCAACTCGCTGGAATTTAAACAACTGGTGTCCAGTCTCGGCAACCTGGAATAAGCTCTGGTTACGGGTCATCATCATAAATGAATGATATTGTAGTTGCTGTGCCCGAAGACTTCCTGCTATAGAACCGCCCTTTCAGGAGTACTATGCATACACAAGTTATTGAAAAAATTCGAAATATTGCCATCATCGCTCATGTGGATCACGGAAAGACGACGCTGGTCGATGAGCTGTTCAAGCAGAGTGGTATGTTTGGCGCACACCAGCATATGGAAGAGCGCCTTATGGACTCCATTGACCTCGAACGCGAGCGGGGGATCACCATTGCCTCCAAGAATGGCGCGTTTGAGTACAAGGGCCACTTTATAAACATCATTGACACTCCGGGCCACGCCGACTTCGGCGGGCAGGTTGAGCGTGTTTTACAGATGGCGGACGGGGCTCTTCTGCTGGTCGACGCACAGGAGGGGCCGATGCCTCAAACCTATTTTGTCTTGAAAAAAGCGCTGGCCAAAAACCTGCCGGTCATTGTGGTTATCAACAAAATTGACAAGCCTGCGGCCCGACCGCACTGGGTGGTCGATCAGGTGTTTGATTTGCTTGTCAAACAGAATGCGCCCGACCATATTTTGGATTTTCACACCGTCTACGCCTCAGCCAAGGACGGGTATGCCACGCTGGACTCGGATCAGCGATCCGGGACGCTCGAGGTGTTGCTCGATGCCATTATTGAGTACATGCCGCCGCCAAAGGGCGATCCCCGAGGTCCGCTGCAGCTACAGATCAGTACCATTGATTATTCGCCTTATTACGGACGCCTCGGGATCGGCAAGGTGACTTCGGGTCATGTCAGAGTGAATATGCCAGTCGCGGTAGTGAACAATGCCGGCCGGCAGGATGCCGCCCGCATTACCAAAATTCATCGTTTTCGCGGCAATGAAAAAGTAGAAATAATGGAGGCGGGGGTCGGCGAAATTATAGCGGTCGCCGGGTTGGAGAATGTGACGGTTGGTGACACGTATACCTGTCCGGACAATCCGATTCCGCTTCCTACGACAGAGGTGGATCCTCCGACGCTGTCCATGACCTTCCTGCAGAACACATCGCCCTTTGCCGGACGTGAAGGCGACTACGTGACCTCGACACACTTGAAAAATCGGTTGAAGAGAGAGACGTTGTCTGACGTGGCGCTGCATGTGGAAGAACAGGGGGACGGGGCCTTTCATGTCGCCGGGCGCGGAGAGTTGCATAT
Organism: uncultured Verrucomicrobiota bacterium; assembly: GCA_964464115.1. GTDB lineage: Bacteria > Verrucomicrobiota > Kiritimatiellia > CAYTQP01 > CAYXEW01 > CAYXEW01. The sequence goes on from CAYXEW010000075.1 coordinate 4,565, forward strand.
TTCCATATTGATTGAGAAGATGCGGCGGGAAGGATATGAATTCCAGGTTTCCTGCCCACGGGTTATCATGAAAGTGGTAGACGGCAAAAGAATGGAACCTTATGAAGAGGTGACGGTGGATGTCGCCGAGGAATACGCCGGCAAGGTGATCGAAAAACTGGGTGTCCGAAAGGGGCTCCTGTTAGAGATGCACACGGAAAACGGCATGACGCGCCTGCTCTATAAGGTGCCGACCAGAGGGCTTCTCGGGTTTAAATCCGAATTCATGTCTGAAACCAAAGGTATGGGCGTGCTGTCGTACATCTTTATGGAATACGATGAATATGCCGGTGAAATGCGGAACAGAAAAAATGGTGTACTGGTGGCTATGGAAACGTGTCAGACAGTGGCCTATGCGCTGTTCAACCTGCAGAACCGCGGCAAACTGTTTCTCGGCCCGGGTGAGCAGGTGTACAAGGGACAGATTGTCGGAGAACACTGCCGGGAGAATGACTTGACGGTAAACCCGGCAAAAGGGAAGCAGTTGACCAATGTGCGGGCGGCGGGTTCGGATGACAATGTGATTCTCGTGACCCCCACACGGATGAGCCTGGAGGAATGCCTGGTGTATATCAATGACGATGAGCTGGTGGAAGTAACGCCCAAAAATATCCGTCTCCGCAAGAAGAACTTCGGCAAAGGTGGCCGGGGCACCAGTAATGGTTAAGATCACCGTTTGACAGCACCCGAATCGGCGGTTATAGTGACCCTATGTTTATGATTCACGCCATTATGTTACTGGTTGCAGGGTACTTCCTTCTGGAACGACTTCATCTTGCACTGCGCCTTCAAAGGGCGGTGCTGGCGGCGGGTCCGGTATAGCACCGGCACAAAAGACCTTGGGAAAACCCACCGCAAAAAACGGTGGGTTTTTTTGTGCTATTCAAAACGAGAAGCGTGTATAGGTGAAACAGAGACGGGTATTATGAAAACAGTACATAAATATAAAGCGGCTGATAAAATTACCATGGATGAGCGGCAGTGGCCTTGCCGGGAAATAACAGAGAGCCCCGTCTGGTGTTCTGTAGACCTTAGAGACGGAAACCAAGCCCTGCCGAATCCGATGAATCCAGAGCAGAAGCTGGAGTATTTCAAGTTGCTTTGCCGTATCGGTTTTAAACAGATTGAAGTTGCCTTTCCCTCGGCCAGTAAAGATGATTTCGAATTTACCCGCCGGTTGATTGAAGAACATCATATTCCGAATGATGTAACGATTATGGGTTTGGTACAGTGTCGCCCGCACCTCATCGAAAAAACATTTGAAGCGTTTGAAGGCGCTGAGCGCGCCATTGTTCACGCCTACATTGCGACCTCGGATCTGCACATGAAGCAGGTGTTCAAGATGGACAGGAAGTCGACGATTGAAACGGCGGTGGCGGCGACCCGCCAGATTAGAGAATTGGCCGCCGACAGCCGGGCGGATATCCGTTACCAGTTTTCGCCGGAAGAATTTACCGATACGGATCTATCATTTGCACTGGAAATATGTGAGGCCGTATATAGTGAGTGGGGTCAGGCCTCAGCCGAAAAGCCGTTGATTTTAAATCTTCCCGCCACGGTTGAGCGCCGCCCGCCAAATCACTATGCCGATCTGATTGAGAGCTTTTGTAAACGGTTTAAAGAGCGCCGGAACGTCTGTATTTCGCTGCATGGTCACAATGATCAGGGCATGGCCGTCGCAGCCACAGAAATGGGCCTGCTGGCCGGTGCTGACAGAGTGGAAGGCACCCTGTTTGGTCATGGCGAACGCACCGGCAATGTCGATCTGGTTACCGTCGCCAACAACCTCTATTCACGAGGTCTCAAGACGGGTCTGGACTTTTCCCGCCTGCCCGAAATCGCTGAAACGGTGGAGCGTTTAACCGGAATGCCGGTCTATTATCGCCAGCCGTATGCGGGCGAATATGTGTTTACTGCCTTTTCGGGGTCACACCAGGACGCCATCAACAAAGCCATGCATAAGCTGGACGAGGCGCCCGGCATGTTTGGAATGGGCTGGAAAGTGCCTTATCTCCATATAGATCCGGTAGACTTGGGGCGTACATTCGAAAGACTAATCAGGATTAATTCGCAGTCCGGTAAAGGCGGCATTGCCTGGGTACTGGAGCAGGAGCGCGGCATTCAGATACCTAAAGCCATGCAGCCGGAGTTGAGTCGAGCCGTTCAGTCTTACAGTGATAACGCCGGCCGCGAGATCAGCGGCAGCGAAGTGTATGAGGTTTTTCAGCAGACCTTTGTGAAACCGGAGGGACCGTTTGAATTGATAGGCTACTGGCCGCGCCCCGATGACCGCGACCCAACCTACATTCACGGTGAGGTCAGGCTCAACATAAATGGCGAGGAAACGACCGTTTCGGGAGAGGGGAATGGCCCCGTTTCGGCTTTTGTTCACGCCTTGCGCGATCTGGTCGGCATACACTTCAGTGTCGATGATTATCACGAACAGGCAGTCGGAAAGGGAGCGGATGCTCAGGCGCTGGCCTTTGTTCCTTTAAAACTCGACGACGGCCGCGTCATCTTTGGCGCCGGTACCGATTCCAATATTGACCAGGCCGCTGTGCGCGCTATAGTGGCAGGCCTCAACCGCGTTGTATCTTCGTAAATGAATATCAGTGGTCATACAAAACCGTTTGCCGTGTTGGGGTATCCGATTGGTCACACCCTCTCTCCTGTCATGCACAATGCATCGATGAGGGTCATGGGATACGACGGTATTTATCTCGCATTAAGTGTCGCCCCGGCCGCGCTTCCAGCAGCGCTTGAATCGCTGGCGGCATTGGGATTTGGAGGCCTTAACATCACCATTCCGCTGAAAGAAACCGCCTATGAATCGGTGAGCACGCTGTCTGATTCGGCACGCTTGCTGGGGGCTGTCAATACAGTAGCATTTACAAAAGAAGGCACGGTGGGTCACAATACAGATGGGTATGGTTTTTTAAAAGCACTGGAGGAGGCTTTTGATGTGAAGCTGCAGGATTGCTGTGTCATGGTGCTCGGCGCCGGCGGGGCCGGCCGCGCGATCGCCCTTGTCTCGGCCCATGCAGGAGCCT
>CAYXEW010000075.1:7663-12837 GCA_964464115.1 uncultured Verrucomicrobiota bacterium
TTGTCTGACCTGGATGCTGAAAAAGTAACCGGATTGGCCAGTACGCTGAAGCGTCAGTTTCCCGGGTTAAGCGTTGAGTGCGCACTCCATGCGGAGGAGCAACAGCAAAAAGCATCACAGGCGGATGTTGTCGTTCAGGCAACGCCCGTCGGCATGAAATTGTCGGATCCGCCACTGCTTCCCTCTGCCTGTTTTAGCCGCGGGCAGTGTGTGTTCGATCTGGTCTATATGTATCCGGAAACCGCTACCTTGAAGGCGGCCAAGACGGCGGGGGCCCGTGTCTCCAATGGTTTGGGAATGCTGTTGCACCAGGGGGCGAAGGCTTTTGAAATTTGGACCGGCAGGGCGGCCGAGGTGGGGGCGATGAAGAGCGCACTCGAAGGGGCGGTATATAAACGGTAGAGCGATTACAGTGCTGTGCCGTTCAACACAATGACAGTGCCCGACGGCGCAACAGGGGTGTTTGATGACGTTGTACGATGTAGTTTCACTGGTTTTTCTCTTTGCCGCCGGCAGTTGTATCGGCAGTTTTCTAAATGTCTGTATTTATCGTGTTCCGCGTGATCAGTCGATTGTCTTTCCTGGTTCGCATTGTCCGCACTGCTCCCACTCTATTGCATGGTACGACAACCTGCCGATTCTCAGTTTTTTCATTTTACGCGGACGCTGCCGACATTGCGGGGGCGGTATTTCATCACGGTATGTGACGGTTGAATGGCTCACCGCGGTTCTGTTCGTGCTCATTGGGCTGCAACACGGATATTCGGCCGTGACCCCGTTATATTGCCTGCTGAGTGCCGGCTTGATAGTGGCGGCTTTTGTGGATCTCGATTTTATGATTATACCGGATACCGTCAGTCTGGGCGGCATATTGTCCGGCGTAATACTCAGCGTTCTCTTTCCAGTGCTGCACGGGATCCAGGTTGACTCAATGACGGCGGGGGCGGCGCGCCTCGCCTCTCTGTGGAGCTCTTTGGCGGGTTTGCTGGCGGGTTATGGTATCCTATGGCTTGTCGCCAAAGCCGGGAAACGGGTATTAAAGAGGGATGCCATGGGAATGGGAGATGTTAAACTGCTGGGGGCTATTGGCGCTTTTCTCGGATATGAAGCGGTCTTGTTCACCATCTTTATTTCATCTGTGCTGGGAGCTGTGGTCGGGCTCGCCCTGATGGCATCACACAAACATCGATGGAAGCTTGAAATCCCCTATGGCCCGTATATCAGTCTGGCAGCCACTATCTGGATGCTGTTCGGCCCCCCCATTGTGAACGCTTATATTCAATGGATAACCGTTGAGCATTTTTGACAACTGTGTCACCATACCCTCATGTTTACAGACTTGCAAAACTGGGTTGAGGCGAACATGGGGCTGGCGCCCGCATTACAGGTAAAGCTCTTCTGGACCCTGAGCGCCTTTCTCCTGTTTATTGCCGTCAGGACCATCCTCTGCAGCATTTTCAATCAGCGGATAAAAGATCTTGCGAGGCAATACATTACCCGCAAAACCATCAACTACATGATGACATTCATATTGATTTTCGTCCTGATTCGTATATGGGTGGGAGGTTTCACGGGTGTAGCCGCCTACTTTGGAATCGTTTCGGCCGGCCTGGCTATCGCCCTGAAAGAGCCCTTGGAAAATATTGCGGCCTGGTTGTTTATCAGTCTTCGCAAACCCTTTATTGTGGGAGACCGCATTCAGTTGGGAGAAGACAGCGGCGATGTGATAGATTTGCGACCCTTTTCCTTCTCCGTGCTGGAAATTGGAAACTGGGTGGATGCAGACCAGAGTACCGGCCGCATTATTCATATTCCCAATGGCCTGATCTTCCGCGAGCCCCTGGCCAACTTTACGCAGGGGTTTAATTTTATATGGAACGAGATACCTATCACGGTAACCTTTGAGAGCGATTGGAAGCGGGCCAAAGAAATATTGGAAGTAATTGCCCAGAGCCACTCGGCCATCAAAAGTGAAGAGGCTGCGCAACAGGTGCGGAGGGCGGCACAGAAATTTCTCATATTCTTTCATCACTTGTCGCCGATTATATGGACATCCGTTGCGGATCACGGTGTCACGTTAACCATTCGCTACCTCTGTGCGCCCCGCAACCGGCGCTCTACATCGACCGGCATCTGGGAAGAAGTTCTGGAGGCCTTTTCAAAAGAACCGAAAATTGATTTCGCTTATCCCACCACGCGTTACTATAACCATAGCACGGAAGGGAAGGGCAATTGACCGATTGCCGCTGAAAAGAGACTGTTTATGGTAGAAAAACGGAAACCAGACACCCGGAACATTGTGCTGGTCGGCTTTATGGGAACGGGTAAAACAGTGGTGGGACGGGCGCTGTCCTCGCGTCTGATGCGCCGGTTTGTCGATATGGATGAACGGATTGAAGAGCGCGAACAAAAAAAGATTTCAACCATCTTCGATGAACGGGGTGAAGACTTTTTCCGCAGACTTGAACGCGACTTGGTGCAGGAGTTGGCGCAGGAAAATAATCTAGTCATTGCTTGCGGTGGCGGTATCGTGCTGAATCCGGATAATATCGACACCTTTGCCGGGAGCGGGCTGGTGATATGCCTGCAGGCCGCCCCCGACGTGATTCTGCGGCGGGTCGCCCGCCAACAGCACCGCCCCCTGCTGGAAGAGGGCGATAAACGGGAAAGCATCCAGCGCCTCTATGCCGAACGCAAACCTCTTTACGATGCGATTCCGCTGCAGATTGACCGCACCCATTTAGGTATTCAGGAGACCGTAGATAAAATTATTCAATACATGAAAGAAAGCGAAGGTAGAGTATGAGCACTGTTATAGTGACTGGGGCGAGCGGGCTGATAGGTTCCGAATCGGTTCGTTTTTTTGCGGACCGCGGCTTCGATGTCGTGGGAATTGACAATGATATGCGCAAGTATTTTTTCGGGAATGAGGGGTCGACGCTCTGGGTCAGGAAAGAGCTGGAAAAGCAGTATGATAATCTGACGTTCTACGACGCCGACATTCGTAACTTCGAAGACATCAAAAAAATTTATGAAAAATACGGATCCGATATTGAACTGATCATACATACAGCCGCACAGCCTTCACACGACTGGGCGGCCAGAGAGCCGTTTACCGATTTCTCTGTGAATGCCAACGGTACGCTGAACCTGCTGGAAGCCACCCGCCAATGCAGCCCGGAAGCGGTCTTTATTTTTACATCTACAAACAAAGTCTATGGTGATACACCAAACCGCCTTCCGCTGGTTGAAACCGATACGCGCTGGGAAGTGGATGAGGCACACCCTTACTTTAAAGAGGGTATTGATGAAAGTATGTCGATTGATCAATGTATGCATTCGCTGTTCGGAGCATCAAAGGTGGCAGCCGACGTGCTGGTGCAGGAATACGGCCGCTATTTCAACATGAAAAGCGGTGTCTTCAGAGGGGGCTGTCTGACGGGGCCCGGTCACTCCGGCGCAGAACTGCACGGTTTCCTGGCCTATCTCATCAAATGTGCCGCCATTGGGCGCCAGTATCGAATCTTTGGTTATAAAGGCAAGCAGGTGCGCGACAATATTCACAGTTATGACCTCGTGAACTGTTTTTATCATTTCTACCAGGCTCCGAGAGTGGGTGAAGTATACAATATGGGCGGCAGCCGCTTTAGCAACTGCTCTATGCTGGAAGCCATCGAAATCGCCGAAGAGGTGACGGGCTGCAAGATGGATACCACCTATGTTGAGACGAATCGTATGGGCGATCATATCTGGTATATATCGGATGTCTCAAAATTCAAAGAGCATTATCCCGGCTGGTCGCTCACAAAAAATGTGAAAGACATTATATCGGAGATTTTTGAACGCAACAAAGATCGCTGGCATTAACTGGCGACAGATATGCCGCATACTCCCACGCGATAACGGTTCACCGTGGAACAGAGAGCGCTTTTATTTGATAATGCCGTTGACCTTAGACAGCGCCTATGATATCACACTCGCCACTATGGGACAGCAATTAAGAGCTAGAGTTAAAAGAAAAGCTAAGGAACGCCGTAAAAAGCGTTTAAAAGAGCGCATTAAGGAAACTTCGGAAACGAAGAAGTCTTAACGTCTTGTTGTGTTTTTTACACAAGCAGACCTATAAGATTCCAAAGTGTTCGCAGCCTTCGTGAACCCCTTTTATATATTCGCCCGCCGCAAAATAAATGCGCTCGGGCTTGTCATTTTTCTGTGTATATACGCTGAGCACCTGCTTGACGCGGGCGGGCGTATTGGCCACAACGATAGATTTATGTCCGCTGGTGAATGCAATTAAGTCGTTTGCAGAATTGCCAGCATAGATAACATGTTTTTTGTCAATACGGAGTGAACGCTTCAAGTAATGAATGACAAAATCTTTGCCGCCGGAGGGCGGCATGATATCCAGCATGTAATTCCCTTTTTTCTCATTGGTGCTGATAATAAGATTGGCGCTGATGCGCTGTCTTGAAAGCCTGCGCTTCACGTTTTGCACAAGACTCTTGGGGTCTTTGCTGATGGGCGCATAATAGCTGAGGCGGTAATCTCCCTGCCGATCCTGTTCGCGCAATTCAACATCCGGAATATCGCCCAGCAGTTCGTGTATGCCCTGAGCATTCATGTCTCGCCAGGCCGCCCTCATCTTGTCCATAAAAAGGGCATCGCGCTTCCAGAGCTTGCCGTGCTTTATAAATAGAGAAGTGCCGGCATCCGGGGCGAGTATATGGGGAATAGGGGCGTTCCACTTCTCTAACGCGTCAAGTGTCCTGTTGAGATTGCGCCCAGTGATGTAAGCCATGCGAAGATCCCGCTGGCCTCTGACCGCCTTGCGAAAGAGTTCCATTTCTTCTGCGCGCCTCTTTTTTCGGTCTAGAGGCAGAATGGTTCCGTCCAAATCACTGACTAAAAGTGTACGTATTTCCATGGTATGAACTATCGGCCTTTCTGGCGGTTAAATGAAGTATGAAGTAGTAAAAAGAACCGAACCCCTTTCGTATCTAAATAGACGATCGTCTATTTAGATACGAAAGTAACTCTGGTTGTTTCGGCGTTTTTTCATGATTATTTGGCTTTTTCCGGGTAGAACCGCCCGGCAACGGGCGGTTCTACCCGGAAGGAACCGATTATTTACGGCATTCTACCGGCCGTTTTCTATTCGGGAAACACCCCCTGCA
>CAYXEW010000076.1:0-1100 GCA_964464115.1 uncultured Verrucomicrobiota bacterium
AACTCTTGCCGGAGCCGTTAGGCCCAATGAGTCCAACAGTCGTGCCGCGTGGAACGGAAAAGGTCATATTCTGAACTGCCCAAAAGTAATCATATCCACCGCCGCCCAACCATTGCCGGACCGACCCGAACAGCGTTGGCGGAAGTATTCCTTTACGGCGAAACCGTTTGGATAAATTCTGCACTTCTATTGCATTTTTCATCTTGTTCCTATCCGATGTCTGAACGGAAGCATGTGCGTCTTACCTAGCTTATTCACGCGTTTAATATGTTGCAGCTGCAAGGCGCCAAGGATGCAGTTGCAGTGCCCTTCCACACATTCTTGAAAGCCATGTGGAGTCAACCTTTTCAATGCGTCCGGAGAGTGAAAAACGCCATTGATTAGGGGGTCTGCCAGCATTTCGTTTTTTTAATTCTATTTTAAATTTCATCTTTCATCACTCTTTCTTATTTACCACATACCATTCGTTATGGTGTTTACTATGCATCATGCAGGCTACAGCAAGTCTGCGAAATACCGTTGTGCCTTCATGAAATAAGCGAGTCCAATCCAGCCCAGTAGAAGCGGCCACAGCAGTCCGATAGCAGCGTAAAGTGACCATTCAAAGGTCACACCGGGCAGTATGAGAGCCCGGTACATAGTCATAATCGGCGCCAGCGGATTGAGCATATAGAGATCGCAGATCAGTGTATAGTCGGGCAGTTTATCGCGAACAAAAGAAACGCTGTACATGGCGGGACTCAAAAAGAACCATGCCGTCAACAGGATACCGACAATATGCTGTGTATCCCGAAAGTAAACGTTGAGCGCCGAGAGAAAAAAAGATAATCCAAGGTTGAGTATGAAATGATGCAGGACCACCAGGGGAACCAGCAGCGATGTCCAGGCCAGATGCCCCCCCTGCATAGCCAACAGAATACCCACCAGGATAAACTGGATGATCAGTGAAAGCAGGTAATTGACCAAATTGGAAAGGGTCTGAGAGAGTGGCAGCAGCAGTCGCGGAAAATATACTTTCTTGACCAGGTTAGCGCTGCCGGTTATCGACGTCATTCCGCCCTGGACACACATGACGGTAAACTGCCATGCAAACACGCCGA
>CAYXEW010000076.1:1110-12770 GCA_964464115.1 uncultured Verrucomicrobiota bacterium
CGCCGATGATAATTTCCTCCAGGGAGATACCGCGGCCGGCGAGCAGGCGGAGGAATACGAGATAGATAAGCGCCATGAAAAGGGGCGTGAGCAGGGTCCAGAAAAACCCCAGCATAGATCCTTTGTAGCGGCTTTTCAGCTCGCGGGCGACCAGATTCTTTATCAGTTCGAAATGAAAATTAAATGATTTCATAAGTATGTAGGGTGATCAGAACATTATGGGCCACTTTTTTCAAGCCCTTCTGCAATCAGGCTGACGCTGGCCGTCGCTTTTTCAGCCAGACCGTTTATATCCATGCGCACGACACTCCAGGGTGGGCGCTGCATTTCCATCATAGATATCAACCGGCCCAACGTACTCAGTTCTGCACGGGGGATCGTGACTTCGATTCTCCTGAGGGTCCAGTTATTAGCCAGTGTTTCGGAAGCCATGGTATTGAGCTGTACATCGACATCAGGAAACAGGCTGGCCGTCATTTTTCTGATATCGATTAAGCGACCGTTTGGAAGTTGCCCGTACTGCTGTAAAGCGGCCTCACCCCGCTGTACAGACGATTCAAACTGCGCCATTTCATTCAGGGATCGCTGTCCATCCGCGATGCGGCGGCGATCATCCATGACCGAACGGCAACTGTAGAAGAAAACGACAAGGCTCACGACAGCCAGAACCAAAGTCACCGCGGGAAAAAACAGGGGATGAATGTTGCTTTTCATGGATACACCCCCTGGATCGTAAAGCGCACCTGCTCGGCGGCATCTGCATCCTGCCTGTCCAGCGATTGCGGCTTCAAGCCTACATTTTCAAGCTGTTCGTAAAAACGGGCTGGCGCATCCCAATTATCGGAGGCACCGCTGAGCTGGAAAGAGGCCTCTCTGATCGTCAGCGTTTCGAGGACGAGATTCGCTGCCTGTGCCTGATTCAGAATGGCTTTTAAGGTACGACTGGCCGGGACGGCAAAAGCGGTGAGAAACGGTTTGCTCAGAGCCTCTCTCCGGGCGGTTGCCTGACGCACCTGTACCAGTTCCATACCCTTTTGTACGGCCCCCCCTGTATAGTCTTCGGCCCGGGCCTTCAATTCATCGCGCAAGGCCTCATAGCGAGCGGAATAAAAGAAGGTGGCGGCCAGTGATCCGGCTATCAGCAACAGACTCAACAGGCAGCCGACACCCATCAGGCGCATCCGGGCGGATTGGATCCGGTACAGGATAGAGGGGTGTGGCTGGTCGTGGGGGCGCATATGGACTCCGTAACCGTCCGTGAGGACTGCTGCCGCGAGGGCTCGGGCGGGAAAGGCCGCTGGCGCTTCATGCGTTTTCCACTGAACCGGTCCACGGCTTTGCAGCTTTTCCCGTACGATTGAAAGCTCGTCAGACAATGCCTGAACCCGGGGACCGCACCAGTACCAATCAACGGGGGCGCCGTCTGGAACGCCGCTGGAAAGCAGCAGCCTTCTGGCACCCGCAGCGAGGTGCTCCATGCCATCGGCATCACGCTGCCAGCCACCCAGGCGCTGACAGGTATGTAAAAGTGTTCCGCAACCGATACAAATCCAGCAATCGTTTTCACAGAGTTTTGCGACAACGCGGTACGAATCATCTTTATCCGGCGGTTCTTCACGCAGGCTTTGAGACCACAGCACCACCCCTTCGTGAGCGAGGTAGGCAGGATCCATACCCAGCTCCCGGAGGCGGGTGAGCGCTTGCTGTGCAGCACTTTTACGGGTCCCTGCGGCAAAGCCGTTAACGGCATGCTTCCCGGGATAAAGCGCGTATTCGCATACGCAGTCCTCAACGGGAAACGGCAATTTGATATCGAGCAGTGAAGGCATCACTCCCCGGGCTTTTGCGACAGATGTGTAAGGTGTTTCCAACCATTGTGTAAAGGAAGCTGCAGGCTCCAGAAAAGCCGCCGAAACGGTTTTATGATGAGCGGTATCCAAGGTGATAAATTCAACGAGCCCCTGCAGTGCCGCCCGACTGACAGCCCCTTCATGCTCCATCACCGTATTGTAGTGAATCTGCCCCCTGCGCAGTACGGCCTGTACTGCCAGACAGCTATTTTCACTCAAATCAATACCTGTTACCGCTTTCCAACGCACACCCATTATTCCTCTCAATCCACCATTTGAGTCCATTGCAGGGGGCGCACCACACCCTCTGCATCTCTCGACACGAGCGCCGTAACCACTATAGAGCCATTGCGGGAGGCTTTGCAATGTATTCTTGCGTAACGGCTTTTAACATCCAGATAGCGGCGGACGGAAGCAAAGAGATCATCTCCGAGCAGGCTGGAAACCACATCCAATGATTGCAGCGGCTTCATCGACCGCAGAAAGAGGATTTTATTGACCGTCTGATCCAGCGGCAACCCCAGTATGCCCAGCAGTACTTCCCGCGGCGCCGTATTGATGTTGACGGGGAGCAAACGGCTGCGGATTTCCGGCAGCGCGGTTACACAATCGACAAAGTCGTGCTCCCTTAGCTGTTTCATTTCATACAGTTCTTCGCGCTGCAGGTAGTCTTCACTGAATCCGTCCACTCGGGACAATTCGCTGACGTGATGCAGCAAGGTGTTGGCGGCCCTGTAGGGGTTCTCCATGGCCATGTAAAACGAGGATTCTCTGGGGCCTTCTTCATCTTCATCGACCCAGTCGCGCACGGCAGTCGCCCTGAGCCCTCCATGGTAGTCACCGCAGGCCATCATCAGTTCAATGAGCACATCATCCGGGGGGCGGCTGCTGGGTGTCCGGTTCATAAGGGATAGGTTGTTGAGATCAAATTTTCCGGATTCATCCTCAACCCAGACATAGGTTTCAATGCCTGAAGGATACATCAATTTAAATGATGTATACCAGAGTTCGTTGGTGTGATCGACATCGCGTTCGGCATCATCCGCCATCCGCTGCATGACCAGCTCAATGGCTTCGGTGGCGGCCATTTCCAGTTCGAGTTGACGGATTGCGTCCACACTCTCACTATGGCGCGTACGCATATCCAGCATCATGGCCAGCACCATAGCCGAAACAGCTCCCATTAGCATGACGGCCAACAGCAGAACAGTTCCTCTTCTTTGCTTCGCTCTATTCATCTGAAACACTTTATTTTTTACATATGATAACAGAAGCGGTACAAAAACAACGTTAATATGAAATGGATCATAACAGGTATTCTGCTTTGCCGGGTAGCGGCAGCCTTTGCGGCGGATAGTGCGAGTTCACTCGCCGACTCGCTGGAGCGGGCCTATATTGCCACAGCGGACGCCGACAGGGCTGTGGAAGCGGGTGACTGGGGGGAAGCCGCCGGGCATTATTCCAAAGCAGCCAATCATTACCGCACCCTCATAAAGGAGCATGAAGGGTCGGACCGGAAAATATATCAGCAGCGATTTCTGTACTGTCAGGAACAGTTGCGGCATATCGCAACAAGGACCGGCACGCCTGTAGACGAACTGATTCGTCAGCATCATGACCGAAAGCAGGCTATATCGTATAAAGAAATGTATTTTAATGCATTGCGAGAGCAGAGCGCAGCCGCCGGGCAGCACCGGGAGGAAATCAAAAGGCTGCGCGGGAGCATTGCCCAACAGCAGCGACAACTTGCAGACCTCGAGGCGTCGGCGAAAAAGCGAAACGAAGAGCTGCAGAGGGCCGCGCAGCAAAACAATACATTAAAGGGCGAGATGGTGACGTTGACACAACAGCTCAACAGAGCTTTCATGGAGCTATCAATATTGCAATCGAAAGAAGTCTCCACCACGGACGAGCTTTTGGACAAAGATCCCGAGACTGTACCGGCAGAAACGAAAAACCGTCGCCTGCAAAAACTAGAGCGGGAAAACCGGCGACTCAGAGAAAGCGTAAAGCGTCTCACGAGCGAGAGCAAAGCCCTGAGAGAAGCGCTACAGCGAGCGGGGCGGGAGCTGGTCAAACTCAGGCAGCAACGTGAACAATGATAGTGCCGGGCAGGAACCGTTAATTCTTTTGCCAGCGGGGATAATCGGTTAGGAATAGCTGGTCCATATTGTTGAGCGGTATACCCTTCGAGAGTGGGAAATCTCTCGGCAGTCTTCCTTCCAGCACGGGAAACCACGTACGATAGGCTCCCGTTCTCAACTCCCTGATATAGGGGAGGTTCCGGGTCAGGGTCGTGAAGTACAGGCCGCTGATGCGGGCATAGAAGTCATTGAACTCGTAAAACTCATCAATGGTTTTGGGCAGTTCTAAGCTGTTTTTATGTCCGTACCACGCGGTAGCCCAGGGCATATCCGTACAGAGCAATTCCTCCGGCTCGATCATGTCGGAAACATAGTTGACATAAGGATGAAAATACGGCGGATAAGGCACCGAGGCCCTCGGCGGCACTATCGTCATGATCAAAGGAAACGCGGAAGTCAGGATGATGAGAATAGTCAGAGCTATGTCCACAAGGCGCAGGCGGATATCGAGCCTGTCAACCAGAAGCTGAAAAAAGGCCAGCCCGAAAATGGTAATCAACGGTGAAAATACTGTAGTAAAGCCCAAGGTGAAAGAACCGAACAATCCCGCCGCCAAAAATAATACCACCAGGGACAGCACAATGCTCCACTTGAACACTTCCACATCTCTGCGAATAAACCGATAGAACAGAACGGCGAGGAAAAAGGCCCCCATCAAACCTTCTCCGACTGTCCGCAAATCCTGAGAATAGAAGTGCCGAATATTCGTCAGCCATTTCATCTGCACATTACGCATGACTTCCTGGAGCGTAAAATCTGGGGAGAGTTCATTAAACACATTGCCTGCAAACAGGTCTTCCACCCCGTTCACGCATTCGTACAGAACCAGCCCTGAAAAACTGCCGCCGATCATTTTATTGCGCACCAGCCAGGGTGCAAAAGCCAGCAGGACCGCCCCGAGAAAGATACTGAAGAACACCCATCGTTTTTGAGTGGGCAAAATCAACGCCACGAGCAGCGCCAGGCCGGGCACCGCAGCCCAGGCGGCATAGCGGGTATACACTGCCAGAATGGTAAACAGCGTGCCGGCGGCAAACAGGACAGCACTGCGTGGCGTCACCTTACCCGCCCTGAGCATAAGCGCGGACTGATAGATAAAGAAGAAGGCGCCCATGCAGAAAAACCCGGCCATCGACTGCCCGTGTCCGGCAATACTCTGGGCCCATATGGCATCACTCAAGTAAAACAGACTGATGGCGAGAAGGCCCATTTTAGTTCCAAACAGCTTACGTCCGATCAAGAGGACAAAGAAACCCGAGGCCAGGGTAAATGCGTGGTTCACCGGTATAAGGATCCATTGTTCCGCCCTGAACACACCTTTTTTGGAATCGCTGTCGAAGGCGCCTTTGCCAACGCGGAAAAAAGCAGACAGCACTGCTGGATAGAGAGGCGGTTTCATCAGTTCGGGGTGGCGTGCGAGGCGGGGATTCTGTTCCGGTGTTTTCTGCCGCATATGCCACACGGAAAGGGGCCGGATATATTTTGTGCTGTATCCTGAGCCCGTCGCCAGATTGCGCCCCAGCTGAGCATAATCCATTGCTTCAGCCGATTTGAGACCCTTAAACTGCGTTGCTGTATACAGCAACATAATCAAGAAGACACCCAGTACGTAAAGGCTGATGCGAATAATGCGCAACCCCACCCCGGCATCAATATTGTAAACGAGATCCTGAATCGTAGTTTGAAAAGGTTTCAGCATACAGCACCTTCATCTATCTGTCCGACTATACCCTCGTGCGCCTCACACGGAAAAGACAGTCGCACATAGTATGGGTGATGAAGACAAAGATCAAATATATTGTAAAGGAATGGCATCAAGACTCCCGCAGACCGAATTCGTTGAGCTTTCGGTGCAATGTTCGGCGGCTGATCCCCAAATGCTCAGCCGCGCGGGTGCGGTTTCCTCCGTACATTTTCAGAGCACTTTCAATCAGTTGCTTTTCGGCCTGTTCCATTGACAAATTGCTTATCGATTTGGGTACTGAATCCCCTGGAACCTGTTCTCTTATCGCCAGGGGAATATCGCGAACCCCCAGCCGGTTTCCACGACACAGGACCACCATATGTTCAACGGCGTTGCGCAATTCGCGCACATTGCCAGGCCAGTCGTAACGATTGAGCGCATCTATGGCTTCGGCGGTCAACCCCTCCACAGAGCGACCGTGTTTTTTATTTGCCTCTTTGACAAAGGTGTCTATCAGCAGCGGAATATCCATTTTACGGTTTCGCAGGGGAGGCATCATCAGCGGCACCACATTCAAACGATAGAACAGATCCTCGCGAAAGGTTCCATCAAGCACCATTTTTTTGAGATCCCTGTTGGTGGCGGTAATAACGCGTACGTCGACATCGAGGGTTGTCTGCCCCCCCACCCTTTCAAAACGCTGCTCTTCCAGCACCCTGAGGATTTTGACCTGCACCGCCATATCGATTTCGCCGATTTCATCCAGAAACAGAGTGCCGCCATCAGCCAGCTCAAAACGACCTTTGCGCATTTCCGATGCACCGGTAAAGGATCCCTTCTCATGACCGAACAGTTCACTCTCGAGCAGCGTGGAAGACAGGGCCGCGCAATGTACGGCAATGAAAGGGGCTTTCGATCGGGGGCTCAGATGATGCACGGCGTGGGCTGCCAGCTCCTTGCCCGTACCGCTCTCGCCCTCTATAAGTACGGTGACACGCGAGGCGGCCACCTGTTTGATAATATCAAACACCTCATGCATGGCCGGGGACTGCCCCACGATATTCTCCATGCCGTATTTTTCATTGAGTTGTTCCTTGAGGTCCTGGTTTTCCCTCTCGATGGCCGTGGACGAAAAGGCGCGGCGGATGAGAATATCGAGCTGGTCGAGATGGACGGGTTTTGTGAGAAAATCATAAGCGCCCCGCTTCATGGCTTCCACTGCCGTTTCGATACTACCATACGCCGTCAGGAGCACACAGATCAAATCACCCTGCCGGGCCAGTGCGCGCTGCATCAGCGTCATACCGTCCATACCGGGCATGCGTATATCGCTGAGCATCATGTCGACATGTTTTGATGAGAGTATGTCCAGTGCCGTCTTTCCGTCTTCCGCCACCGCGACTTCGTATTGACGTGTCAGGGCACGAGCCAGCCCCTCCCTGGTATTTTTTTCATCATCGACAATTAAAATAGACTTTTTTTTCATACATCAGCGCCCCGTTTTTCCGCAGACGGGGCCTCCAGCAATCGTATACGAACATCTTCAATGGGAAAGTACAAGGTAAATACGGCGCCGTGACCCGGCTCCGAATGGACCTCGATTTCACCGCCGTGATCGCGCATAATCCGCTGCACAATCATTAGTCCCAGCCCGGAACCTTTCTCTTTGGATGTATGATAAGGCTCAAAAATAGTACTCAGCAGCTCCAGTGAGATACCGGGCCCGGTATCTCGAAAAGACACCGTGACAAAGCGGTCGGTTTTCGATAAATAGATCTTGAGCAAACCGCCGTTCGACATAGCTTCCATGGCATTTTTGATCACATTGAAAAAGGCCTGACGGAGCTGTCCGGAGTCCGCTTTGACCAACGGCATATCCTCCGCACTTTCGATCTCGACCAGCACATTTCGGTTCTTGATTTCGTGTTTCAGGAAGTTGACTGTTTCCTCGAGAATTTCTTTAATGGCGGTGTCTTCCAGCTTCAATTCAGAGGGACGTAGCGCACGCAGGAACTGGTTAATAATTTTATCGAGACGGCTCACCTCGTCCTTCGAAATATCGACCAATTCGCGATATGTTTCCCGGAGATGGTCGGGTAGCTGTTCAGATTCGCGTTCCAGCAACTGTAAATGTATATTCAAGGAGTTCAGGGGGTTGCCAATTTCATGGGCTACGCCGGCGGCGAGAAGCGTGATGGCCTGCATGCGTTCGGATTCAATGGTGTGGGCGGTCGTCGCGCGCTCCTGCGTAACATCGCGCAACAGCATAACCGCACCCTCTTCGTCCGGATTCACCATGCCGAGCGGCACAATATAAAAGAGCAGAAAGCGATGTTCCGGATACGTGATCTCAATTTCCCGGTGCACCAGGCGCGACCACTCATGCTCATCGAGATCGAGCACCAGATCCCATTCGACATCTCGCATATAGCGGCGAATGGGCTCTCCTTCGACGGTTTCGCGTTTGAATCCCAGCATTTGCTCAGCCGACGTATTCGCATACATGATACGGCCTTCGCCATCGAGCACAATGAGGCCTTCCTGGATCGCGTGGAAGATTGTCTCCAGCAGCCCTTTCTCGCGGGATAATCGCAGAAACTGGGTCTGCACACTGCCCGGGTCCAGGCGATCCAGCCGCTCCATCAGTTTATCTAAAAATGCTGTCTTCATTTGCTTTTCAGCCCGTTTTTTAAAAGGTCATCACCGTTATAGTTCCGATGGTTACCCACTTTTTAATTTCAGGCTATAATCTTCTCCCAAAAAAACTATAAATATTGAAGTAAAAAAACTTGTACTCGCCGCTCAGTACGTTTAATGAGTGCAGTTATTGCTCTTGCATGTAAACGCTACGAATTGAACACAGATGGTGGATGTTACAATGGACGAAGACGATTTTCAGTATATGGCGTCAGAGGGTTGCCCACTTCACGGGGATGAATATATCAGGGAGTGCGCGCTGTGCGGCGCCGAATTTTGTATACGCTGTTTTCCAAATTCTCAAATCTGCCCGGATTGCGCTGAAGAGGCCAATGATGAGTTCGGGCTGGACCAGGATCACGGCGAAGACAGCGAGATGAAGGCGCTCGACGACCTCATTGGCAAAGATGATGAGGAAATAGAAAAAATCCTCAACGAGAGCGAACAGGTCAGCAAAGACGACCTGCCGCCGGAGTTGTTTGAAGATGATGAGGGAAAAGAAAGCTGACATCGATAAACGGCTTTT
This sequence comes from uncultured Verrucomicrobiota bacterium, assembly GCA_964464115.1. Lineage (GTDB taxonomy): Bacteria > Verrucomicrobiota > Kiritimatiellia > CAYTQP01 > CAYXEW01 > CAYXEW01. The sequence goes on from CAYXEW010000076.1 coordinate 10,012, forward strand.
TTTATCTGCCCCTCTACCCCCAAATAAACAGGCCGGCTGTATGCCGGCTTTTTTGTAAGCCATGGCAACCGTGAAAAAAGAAACGCCCATGATGGGCCAGTACAGAAGCATCCGCAACCAACTGCCGGATGATGTATTGCTCTTTTTCCGGCTGGGCGATTTCTATGAAATGTTTTTTGATGATGCCGTCGAGGCCTCCCGCATTCTGGATATTGCCCTGACTAAACGGAATAAAATCCCCATGTGCGGCATTCCGTATCATGCGGCTGACACATATCTCGCCAAGGTCTTGCGGGCGGGAAAGAAAGTGGCTATCTGTGACCAGGTGGAAGATTCGTCAGAGGCCAAGGGTATTGTGCGGCGCGAGGTCACGCGGATTATCACGCCGGGCACCATCACGGAAGAAAATGTGCTGGAGGCGCATCGGAATCATTACCTGGCCGGTCTTTGTGTTGAGCGAGACTCGTATGGAGTGGTCTTTCTGGACCTGTCTACCGGCACGTTCTGGATAGAGGAGTATACCACGGCCGCCGAAGTTCGGGATAGCCTGGCTAAAACAGCGCCCTCTGAATGTATTATTCCCGAAGAACTGGCAGGCTCCGACCTCATTCAATCCATTACCGGTGACCTGTGCGCCACGATCGTATCCACACACGAAGACTGGACCTTCACGTTTGATTTGGCCGCCGATTTTTTGAAACGCCATTTTCGGGTTCACTCGCTGGATGGATACGGTTGCCAGCACTGTTCGACAGGTATCGGCGCGGCCGGGGCCGTCCTCCACTATGTGTCCCGCGAACTCAAGCGCGACATCAACCATATAAGGCATTTGAAAGTCAGGCGTTCAGAGGATTACGCCCTGCTGGATGATGCGACAATCGCCAACCTGGAACTCATCGAAAGTCGTTCAGCGCAACCGCAACGTGCAGACTGCACGTTGCTGGAAGTGCTGGATAAAACACAGACACCGATGGGGGGACGCCTTCTACGGGAATGGCTGCTCCGCCCTCTTCAGCAACTCACCGCCATTGAAGAGCGGCATGATGCCGTGGGCACGCTGGTGGACCAACACTCACTGCTTTACGATCTTCGCAATCTGCTCGGCGTCGTACGCGACATGGAACGGCTCATATCCAGGCTCAGCGCCGGCGGCGGAACCCCCCGCGACGTGCTCGCACTAAAGCAGTCACTTGAACAGGTCCCCGGCCTGCGCCAACGTCTACAGGACTGCGGAGATGAATTACTGAACCGGTTGCAGGCATCTTGCATACCGCAACCGGCGCTGATCGATACGGTACAGCGGGCGCTGGTTGAAGAACCTCCCATCAACCTGAGAGACGGCGGGATTTTCAGGGAGGGTTATCACGCCGAACTCGACGAACTGCGGGCGGCCACGACAGATGGAAAAAAATGGCTTGCCGAATACCAGGTAAAAGAACAGCAGGCGACCGGCATTAAAAACCTGAAGGTGCGTTACAACAAGGTCTTCGGTTATTACATAGAAGTGACCAAAAGCTATATTGATGCCGTCCCCGAGAACTATATGCGGAAGCAAACACTGGTGAACGCAGAGCGTTTCATTACTCCCGAATTGAAGGAATACGAAAACAAGATCCTGGGAGCGCGGGACCGGTCTGTCGAAATCGAGCAGGAACTGTTCAGAGAGCTACGCGAAAAGATGACGGCTCAGACTCGCGAAATCCAGCAAACGGCGGAAGCCATTGCACAGTTGGATGTCATCTCTGCACTGGCACACCAGGCAGCTCACCACCATTATGTTAAACCCGTTATGGAGAATTCCGATCGTATCGAAATAGAGGGTGGACGGCATCCCGTTATCGAACAACTCCCGGAAACGGACCGGTTTGTATCCAACGACACTTTTATGAACGAGACAAAGGATCAGATTATCATTATAACCGGCCCCAATATGGCCGGCAAATCGACCTATATCCGGCAGGTGGCCCTGATTACGATTATGGCTCAGATGGGCTCGTTCGTACCGGCGGACAGCGCTATTATGGGTGTTGTAGACCGCGTCTTCACACGGGTAGGCGCCAGCGACGACCTTTCGCGCGGGCGCAGCACCTTCATGGTTGAAATGCAGGAAACCGCTAATATACTCAATAATGCTACACATCGCAGCCTGATTGTGCTGGATGAAATCGGTCGCGGCACAAGTACCTTTGACGGCATCAGTATCGCATGGGCTGTAGTTGAATTTCTGCACAACAGTAAAGACGTCAAAGCCAAAACGCTTTTTGCGACGCATTACCATGAGCTCACCGACCTGGAGCGAACAATGACGGGTGTTAAAAACTATAATGTCGCCGTCCGTGAGAAAAATGACACCATTGTTTTCATTCGCAAGATTGAGCGCGGAGGGGCGGATAAAAGCTACGGCATCCATGTGGCCAGACTGGCGGGCATGCCAAATCCGGTCATTGAGCGCTCGCAGGAAATATTGGCAAACCTGGAAGAGGGTGAACTCAGTGAAACCGGACAGCCACAAATTGCCCGGCGACGGACCCGAAAATCCGCAGACCAGGACAATCAGATGACATTGCTTTGACCATGGGCAGAACGTTGAGGTCTTCCGAGCCTCCGGCGGGTGGTGGTGCGACGCCTCAGCCCCGCGGGTACCAAACTTTTACCTTCAGGCGGTTGCGCCCCCATCGCAGGGCATCTGTATGATTGCCAAAGAAGAGGTCAATTTTGCGGCCCTTGATAGCTCCGCCACGGTCTTCCACACGTCCATA
>CAYXEW010000077.1:0-12137 GCA_964464115.1 uncultured Verrucomicrobiota bacterium
TTCGTAGTTAAAAAATTCATGTTTCCCATTTGCGTCTATTGGCGTTTATGTGCGGCTAAATAAGAAAAAGTTCTGTCCCGAAATAGTCGCGGTGGATCGCGACCCTCCGCATGGATACATATCGGCAAGGGTCAACGGCGGGGACTGATCTCCCGCAACCGCCCAAGAATGGTACGGATGGATATGAAAGCTACTTCGTCCATCGGTACGTCGGAAAGTGCAAGAAACTCATAATCGGCAATATCATCTTCCGCACTTAACGTGTCCCAGGATGCGACATCAGCATAAAACACTACGTCCATGGTTCGATAAAAAACATCTTTATACAGGTACTCATTACTGCTGGTGAAAAGGTAGGTCAGACCATTCAGCTCCAATCGCAGCTCCTCGCAGACCTCCCGGTGTGCGCACTCTTCCGCTGTCTCTCCGTGATTGACAAAACCGCCGGGCAAGTCCAGCTTCCCCGCCGCCGGGTCAGAGGCCCTGCGAGTCATAAGAATTCGGCCGCGGGCATCTTTCATCACCACAGCCACGGCGGCCGCCGTATTCATAAACAGGTGCAGATCACAGGAGGCGCAGAGAAATAGATGATCATCATCTGTATTCAGTGCCTGTTGCCCACATCGCGGACAGTACGTGAAACAGGTGTTACTTTGATTCATCACAAACGCCTACTTCTTTTTTCGTAATTTTGCAATAAACATACCCGTACATGGGCCCGACCAGGGCATCATCCAGAGACATCCCTTTGCATCTGTCAGACCGGGGCTGCATTGCACGCGCTCGATGTCAAATGACGTGTGCTCCTGCAGAAACCGGTTTACGACACCCTCTGTTTCCTGATGGGTAAGAGTGCATACAGCATAGACTATACAGCCTCCTGCCCGCACTTTTTCCGATGCTGCATCGAGAAGTTTTATCTGTTTGTCGCAGGATGCTTCCACATCCCGGCTGCTGCAACGCCAACGCGCATCCGGGTTACGGCCCCAAGTGCCCGTTGAACTGCAGGGTGCATCGATGAGCACCCCATGAAACAAGCCCATTCCCTTCGGGTCGCCATGCAGTATATTCCCCTGCGTTAATGCTATATGGTGAATTCCGACACGACGGAGGCGCTTTTCAAAAGAACGTGCAGCCGAGCGGCGAAGCTCGATCGCGGTTATGCGCGTTTCGGGCTGAAGCAATGCCAGCGCCAGTGATTTTCCGCCGGCTCCGGCACAGCAATCAAGCCACTCCGAGCTGTTTTCTTCCGCACAGATCTTGACGACGACCTGTGATGAGAGATCCTGGACCAATACGCGCCCCATGATCGGGGACTGCAAAAGAGTTCGATTCAGCGGTTTATCCACGCGCAGGGCGGTTTCTACAAGAGCGCTCTGTTCGGGTGAACAAGCATGGTGCTCCAGAAAGGCTTTGACCTCAGCGTTTTCACCCGACACAAACAGCCACACCGGAGATCGATGCTGAAAGCTGGAAAGAAGACTCTGGACGGAGGCTTCGTCATGCAGACATGCGGGGCGTGCATCCCAATACCAGTCCGGCAATAGAGCGCGCTCATTCAGACCGGAAAAATGAGTATTCCATGCCGACAACACGGCGCTTTTCTCGCTGAGATTCAGGTTCCCGGGAGGCGCTGCGGGAAGCGGCCATGTCAGCAGGTCGCTCAGCACGTGATGGGTTTCTTCAAAAACAGTGCTTTCCAACAGATAGGCATACCAGATTTGCATGGGCGGGGTCATACCGTCCAACCAGCCGCGCCAGCGAAAAAAGGCATACAGACAGGCTGAGTAAAAACGTCGGTCTGTCGAACCGAACTCGCGGTGCTTTTTATAATATGCGGCCATCCATTGATCCAGCGGCTCTCGATGATCAACGGCGCGGAGGGCCTCCTGATGCATTTTCAAGACCCGCCTCCATTTAGCCTCAACTCTTTTTTTAACCGCCTGATTCATACACTCGCTTCTTTTTCCTCTTTGGCCGAAAGCGTTGTATTCTCCTCTACGGGAGAGACGCTGTTACTATGTTTACATTTTATACTGATCCTGCTTGAATGACAGCGCTGGAACACAGATACTCCATGCACGATATATGGGGTTGGGAATCATGGCAACAGAATTGGCATATGCATTAATTAATCCGTACTCGCTGGCAAAATCCAGAACGGGCGGCATCATCGCGCGCTTTCTGAGCCGCACCGGTCTCGAACTGGCCGGCGCCCGTATGTTCGGACCCAGCCGGGAACTGGTGGATGAATACGCAGCCGGCATCCGCAACGATACCGAGCGGGATGAAATGATGCGCAATGTTTTATCCGATTACGTCCTTCGCGCCTATGCACCGGATCCCGCCACCGGACGGAGGCAGCGGGTTCTACTGTTGCTTTTTGAAGGTGATGACGCCATCCGGCGCATTTACAGTGTGGCCGGATCCATCAGACCCGACATGGAAGCCGGCGAAACGGTTCGCGACACCTTCGGAGACTATATTGTCGGTGCAGACGGCAGCATTCAATACGTCGAACCAGCCGTCCTGGTGGCGCCGGACAGAAAAACGGCTAAACGAACCCTCACGCTTTGGGCGCGCTATGCTCAAAGTGACGGTGGCATTATCAAAGATGCCAGAGATGTCGAAGAGAAAAACGCTCAGCAGACTCTGGTTTTAATAAAGCCGGATAATTTTCGGTTTCCCAGTTCGAGACCGGGCAATATCATTGACCTTTTCTCTAGATCGGGGCTGCGCATTGTCGGTGCGCAGGTATATCGCATGAGCTGTTCAGAAGCCCTGGCATTTTATGGACCCGTGCAGGAAGTGCTGCGCGCCAAATTGAAGCAAAGTGTGGCCGACAGAGTGTCGAGCGCTATCAACCGGGAACTGGGCATCCAGGTAGACGATGCTATGAAAGAGCAACTGGGCGAGCAGTTCGGGCCGCTCTATGGCGACAGGCAGTTTGCCGAAATCGTACACTTCATGACCGGTTGTCGGATAGACACCTGTCCTGCAGATGAAATTGATAAACCCGGCCTGCACCGCTCACTGGCCCTGATTTACACTGGGCCGGATGCCGTCCAGAAAATTCGTTCAATTCTGGGACCCACCGACCCGACAAAGGCCGACGTGGGCACCGTGCGGCGAGAACTCGGTCAGAACATCATGCTCAATGCCGCCCACGCATCGGATTCGGTGGAAAATGCGCAGCGGGAATTAAAGATTATCAATGTGGATAGAGATCACATTAAGGAACGAGTCGACCGCTATTATAGCGACTGAAGGTGAGAGGGATGTTCTATCATGTTTGATCATGTACAAGCGGCGCCGCCAGACCCCATTCTCGGTCTGACAGAGGCCTTCAAGACTGACCCCCGACCGGAGAAAATCAACCTGGGTGTAGGTATCTACATAGACGACACCGGCAAGACCCCGATCCTGAACTGTGTCCGGGAAGCAGAAGCCAGACTGTTGACCAGAGAACAATCCAAGTCCTATATGCCTATTCAGGGAATTCCCGAATATGCCGCCAGCGTACAGCGCACCCTTTTTCCCGAACAGGACAACGAACTTGATTCCGGACGGTTTCTGACAGTACATGCACCCGGCGGCACTGGCGCCCTGGCCATCGGTGCGGCCCTGCTGAATGAACTATCCCCGTCAGCAAAGGTCTGGCTCAGCTCCCCTACTTGGGCTAATCACAAAGGTATCTTCACCAGAGCCGGACTCCAACTGGCGGCTTACCCTTACTACAATATGGACAGCCAATCGCTGGAATTCGATGCCATGATGGACACACTGGAAACCATACCGGCCGGCGATGTCGCTGTTTTTCATGTGTGCTGCCACAATCCAACCGGTATCGATTTAAATGAGCAACAGTGGATGGCCGTGGCCGCCTGTGCGGCGGAACGGGGATGGCTTCCTTTTCTGGATTTTGCCTACCAGGGATTTGCGGAAGGATTAATTGAAGACCGCGCCCCTCTTGATGCGTTTATCACTCACCGGGTCGACTGTTTTATCGCGAGCTCATTTTCGAAAAATATGGGCCTGTACAGTGAACGGACGGGTGCCCTGACAGCTATGTTATCGACCGCCCCAAAGGCCGCCATCATACTCTCGCGCCTGAAAAAGGTCATCCGCACCATCTATTCCAATCCGCCGGCACACGGGGGCCTCATCGCTGCTGAAATTCTGACGGATCCGGCGCTCACCCGGCAGTGGATAGCGGAAGTGAACGGCATGCGTGAACGCATACGGGATATGCGTCACCAGTTTGTAAAAACTATGCGGGTATACTGTCCCGATCGCGATTTTACTTTTATCGATGGCCAAAAAGGCATGTTTTCTTTCTGTGGCCTGACGACAGAGCAGTTGGAGTGGCTCATAAAAGAAAAAAGCATCTATGCTGTTTCAAGTGGCAGAATCAATATAGCGGCCATCACCCGGGCGAACATTGATTACCTCTGCCAATCCATAGCGGAAGCACTCACTCGCTAAACCGGTGGTTACGCATACCTCCGGCCTGGCATCATTCAGGCTGGCCAGCGGCATGCATGAGCTGTTCGTACAGGTCATCAAGGTGCTGTGGAATCACTTTGGTCTCTCCCAGTACCGGCATGAAATTGGTATCGCCATTCCAGCGCGGTACGACGTGCATGTGAAGGTGCGACTCCAGGCCCGCACCGGCCACCCGCCCCAGATTTAAACCCGCATTGAAGCCCTCCGGATGACACACTCGTTTCAGGATTTCAACACACCAGTCCGTGTATTCAATTAATTCCAGTTTTTCATCGGGCTGCAGATCTTTTAATGCCGATACATGCCGGTTAGGTGCTATCATGAGGTGCCCGTTATTATACGGATAACGGTTCATCAAGACGTTGCAGTGCCGACCGCGACGGATCAGCAGGTTTGCGCGGTCGTTATCTTCCGAGAGGATACGGCAGATAAAACAACCTTCCTCCTTGTCCGAACGTATATAATCCATGCGCCAGGGCGCCCACAGGCTCTTCACAGCTCTCTCCATTTCCACTTTTTCAGCGGGTCGTCATTCTGCATCTACTGCACCGGGTTTACTTGCCTAAACAGTACAGCCCGTCTATGCTGATGTTCAAGCAGACAATACACTCGATAATGCTGACATCAACTACATTAACAGGGCGGGTGAGACCGCCGGTACTGGCAGCCGTCATCTTGACGGCCTGCCTGACTTTTGCCGCGGGCACGGTCATGTACGGCGACAGGCCTTCGCTATATTACCGTTTTAGCGCATGGATCAATATGCCGGACAAGGGTATCGGCAGGGCCGCAAAAAAACTTTTGCGGGCGCGCAGGGGGGCATGGATTCATGCCCGCCACCAATCGATTTTTATTCATGGCACCACTATTCAGAGTGTCGACCGAATAATCTGTCAGGCCGCGGCCGTCATCCCCCGTGTCACCCGGGTGCTCGGCGTCGAAGATGGTGAAAGACCCATACACATTTTTATAGTCGATGACGTTGCTCATTGGGACGACCTAATGAAGGCCTCCGGATGGAGGGAAGACTCCCAGGCCGTCTCCGTTGGCAAATCACTGTTTCTCAAAAGCGGGACGAACCTGCACAACAGAATCGACCTGACCCACGAGCTCGTGCACTATTTCATACAGCATGATCTACCACACGCCCTCCCCTTATGGCTCGAAGAGGGCCTGGCCATGTACTGGGGGTGGGAACTGACAGCAGACTACTTCCGCACATTAGGCCTGCATATGCACCGTCAGCAAAAACCGCCGGCAACGGGAAACCTCTTTGCGCTGCAAGAACTGCTCTCACAACTCACCTACCCCACGGACCCCGAGAGAAACAGGGCTTTTTATTATCAGAGCGAAGTGTTGATGAAAGCACTCTATGAGCGACTAGGTGACGAGGGGCTGCGCGAACTGCTCCACTCTTCCGCCAACGATTTTCGCAACCCCGTGAAATTTTTCATAGAGCGTATGGATTTTACTCAAAATGAGCTGGAAACATTACGAGGAATTGTGGAACAACAAACTGTAAATAAATAGAGCAGGAGGCTCATTGCGCAGCTATGAAAGCAAAACAAGACAGCGAAACCAATCGGAAGACGGCCGTTCAGCCGGACCGAGATACGGCTATTTACCTGATACACGGCAATGATGATTTCAGTGTGGAACAGGCGGCACATGAGCTCGTCAACACCCTCTGTCCCGCAGAACAGCAGGCACTGAATCTGGAAACAATTGATGGCGACACCGGCACTGTCGACGGCCTGCAGGAAACCTTGAAACAATGCCTGGAAGGTGTTCAGACACAGGGCTTTTTCGGCGGCGGAAAAGTGGTTTGGCTGCGCCGGGGAACGATGTTCTCTAACGAGCGCATTATGCGATCCAAACGTTCAAAAGGCCTCATTGAAGATTTTACCGGAGCCATTAAAAATCTGGATAGATCCGCCTGCACGCTCGTGCTCTCGACCGGCAAACTCGACAAGCGGAAAGCGCTTGTCAAGACCTTTCAAGCGGCCGGCAAGGTGTGGGAGTTCTCCGCCCCCGAAAAGGAGTACCAACAGACACAGGGCGCCTGCGAAAAAGCGCGGGAGTCAGCACACCTGCATGGCCTCCGAATAGAGGACGGACTGCTGGGGGAACTGGTTGTCAGAACCGGCACGGATACCCGCCAGATTGAGCGGGAAATGGAGAAGCTCTCCCTCTATGTCGAAGAGGGAAAAGCCGTGACACTGCAGGACATCAAAACCATCGTGTCGATCTCCGCCGAGGCTCAGGCGTGGGATCTCGCCGATGCCGCAGGTGAACGAAATCTCCAGGATGCGCTGGACGTACTCAGCCGGCTCGGAAAACCGGACGACCAGGCCATCGCCCTGGTCATAATGCTGGAAAACCGCTTCAGAGATCTGCTCATTTTGAGGCAATGCCTGGATCGGAAATGGGTATCGCTGCAACAGAAGGGGGCCCATTATATACTGGCGGCATGGCATGCTGACGAAGAAGCCGACCGAATGCTCGCCGCCCTCCCCCGTGACCCACGAAAAACGCACCCTTACCGCACCGGGCTGCTCCTGAAACAAGCCCGTAGATACAACCGTCAGGAATTGATACGGGGCTATCAGAAGACGGTAGAGACGCACAGACAGCTCGTATCGGGGAGCGGCGCCGGCATCGTGCTGATCGAGTTACTGCTCCTGCAAATCCTGACATCGGAGACTTCCCGAAAGTGAAGAGGGCATCATTTATTGACGATTATGCTCTATATCAGCGCGCGTCAATGCTATACATCCAATGGAAGAAAATTGGGCAAAAGACTGAAACAGCGGACATAAACAGATCGGGAATACAGGCAGCCAGATCATGAATTCAAGCCTTACAACGGCACGAGCCGAGGCCATTTTGAGCGGTATACCCAGCCAGCATATACTGGTGATCGGCGATCTCATGCTGGATCGTTTCATTTATGGGAACGCGGAACGCATTTCGCCTGAAGCACCGGTACCGGTCGTCAACGTTGTCTCCGAAATTTGTATGCCCGGCGGCGCCAGTAATGTGGCCCGGAATATTGCAACGCTGGGCGGGCAGGCCGTTGCCTGCGGAGTGGTGGGAAGAGATACGCATGCGGAGGCTCTTTGCCGTTCTCTCCGTGAACTGGGCGTAAGCTGCCGGGGTATCGTCGACTCACCCGATGTACAGACTACGGTCAAAACCAGAGTCATTGCCGCCAGACAGCAAGTGGTGCGTGTCGACCGTGAAAGCCACCAGTCACTGACTCGCAAACTCACCGATCAGCTCTGCAGCAAAATTGAAGAACTGATTTCCTCGGCAACGGGCGTTATTATCGAGGATTACGGCAAGGGTGTCATTCAACAGAAGGTCGTGAGTACAGCCATCAGGGCGGCCGCCAAAGCGAACATCCCGGTGGGTTACGACCCGAAAGAGGAGCACACACTGGACGTACATGGTATCACCTTTGCAACACCCAACCGCAAAGAGGCCTTTCATGCCGGGGGCCGCCGGGATGACGAGCCCGCCGACACCCCCCCACTTTCCAACGAGACCCTCAAGACGCTGGCCGTCGACCTCAAAGAGCAATGGGGCAGTCACTTTTTACTCGTCACACTGGGGGCGGACGGCATGTTGCTCGTCAGCCCGGACAATACGCTGCACCACGTCCCGACACGAGCTCGTGAGGTGTTTGATGTGAGCGGGGCCGGAGACACCGTTATCGCCACATGTATGCTGGCCCTGACGGCGGGCGCAACGCCTTACGAGGCCGCAGAGCTGGCCAATGATGCCGCCGGCATCGTCGTTGCCAAGGTTGGCACCGCCGCCTGCTCAATCGAAGAGCTGCAACATTTTATAAACGACCGGACTCATGAATAAGTGCGATCAAAAGAAAAATAAAATCATCGGTGTAATCCCTGCACGGTGGTCTTCCTCAAGGTTTCCAGGAAAAATCCTGGCCCCCGTGCTCGGACGGCCGCTGATCTGCCGCGTCCTGGATGCCGTGCTGAAGGCCCGGGAGCTCGACGCCGTCTATGTGGCAGCGGACGATGCGCGCATCCGGGAAGTGGTAGAAGAAATGGGCGTATCGTGCATCCTGACACCACCCGAGCTCCCCTCCGGTACGGACCGAATCGCCAGGGCTGTTGAACAGGTGGAGGGAGATATTGTCGTCAATATTCAGGGTGATGAACCGCTGATGGACCCCGGACTCATTGACCGGCTGACCCGCGTTTTTACGAGTGGTGAAAAATGGGATATGGCAACCGCCGTCACCGCCTTCGATGACAGCGATGATGTATCCAACCCCTCGGTCGTAAAAGCCGTCTTTTCAGCCTCAGGAAGGGCTCTCTATTTTTCGCGGGCGCCGATCCCTTATCAGCGCGACAAGGATGAGAACCATATCCGTTATTGGCGCCATATCGGCGTCTATGCTTACACGCGCAGCTTTCTGCGGGCCTTTGTACAGGCACCGCCCTGCGAGGCTGAAAAGGCAGAAAAGCTTGAACAACTTCGGGCGCTCCATATAGGTTGCAGGATGAAGGTCATCCAGACCGAGTACGCGGGGCTCGGCGTAGATGAGCCCGGCGATATAGCTAAAGTTGAACAATTGCTGGAGAACCGGCGTCTCTAGTCCACGACAGGAAAATATCATGAGAAGAAAACAGGTCGGCATCGGATCTTTTAAAATGGGCGGAACACAACCCATGGTGTTCATTGCGGGCCCCTGTGTGATTGAATCCCGGAAAGTCTGTTTACAGCTGGCAGAAAAACTGAAAGCGCTGGCGGACGAAATAGGTGTTCATCTGATTTTCAAGGCCTCTTACGATAAGGCCAACCGCACTTCGCATACGTCCTTCAGGGGACCGGGAATCGATAAAGGCCTGCGCGTGCTCGCCGAAGTGAAAGAGCAGTTTTCCTTGCCCGTTCTGACCGATGTACACAGTGTTGATGAAGTGGAGCCGGCCGCCGCCGTGTGTGACGTGATCCAGCTTCCCGCCTTTCTCTGCCGGCAAACAGACCTCGTGCTGGCATTGGGAAAAAGCGGGGCCGTGATTAATGTTAAAAAGGCACAGTTCATGGCCCCCTGGGATATGCAGCATGTCATCGCGAAGCTGGAAAGCGTCAGCTGCCGCAAGATACTGCTTACTGAGCGCGGGGTCTCATTTGGTTATAACAACTTAGTTGCCGATATGCGCAGTCTCTTGGTAATGAAGGAATACGGTTACCCCATTGTATTTGATGCCACCCACAGTGTACAGCAACCCAGCGGTGCCGGCAGCGAGTCGGGTGGTAATCGTGAATGGGCTCCCCACCTGGCCAGAGCGGCAACCGCTATTGGTGTCGACGGTATCTTTATGGAAACACACGTAAACCCGGAGCACGCCAAGTCGGATAAAGCAAACTCCATTCGTTTTGCCAATCTGAAGAAAATATGGCAAGACATTGTCAAAATTGATAGTATAATTAAATAGATGAACAATATGAAATGTACTGCACAGCCTATCTTTTTTTTCGCCCTCTTCTTTGTACTTCCCTTCTTCATCATTTCTTCTTTCGGCCAGGTCAGCGAAGTGAAAGGGTTCCGCATTCCTGACTATGACGATGACGGCCAACTCAAATCCCAGCTCTTCGGTGACGTTGCAAAAATGAATCAGGACAATACGGTCGATATCACCCGATTGCGCATCGAACTCTATAAAAATGGGGTGATTGATCTCACTGTGACGGCCCCGCAATGTACGTTTGATAGAAAAAACGGAGTGGCCTCCTCCCCTTCAGCCGTGCGTATCACACAGGAACAAGTGGTCGTGACAGGAAAAGATTTTACCTATTCCACAAAAGATCAGCGCTTTACGATACGGGATGAGGCGCGCGTGGTGTTAAAGAATGTCGATAAACAAATGAATGCAGGAGATAAATAGTATGGCAAGGCACTTTCTGATCATGCTGCTGGGCTTGACGGCTGTAATGGCCGGGAGAGCGGAAGAAGAAAACATTACGGTCATCACATCCGACAAACTGGTCTTTGATGCCGGGCAGCATTTTGCCGCGTTTGATGGAAATGTTGAAGTTACCGATCCATCAATGAAAATGACTTCCGATAGCATGAAGGTGCTGTTTGATGAAGATAACCAGGTCAAACACATCAATGCCGTCGGTAATGTCGTCATTACGCAGGAGGATAAAATAGCGTGGGCCGGAAAGGCCGTATACGACGTTGTTGAAGGTAAAATAACCCTGACGGAGAAGCCCAGAATCAAACAGGGTGAAGATATGCTGCAGGGTGGTACAATCACTTTTTGGCGCGATGAAAACCGCATGGAATGCTATCCCCGCGCCAAGCTGATTATTCATCCCGGCAGCGGAAAACGAAAACAGCTATCGGGAGGGTATTAACGTTGTCCGATCAGCATGAAAGTCTAATCCGGACAGACGGTATAACCAAAGAGTACCGTAAGAAGCGGGTAGTCAACGGAGTGGAATTAAGAGTGGCTCCGGGCGAGATTGTAGGTTTGCTGGGGCCCAATGGAGCCGGCAAGACAACGACTTTCTATATGATCATGGGCTTGACGCAGCCGACCGACGGGCACGTCTACCTCAACGGCAGAAATGTGACGGCATTACCTATGTATAAAAGAGCCCGGCTCGGCCTCGGATACCTGGCGCAGGAACCCTCCATCTTTCGCCGTTTAACTGTCGAAGAGAATGTCATGGCCATCTTGGAGACGCTGCCTCTGAGCCGACGGGAACGCAAGGAGCGGTTGGAGCAACTGCTTGCAGAACTGAAAATCACTTATCTCGCTAAACAGAAGGCCTATACCCTCAGCGGAGGTGAACGCAGAAGGCTCGAGATCACGCGTGCCCTGGTAACAGACCCCTCCATTATTTTACTCGATGAACCGTTCAGCGGGGTTGATCCGCTTGCTGTCTATGATGTGCAACAAATTATTATAGAGCTCAAGAACAGAGGTCTCGGAATCTTGATCACCGATCACAATGTCCGGGAAACGCTCGCCGTGGTAGACAAAGCCTACCTCATTTGTGAAGGAAAAGTATTGCGGGAAGGTTCAAGTAACTTTCTCATTAATGACGAAATGAGCCGGGAGCTCTATCTAGGGGCCCGGTTCAGTATGTAACAGGAAGGAGATAACATGGAAACAACAGTAACTGGACGGCACGTAGATATTACGGATGCTATACGCAATTATGCGCTCGATAAGGTTCAGGATTCCCTGTCCGGCTTTACCAGAGTGGAAAATGCTCATGTGATTCTCGATATCGAAAAATACCGCCATCTGGCGGAAATTGTGGTCCATGGCAAAAACCATATCAATATCGATGCAAGGGCTGAGTCGGAGGATATGTACGTTTCCATCGATGAAGCGGTAGAGAAAGCCGAACGCCAATTACGCAAGCTGCGAGATAAAATCCAGGATCACAAACACGCCGAAAAACTGGCCGAAGTAGAGCGTGAAATTATAAAAGAGCAGGACTGACCTGAATTATTCACGCGATAAGTTTAGCGTAGATGCGATGCACCGAAAGGTGACGCTGTAGTGATCTACTGCTAGCCTTTTGTAAAAATGGATGAGAATAAATTCCTTGATCAAGAATTTATATCCATCCCATACCCA
>CAYXEW010000078.1:0-12005 GCA_964464115.1 uncultured Verrucomicrobiota bacterium
TGCGGTCTGTTGAAGCAATACAACACCCTAAGCAAAGCCCTCCATAAAATTAATATTGCATACATCACAGGCTGACCCTATTTCCCATCCGAGGGAACGTAAAAAACAGCATTGACAGTGGAATGTATATGTGTAAATTCATATTAAGAATGATGATTATCTGCTCCCCGCTTGATCAGCCCTCGGGCCTCGGGCGGGGTTATTTTTTTATGAGGAAACATTATGCCTGATGAACCTGCTGTAAAACGAGCGGTTGTCTTTATAGACGGTCAAAACCTTTTTCACAGCGCCAAAGAGGCCTTTGGCTATCGCTGGCCTAATTATGATATAGGTCAGTTGGCGCGTACGATCTGCAATCAGCAGGGTTGGCAGTGCAGCAATATTCAATTTTATACGGGTGTACCTGAAGCAAGCGACAATGCCTTCTGGAATCACTTCTGGAACGCCAAGCTTGCGGCAATGGGAACACGAGGAGTTAAAGTTTTTCGTCGAGCCCTTCGTTATCGAAACCAAACCGTTTCATTACCTAGTGGAAGTTCACACACCTTCCTTGTTGCCCAGGAGAAAGGTATAGATATTCGTATCGCTCTTGATATCGTTCATGCGGTTCGTATGAATCTTTGCGATGTAGCCCTTGCCTTCAGTCAGGATCAGGATCTTTCAGAAGTAGCCGACGAGGTGAAGTCAATATCACAGTCTCAGGATCGCTGGGTTAAGATCGCCAGCGCTTATCCATTCAGTCCCACCATACACAATAAGCGGGGAATTAACGGAACGGACTGGATCAAGATCGATCGCACAGTTTATGACCGCTGTCTTGATCTTACAGACTATCGACCCAGGTCATAAAAAACCTTTTCTTTTAGCCGCCTTTTCGATATGTTTTTCGCCGTCGATAAGGCGGTTATTTTTCATGCAGAGTGTGGCGACTAAAAGAATAGAAATGTCTTCCTCAGAAGGCGTGTCTTGTCATACAGGTGCCGTCGCATTTTACGTATATTCAAACCCGCTAAGGGGCCCCAATCGCAGGGTAGTATCTGGCTACCGATACTACAGCCCCGAACTGGGTAGGTGGTTGTCACCCGACCCGCTGGGTGAAAACGCTTTTCTACAACAATATTCCGCTGGTAAATCATTATCAGAGCGTAAGAAGCTTTATAAACAATCACTTAAGCCTTTGTATCTTTTTGTTCAAAATGATCCCCTCAGCTTATATGACATAAAAGGTTTAAATGATGCCGCTCCAAGTAATGGTGATGATGGTAATGACCCTGGTGACTCTGATGGGTATTCTTGTGATCCATCGGGACTCGGACCTAAGTTGTGTAAATGTGTTCCTTTTTGGTTAAGAGGGCAGGTTGTGGCTGCAGTATGTGGTACATGTCTTGATCAATGTCATAAATGGTGTATAAGCACTATGACAGATGAGGACATGCCATACGGTTGGGTAGATTTATGTGTACTGGATTGTGACGGAAGGGGTATAGTCTGTGGGGCATCTGACTGTGATTTTAAGTTCTAATTTGAGGTGTTCTTGCTATGAAAAAAATACTTTCTATATTTGGTCTGATACTGGTTATCATAGCTGTGGCTTATAGCTCATTCGTTTTTTTTCTTTATAGGGCGTTTATTGATGACCAACTGCTTAATACATACACTGCTGAGGCAGAATGGATATTAATATATCGCAAGGTTCTACATTCTGACTCATATAATTGCACAGATAAAATTGATAAGCTGAAAGTGATCAATGAAATACATAATAGCGGAGTTGCACAAATAATGGAGCAACAGTATATAGCTAGAAAAAAGCCATTACCTGACATTTTAAATGAACTTAAGAGTTTACAGGGATCAATTGAAGGTGAACGAAATCAGGTCTCGACATTCGACAAAGGCTCGGCGAGCACATCGGTACATTGCGTTGAAGGCGTCGACAGACAATCGGAGTAAACATTACTTTTCAACACTCCCTGATTCCGGTATTTAGCACTGTATGAGGTCAATGGTCGAATTGTGGAATGCGGAGAGATGATATCATGCGGACGAAAAAAAAAAGGCGGGATGCCGGCCCCGGCGTCCGCACACAGAGCCGGCCCGCGAGGCCGCGGACCCTCCCGTAAGATGGGTTTGGAAGCACTCGGTATAAAAGGCTCTGTAATGGACACAAAAAGGAGGCTATCATGAAACGGGTTCTAACACGTAGCATCATTCTCTCGGTTCTATTGGGACTTGGGATTTATACCGCCTCTGCAAGCGACTCGGCGGAGAGTGCGAATCCTGAGGATTCAAATGCCCGGACTTTAAAGCAGCTATCGGGTGGCTATCACGTTGGTGTGTCAACATCATATGACGGGATTAACGGAATCGTCAAAGGCCCTAATGTGGCGTTGAACAGAAAACTGATTATCGAGAACTTCAATTGTATCCAACCAGCGGTTTACCCTGCATGGGGAGGCTTTTGGCCAGTCAATAAACCGCAAACAATTGACGATTATTCATTCTTTACCGAACCGCTTTCGAGTCAAGCTGACTGGGCGAAGAAACACGGTCTTTATGTGCTACACCACGTGCTTCTTGCCCCCAATTACTATTATCCCAAGTGGTGGGAGATGACCGAGTACTCTCCAGACGAACTTGAGATCATTCTCAAAAGGTATGTCAAATCGATTATTTCCACAAAGAATGTGGATGCGTGGAACCTATTCAATGAACTCTTTCTTGGTAACGGCCAGTATTTCGGAGATTGGGAGAACAACGAATGGGGCAACAAGTGGGTGGGGATGGGAATGGAGCCCGACGCTTCAGGACTGAGAGGGGCGGAACAGGTTAACAAGGAGCATCCTCGTTTTATACGCATAGCGCTTGAAACTGCGGCCGCACACACGGAAGGCAAGCTGGAACTTAGGGAGGGCACCACCTTTAATAACCCGAAAAAGCTGGATGCCATGTATCAACTGGTTCTCCATCTCAAACACTCAGGAAGTCCACTCGACGCGGTCGGCATTCAGGCTCATCTTGACTACAATAATGATTATGATGTTGAGCTGCTCAAATCTCAGGTTGAGAGATTCCGTAAAGCTGGAGTGGAGTTTTATGTCACAGAACTGGATGTTGGTTTACCCAAGGGAAAGAAACCCGAGACCGCGGATTGGGGAAAGGTAGAGCCTCTTCAAGTAGATGTGTATTATCGATTCATCAAAGCGGCCAGAGATGCAGGTGTTTCGCTTATCAGTGTTTGGGGTATCGCTGATGCCCCGAAAGAAGGCTGGCGCGGGGGTGAGAGAGCCCTGTTGTTTGATAGTAACCATGCCCGTAAGCCGACATATGATGCGATTCTTAGAGCCTTGATGGAGACTGCCCCAGAGAACGCCAAATAAAATAACAGTTGAGCTGGTATTATGAGCGCTTCTCTGGTCGAAAATGTTGGCTGATCTGTTTGTTTCGCAAGAGACTCTTTATAACTGAAAAATCATCCTTGCCCGGATAAATGAACAGGCGTATGAATTCCATAGAAGGAAATTAAATGCTCTGTGTTCGTCACAAAAGGGAGGGATGTCGGCTCCGGCGTCCGCACACATAACCGGCCCGCGAGGCCGCGGGCCTCCCGTAAGATGGGTTCGGAAGCACTCGGCATAAAAGGCTCTGTGATGGACACAGATTGCATAAGGAACGGTTTATGAAAGAACCCGGTGGGGGCCTATCTTACCGAAGGCCCGATGTTGTAAATGAATAGCATTTTTTATGCGGGTGACAGTACATGGTCTATATAGTGATGGGTGTAAGCGGTTGCGGTAAGTCGACCGTGGGGACGGCACTGGCAGCGCGGAGGGGTCTTCCGTTTTATGACGGGGATGATTTTCACCCAGCAGCTAATGTTCGTAAGATGCGACTCGGTCGGCCATTGACGGACGATGATCGCCGTCCTTGGCTGGAAGACCTGGCCTCACATATACGAATATGGAATCAATCGGGCGGGGCCGTGCTGGCCTGTTCGGCACTGAAATCTATTTATCGCACATGGCTCCGGGGTGATGATCACGAGGGGGTCTGTTTTATCTGGCTGAAAGGTTCGCTGGAAATTATAGCCCGCCGGCTGGCGGCGCGCACATGCCATTTTATGCCAAACGCTCTGCTAAACAGCCAAATTGCGACTCTAGAAGAACCTTCCGGAGCGATGTGTATCGAATTGAGCGATGGGGTGGAATTAACCCCGGAAGACATAGTGGACCAAATTATGAACCGCCTGCATACTTCATAAAAAACGCCATAACCAATGTAATATGTTGAATAGCAATAATTAATATAACGTGCGATCAAAATCGAATTTGAAATCAATCACAGAATCAAACACATGAGAGAATGTCGTTTTTCACCAAGAGGGCGCGTTTAGAATATCGCATCTACGTCGTTGCCAGAGGTTTGCGGTAGGTAACTACAGCAGCACCTCTGTCGCCTCGCAGCTACAGCATTTTGAACGCGTGAATAATACAGGCTAGACCTGCGGGGCCAATATAGCTTTTTGACGCTTTGTATTTTGTATAGAGTCTTTTATTTCTAAATAGTAACAACAAGAAAGAGCATACCATGAAATTAAGTTGTTTACCTGTTTCACTTTTTAAGGAATTGGACAGCGGAGCATTCACGATCCGGCAGTGGGCCAACTACGGCAAAAGCATCGGCCTGGATGCGGTGGATCTGATGATGGTCAACATCAAATCGCACACCCCGAAATATCTGCGTTTGCTACGCGAAGACCTGGAGTCCGCAGATATCGGAATTGCCATGATTACGACCTATCCCGACTTCACGCATCCGGATGCGTTGCAGCGCGAACGTGAGGTGGAATATTTGCGCAATGATATTGCCGTTGCATCACAGCTCGGGGCCAGATTTCTACGGGTGACTGCGGGACAGGCGCACCCTGAAACCGGCGTGGATGAGGGCATACAGTGGGCGTTGGAAGGACTGAAAAGGGTCGAAGAAGCCGGCCAAAAATTCGGTGTAAAGCTCGTCTACGAGGACCACTCTAAACCGGGTGGGTGGGATTACATGGATTTCAGTAATCCGCCCGATATCTTCCTGAAAATTGCCGAAGGCATCAAGGATACCTCAATCGGAATCAACTTCGACACGGCCAATATCCTGGTGGCTGGCGAAGATCGCACGGTGGAAGTGCTCGAACAGGTGATCGATCAGGTTGAAACGATTCATGTGGCCGAAATATCCACCAAGGGTGAAATGAGCCCCGTTTTGCTGGGGACCGGTATCGTACCCATCAGGGATGTCTTTACCTGTCTTAAAAAGCACGGCTGGGATAAGTGGCTCTGCATAGAAGAGTGGAGTGATCAAG
Organism: uncultured Verrucomicrobiota bacterium; assembly: GCA_964464115.1. Classification (GTDB taxonomy): domain Bacteria; phylum Verrucomicrobiota; class Kiritimatiellia; order CAYTQP01; family CAYXEW01; genus CAYXEW01. The sequence goes on from CAYXEW010000078.1 coordinate 5,354, forward strand.
GCCTTGACGGTATTAAAACTGCCGTCGAATATTGCCGGTCCACATGGGTGAAAGCCTGAAATCTGATGGTTCTTCAGAAGCTCTGATTCACAAAGTGCTCTTTAATGTAGCGAATGGCATCTTCCAGAGATGGAAGAATTTTAGTGCAGTATTTGACCATCCACGGATTGCAATCTTTGTAAGGGAAAGATGAAAAGGCCACCACGAATTTTCCCAGGTCATTTGCGGCAAAAAATACTTCCATAGAGGTGCCGATGGAATTTTTACTGTAGTTCACAAGCAGAAAGTCGGCATCCCGGATATCCTGCAAATCGAACTCCACGATCTCATTGGCACTGTCGACTTCGCGGTCTTTGAAATTGCGTCGCATGGGGTCGAGCAGGATAAAGTGATCCTGCAGGCCTTCAGTCGCCTTTGTTCTCCATGCGCGGGCCTCGCCGGCATGTTCGTCCATAATGGGGCCACACAAGTATATTTTCTTTTTCATGATGAGCGTTCTCCACAGTTGATCAATCGTTTCCAGTTATTTCCTAAACGGAGACAAAGTGCAAGAATGAGTGAATGAAATATGCTGAAGGCCGCAAACCACTGTCTTTACTCTTGCTTCTCTCCCCGTGAATCGGTTTTACTGCAATGCTTTTAAAGATTTATGAAAACTCCCGGGACATTTAAAATAGTGGCATCAGACGGGCAAAGCGCCGCCCGCTACGGGGTGCTGCAGACCGCACATGGTCCCGTTGAAACTCCATCTTTCATGCCGGTGGGAACGAAGGCCACGGTAAAAACTATGACGCCCCACGAGATAGCAGATCTCGGGTATGATATACTGCTGGGGAACACGTTTCATCTGGATGATCGGCCCGGGGCGACATTGATCGCCGAACACGGTGGTTTGCACCGCTTCATGTGCTGGGATAAAGCCATTTTAACGGACAGCGGGGGCTATCAGGTGTTCAGTCTGGCAAAGCTGAACCGAATCACAGAGGCGGGCGTCCACTTTCAGTCACCTACAGACGGCAGTGAGCGCTTCCTTGGCCCGCGAGAAGCCATGCGGATTCAGCGCCTGCTGGGTTCCGATATTGCTATGGTCTTTGATGAGTGTCCGCATTATCCTTCTGATGCTGCCTACGTGAAAGAGGCTGTCAACCGTACATTGGGCTGGGCGGCCATATGTGCAGAACAGCCGCGGGCCGAAGGGCAGCTCTATTTTGGTATTGTTCAGGGCAGCACAATTGCAGAAGAACGGAAACGCTGTGCACAGGAACTCCGGGCTATGGATTTCGACGGTTACGCGATTGGCGGTGTCAGTGTCGGAGAGTCGGACGATCTGATCACCCGCGGTGTGGAAGACACGATCGGACACCTACCGCAAGAGAAGCCCCGTTATTTGATGGGAGTCGGGTACCTGCCGCAAATTGTGCAGGCCGTAGCCCGCGGCGTGGATATGTTTGATTGCGTGATGCCGACGAGATTTGCACGGAACGGGACAGCCTTTACCCGGAAAGGGCGCTATCCCGTAAAATCGAGTGTATATCGCCAGGATGATCGCCCGGTAGAAGAGGGATGTGAGTGCTATACGTGCAGCCATTTCACCCGCGCCTACATTCGCCATCTGCTGAATGTTGATGAAATTTTAGGAGTAAGGTTGCTAACGGTTCATAATTTGTATATGTATCGTCACTTGATTGAGGACATGAGGTTGTCCATACAGAACGGCACCTACGGTGATTTTGCAGATAAATTCTGCCGTACCTATAAGCCGATATCAGAAGATCACTTGAAAAAAGTGCAGTGTTGAGAGGTTCGTTGGCAACATGGAAGGCGTGTTGAGCAGCTGCCGGATTTAGATAGAAACAATAAACTGAAAGGAAAAAGAGATGATTCAAGCATACTATACAATCGCAATGGCCGCTTCGCCGGCCGAGGGTGGACAGACACAGCAGTCACCAGTTTTCATGTTCGGGTGGCTGGTTCTGATGATCGGAGTCTTTTACTTTCTGATGATTCGTCCGCAGCAGAAACGTGAGAAAGAACGCCGCAATATGATCAGCAACGTCAAGAGCGGGGATAAAGTGGTGTTCAGCGGTGGTATCATTGGAACCATTACTAATGTCAAAGAAAAGACCTTCACAATTCGCATTGCAGAGAAAACCAAAGTGGAAGTCAGTCGCTCAGCGGTAAGTCAGGTCATCGGGCAGGATGATGAAATTGAGCCCATAGCTGAGAACAAATAACGTATTGAGGATAGATTCATGGATAAGAATGCCGTTTGGAAATGGTTGTTTCTGGTCTTGGCTGTGGCCGGTTCGCTGGCACTGGTCGTGCCGATTCAAGACAAAGTAAAGCTCGGGCTGGATTTGCGGGGTGGAACCAGTTTTGTACTCCAAGTGGATACGTCGGAGCTGGATAAAGACGCCCGCAAGAATGTCATTGATCGCGCTCTTGAAATTATCCGTACCCGTGTCGACAGTATGGGCGTCTCGGAGCCGATTATTTTTCCGGAGCCGAAGAGCGAACGAATTGTCGTACAGATCCCGGGTCTCAAGGCAGAACAGAGAGATCGCGCTGTGGAAGCCCTGAAGCGCCAAGCTTACCTTGCCTTTCGGATGGTCCACGAGAAAAATGAAGAACTGGTGAACGGGCTGTTCCAGGAAGAATTGGCCCCCCAGGGATACAAGATCGTAACGATGTCACTGCCTACCACTGACGGCGGTTCTGTCACCAGAAGTTACTATAAAAAAGATACGGAAGCACTGCCGAAAACGGATCTGAACGAAAAAGCTTCCGAGGTGCTGGCCCGCTTCCATACACCGCCAGGCTACGAGTTTATGTTCATGGAGCGCCAGGTCAATAACCAGACGGTATATGAGCCGTATTACGTAAACCGACGTCCCGAACTTTCCGGTGAATACATCACCAAAGCCTTTGTCGATTATCAGCAGTTGGGGCAACCTATTGTTAATATGCGCTTTGATGCCAAAGGGTCTAAGAAGTTTGCCGTGACAACCCGGGACTACTCGCCGGGTGGACCCAAGAATCCGGAACAGGATAAGCAGCGCTACCTGGCCATTGTGCTCGATGGAAAATTGTTTTCAGCACCGTTTATTCGACAGGCTATTTACGGCGGGCAGGCTGTCATTGAGGGCGGATTCACACAGCAGGAGGCACGGGATCTCGCCGTTGTTCTCGAGGCTGGTTCGCTGCCGACCCCTGTCGAAATTGTTGAGGAACGCGGAGTCGACCCTTCGCTGGGCAAAGACTCAATCAACAGCGGTGCCCGTGCGGCCATTTATGGCGGCATCGCGGTGCTGGTATTTATGATGCTCTATTACATGCTGGCAGGGGTCGTGGCCAACCTGGCACTCCTGCTCGATATGCTACTGCTGCCGTTGGGTATGATAGTGGCATCCGGATTTCTCGGCTTATTTACGGGGTCTCAAACAGGGGGCGCTATCGAGCTGCCGACCCTTACACTACCCGGCATTGCGGGTATCGTTTTGACTATCGGTATGGCAGTGGATGCCAATGTGCTTATTTTCGAGCGTATACGGGAGGAGTTCCGTGCCGGCAAAAAACTGGGTGCGGCAGTCGACGCCGGTTATGACAAGGCGTTCAGCACCATTTTGGATGCCAATATCACAACCCTTATTACAGCCTTGATACTTTTCTGGAAAGGTTCAGGACCGATCCGCGGATTCGCTGTGACGCTAAGTGCAGGTATTATCGTAAGTATGTATACCGTACTCGTTGTGACACGCATGTTATTTCATCTGATAGAAAACAAGACCAGTATTGAGAAGATTAAGATGTTGCGTCTGGTGGGGGATGTAAATTTCAATTTTGTCGGTAAGCGCCTGCTGGCGGCGATACTCTCTGTCGTGCTTATCATCGGATCATGGTCTATGTTTTTTCAGAAAGGCGAAGACAACTTCGGCGTGGATTTCACGGGCGGCACATCCCTGACTTTCAACTTTGAAGAACAAGTCGATGTGGCAAGTGTACGTGAAGTGCTGACAGACAGCGGTATTGCCGAGTCTTTTATCCAGTACCAGTCTGTGCGGGATGCTGTCGATCCCACCATGACCAAGCAATACCTCAATATCAAGGTAGGCTTTGGTGATGGAGATAAGACAAAAGAGGTCATATTGACATCGTTTGCAGATCAGGGCTATCGGGATATTCAGACGGAAACTGTCGGCCCTCAAGTCGGCAAGGAACTGAAGAGAAAAGGCCTTATGGCTATTCTGTTTGCGATGATCGGTATCGTGATCTATATAACAATACGCTTCGAATTTGCTTTTGCTGCCGGAGCTATTGCCGCACTGCTGCATGACGTGCTGATTACAATAGGGGTATTCTGCCTGTTCGGGCGACAGCTCAGCCTGCCGATCATTGCGGCCCTGCTGACCATCGTCGGTTATTCCGTTAACGATACGATTGTGGTTTTTGACCGCATTCGTGAGGATTTAAAACTGATGAAGGGAAAGCCCTACAAGGAAATATGTAATACGAGCATTAATCAAACGCTCAGCCGCACATTGCTGACATCGGTGACGACGCTGTTGAGTGTCGTGATGCTGTTAATCTTTGGCGGAGGCGCCATCAACGATTTTGCCTTTGCTCTGTTTATCGGTATTCTCGTCGGCACATATTCCTCGATCTTTGTGGCGACCCCCGTCGTATTGCTGTTCCACAAAGAGCGTCCGGCAAAAGAGCAGAAGGCGTAGATGAGTCCCTGCTGCTCATGCGCTTGACAGATAAAATATGCGGGTGGATCATCACAGATTCCCCTCTGTTTCTGTCGGCATGAGGCAGAGGGTGACGTGCAATCTTATGAAAAAGCGATGGATAGACAAGCCTGCTGAAGAAGAGCAGGTGCGGTCTGTCGCCGTTGCAACAGGGATGCCGGAACCACTCGCGCGCGCGCTGTGTACAAGAGGTTTTCATGATGCGGCCCTCGCTAATGCATTCCTCAATCCGCGCCTGAGCGAGCTGGGAGATCCCTTTTTTCTTCCCGATATGGCGGAAGCCGTAGACCTGCTATGGGAGGCCATTGAGCAGGATCAGCATATCTGTATACACGGCGATTACGATATGGACGGCATCTGCAGTACGGCCCTGGTTTACGAGGTCCTCCGTTCGCTCCATGCCCATGTTCGCACTTTCTTACCGCACCGTATTGATGATGGCTATGGCCTTACTGTGGATACCGTAAAACAATGTATGGACGATGGTCCGCTCGATTTACTGATTACGGTCGACTGCGGTACGGGTTCGGTGGATGCGACAGCATACGCAATCGGAAAAGGCGTTCGTGTCATTGTGACCGATCATCACGAAGTATCGGAGGAGGGTATCGCCGATGCCGATGCACTGGTGAATCCGAAAGTAAGCGATGTGCCCAATTACGAGTATCTTGCGGGCGTCGGTGTGGCCTTCAAGCTGTGTCATGCATTACTCAAAGAGGGCCGTCAACGGGGCAAAAAGACCGCTTTATCAATCGACTTGAAGCGGATACTGGATTTAGCCGCTATGGGGACGGTGGCGGATGTAGTGCCGTTGCTCGGCGATAACCGCCTGCTGGTTAAATACGGTCTTCAGGCATGTTCAGAGAGTAGGCGAAAAGGTCTCATAGCATTAATGGCCGTCGCCGGTGTTAAGCATGAAGTGAAGCCTTATCACGTCGGGTTTCAGCTGGCTCCACGCATCAATGCAGCCGGTCGGCTCGACCGGCCCGCTAAGGCTCTTGACTTGTTATTGACGGACAGTGACGAGGAAGCTCGCTCATTGGCAGAGGAATTGAATGTCCTGAATAAAGAACGGCAGGACGTTGAAAAACGGACCGTGAAAGAGGCTGAAATTCAGGTACAGAATGTAAGTGATACGTACCCTTTTGGCATCGTGGTTGCCGCAGAAGGTTGGCATCCGGGCGTCATCGGTATTGTGGCATCCCGTTTACAGAAAAAACAATACCGCCCGGCGGTGGTGATCGCGCTGAATCAAGACGGGCGCGGTAAAGGTTCCTGCAGAAGTATCAAGGGGTACAGTCTGATCGACGGCCTGACTGCATGCTCTGATCTGCTGATAAAGTTTGGCGGGCACAAAATGGCGGCCGGCCTTGAAATTGAGGCGGACAAAATAGAGGCTTTCCGAGTGCGTTTCAATGAACACATCGAGGCATCGCTCTGTCCTGCCGATCTCGTGCCGCCGGTGGAAATTGATGCCTGGTTGAACAGTGCACATCTCGATGAGCTGTTTTATGAGCAGATGATGAAGCTCAGTCCATTTGGGGAAGGTAACCGCGAGCCGATATGGGCTATGCATGGATGCAGAGTGATGAAAAAGTCTATAGTAGGGCAGGGGCATCTCAAAATGATACTGAGCGTGGGCAGTGGCTCTATCGATGCCATCGGGTTTGGAATGGCAGATGCAGAAATTCCTGACGGTCCGATTGACGCAGCCTTCCGACTGACCAAAAACAGTTATATGAATAGGGAAACCCTGCAGATGCAATTACTCGACATCAGGGCTCAGGGTGAACCGCAGGCGTAAGGTTATCCATCCTGATTATTGATGATTGAGATATGTAAGGGTCTTTAAATAAGGGTCTATTCCCTGTCGGGTATTCTCCGCGTCAGTTGATTTCTATATA
>CAYXEW010000079.1:0-11781 GCA_964464115.1 uncultured Verrucomicrobiota bacterium
TTTTTCGTTCATTTTATTACTCCTTTACTTTTTTCCCACGGATAGCAAGGCCGTCCCACGGATGAAGAGATTAGAAACAGTTTTTTGTCTCGGCAGAGAGCCTTCCATAAATATTGTATTGCTTCATTTCTTTCCCTCATCCGTGGGACTTCTCCATCCGTGGGAACTTTTTCATCCTTTTTTTTCTCATCCGAGGCGAGCGGGGTCACGTCTTCACAAATAACATAAAGCGTTTGACGTGTGCTGTGTATAATGTAGACGTGGCGGATGGCTGGTGTCATGTTACCTCATGAGGGATTGAGCTTAGGATACTGTTGGAGTAAACGATTGCCAGCCATCAGCGGGGTCATGCGATCGCGTATGGAACGGTTTAAGACCTTATCCAAGGGCGGGACGGCGGTCTCGCCTTCCTAATACACGGTCCGTGAGGCCACGGACCCTCCCAAATCCGAGCCCTTCGGAATCAAGCAAAATCAATACACAGATTTACAAGCTGACACCTTTTGATGACATTCTGTTTTTATTTTGCTTTGTTAGCGGAGTGGCCGCGTTTTCATTTTATTTCTGCCGGGAACCAACTTGTTGTGCGGTTAGCAAACTTGACGAGGCTCAGCATGACGGGAACTTCAACCAGTACGCCGACGATCGTGGCCAGCACCACCGGTGACGAAGCACCGAAGAGCGAAATCGCCACCGCCACCGAAAGTTCGAAGAAGTTGGACGCGCCGATCATTCCGCCCGGCGCCGCAACACAGTGAGGTAGGTTTATTTTTTTCGATGCAAAATAGGCGATGAAAAAAATCAGGTAGGTTTGGAGAATCAGCGGAACGGCAATCAATATAATGTGCAGCGGGTTGTTGAGAATGACTTCGCCCTGAAAGGAGAAAATGAGCACGAGGGTCAGCAGCAGTCCGCCGATGGTCATGCGGCTGAATTTCGGCAGGAAGGTGTTGTTCAGGTAGTCCAGCCCCTTCGTTTTGATCACATGAACGCGCGTTGCAATGCCGCCCGCGAGCGGGATTACGACAAAGAGCACCACAGAGAGAAACAGGGTGTCCCACGGGATTTGAATGCCGCTTACGCCCAGCAGCAACGCAACGATCGGGACGAAGGCCACAAGGATAATCAGGTCGTTGGTGGCTACCTGCACCACGGTATAGGCCGGGCTGCCTTTCGTCAGATGACTCCACACAAACACCATGGCCGTGCAGGGGGCGGCCCCCAGCAGAATGGCTCCGGCCAGATAGTCTTTGGCCAGATCCGCTGGAATCAGCGATTTGAAGACTACGTAGAAAAAGAACGAAGCAATCGCGAACATGGTGAACGGTTTGATCAGCCAATTCACGACCCATGTGACATAGAGTCCCTTCGGGTTTTTTCCGACATGTTTTACACTGGCGAAATCCACCTTCATCATCATCGGCCAGATCATTAGCCAGATCAGCACAGCAATGGGAATGGAGACATTCGCGTATTCAAGTTTCCCCAGAGCCGCCGGAATGCCCGGAAGGAATTTTCCGATTAGTACGCCGGCCACCATACACAGCGCCACCCAGACGGTTAAGTAGCGGTCAAAGAATCCAATTTGCAGTTTTTATTTTTCGTTCATTTTATTACTCCTTTACTTTTTTCCCACGGATAGCAAGGCCGTCCCACGGATGAAGATATTAGAAACAGTTTTTTGTCTTGGCAGAGGGCATTCGAAAATTCAAGGCGATTCCCCATGGCACATTCAGGCATTGCATAAACATTGTCTTGCTTCATTTTTTTCCCTCATCCGTGGGACATTTTCATCCGTGGGTTCTTTTGCTCATGCATTATTCTCTACGTTGGTTTTTCATTTGTTTCGACGCATTCATCAATTTTTTCCCACGGATAGCAAGGCCGTCCCACGGATGAAGAATGCAGAGAAAGACCGGCCATCTCTGCGGAACGTTTTCCGAAATTCACCGCAATGCCCCACGGGATATCCAGTGCCTCCATAAAGGACAATCCGCGACTGATGTTGAACTGGTTCGTATCAAAGAGACCCGTATAAACAAGGAGCAATTGATTTTCGATTAAAATACAGTCAAAAGGGGTTTCGCCCAAAATCCGGCCTTGAAACACCGAGGTTCCTTTCGGGGATGATGTGAAGTGCAACCCCTGTTTATTCAAACCGAACAAGATTAGTTTTTCCAACACTTCCGTTCCATAACCCGTTTGGTGTGATTGATATATGGTGTGAAGAATATCCCTGACTTGTAGGCCAAACTTTCGATCCGTTCCGGTGATTTGATCGTTCCACTGGTGCCAATTCTCTTTGCAGTCGTGGTCGGGAGGGTCGTACACAATTCTTTCGACATGGACTCTGTCCAGTCCCATGTTGACCAGCAGCCCAAGTTTGTCACACCGCCTTTTGAGGTAATTAAAGATTTGAACGTGCTCCGAATCTTGCAGGCGATGCGGTACGGCCTTCAGCTCAAGGGTGATTTTATTCCAAACGACAAAGTCAGGATATAACGTGTGAGCTGTTTCGCCATCGAACAGAAGCGGATGAGGCTGTTTGCTTTCGAACGGGATACCTTCATTTTGAAACCATAAAGTCAACGCCTTGTGATAAACCTCTTCATGCCGACCCAGTCCGACTTCATTCTGAACCTCGAATAATCCTCTCCGCAGCAATGCTGTTTGATCTTCATAAATCATTTGCTTCTCTCCTCCATCGGTGAGTTCCTATATTTCTTTCCCTCATCCGTGGGACATTTTTATCCGTGGGTTTCTTTATTTCTCCATCTCATCCGTGGGACAGCTTTGCCATCCGTGGGTTCTTTTGCTCATGCATTATTCTCTACATTTGTTTTTTATTGGTTCCGACGCATTCATCGAATATTTCCCACGGATGAAGAGTCCCACGGATGAAGAGATTAGGAGCAGTGTTTTGTCTCGGCAGAAAGCATTCCAAAATTTAAGTCGATTCCTCATGGCACATTCAGGCATTCCATAAATATTGTATTGCTTCATTTCATTTCTTTCCCTCATCCGTGGGACGGCTTTGCCATCCGTGGGTTCTCTTTCATTCTTCTCATCATCCGTGGGACTTCTTATCCGTGGGGTTTCTTCCTTTTCATAAAGCCAGTTTTTTCAGGGTTTGAATTCGGTTGAGTTCTTCACCGATCCATGGCGACAGGACGGTGCGGACGGAATATCGTTCGCAGACTTCGCTGATATAGGTTTGCTCGTGGCGACCCTTGGCTGCCAAAACCGGATCGGTTGTTCCCGTAGCCGCAAAGCTGCGGTTAATGATCCAGCCGTAGGGTGTGATGCCTGCGCGTTGCAGATCGTGCTGCAATGCGGCGGCTTCGTGCACCGGCGTGGCTTCCGGCAGGGTGACGATCAGCATGCGGGTGAACTGCGGGTCGCGGATGCGCGGCAGCAATTGTTTGACCGCCTCGGGTAGATCGTCTGACGAGCGAGAAACCTCCTTGTGGTAGGCCTGCGAGGAATCCAGCAGCAATAAAGTGTGACCGGTTGGCGCGGTGTCCAGCACGATAAACTGCTCCGTGCCGCGTGCGACCGTTTCGGAAAACGCCTGAAACACGGCGATTTCTTCGATGCAGGGTGAGCGCATTTCCTCTTCTAAAAGAGCCATATCTTCATCGGAAAGAACGCCCCGGTTTTTCGCCAGAACACTTTCCACATAGCGGGCGGTTTCGGCTTTCGGATCAATGCGGGCGATCTCGATATTTTTGTGTGCATCGCTCAACGCCTCGGCCACATGCGCCGCCGGATCCGTCGTGGAGAGCAGAACCGAATGTCCGCGCTCCGCCAGCTCGGAGGCGATCAGGGCGGCCATCGTGGTTTTTCCCACACCGCCTTTGCCCATTGTCAGAATGACGCCTTTTTGCGGACGGGCCAGCTCGTCGAGAAAGCGGCTCCATGATTCCGTTTCCGGGAAGGAAAGCGGTTCCATTGAAATCTTTTCTTCGGGCACGGATTCAGGCTCAGCGCGGCTCACCGAACGCAGCGCATCGAGCCCCATGATGCCGGCAGCGCGGAAGCCGACCCGGCAGAGCGGCAACGCCTTGAGCGATTCAGGAATCTGTTCGAGCATGGCGCGGGTCTGTTTGGCGAATGCTTGCGCCACTGCGTCGTCTGATTCGCGGAAGAAGAGTCCATTGACAATCAGGCATTGGTTGCTCATGCCCTGAGAGCCGAGTTCGACGGCGGCGCGGGCGGCTTCTTTCAGGCTCATCGCATCGGCGCGGGCAACCAGCGTCAGCTTGGTTTGCTGCGGGTTTTTGAGCGATTCGATCACCTTGGCAAACAGTTTTTGCTGTTCACCCAGTCCGGCCAGCGGACCGAGGCAGGAGCTACCGGTTTTGTTGTCGGCAATAAAGTTGGTCCAGGCCGATGGCAGATTGAGTAAGCGCAAGGTATGGCCAGTCGGCGCCGTATCAAGCACGATATGGTCGTAGTCCGTGCTGGCTGTCTCATCGCCGACGAATTTGGAAAATTCGTTAAAACCAGCGATCTCCACGGTGCAGGCCCCGGAAAGCTGTTCCTCCATCTGCTGAATCGCGGCATCGGGCAGAACGCCGCGATAGGGGCCGACCATGCGCTCTCGGTATTCAGCCGCCGCCTGAATCGGATTAATGTTCATCGCGGATAATCCGAGCACTCCGGCTACGGCAACCGGCTTGGAATCGAGCGGGGAGCCGAGCACTTCATCGAGATTAGAGGCCGGATCGGTGCTGATTAAAAGAACCCGCTTGCCTTGATCCGCCAGCCCGACCGCCGCCGTGCAGGCCATGGAGGTTTTTCCCACGCCGCCTTTGCCGGTGAAAAATAAAAATCTCGGTGCTTGGTCAATAAAATTTTTCATTGCGTGTCTCTCTTCTTATTTAAAATGTCAGTAAAAAATAGAATCCCGCCAGCAGTAGGAGCGTTCCGCCAATCCAGCGGACGGCCGCATCGAATCCTTTGGCCGCCAGTGAAACTTTGCTGAGTGAAATTCCAAGAAGAATGGCCCCCATTGGCAGGCTGAACCCGACGGCAAACATGGTTAGCATCATGCTTGCCCAGAGAATTTTTCCCTGGAGAATGGATGCACCGATAACGATAAAAATGCCCGGATTGCAGGGCAGTGAGCAGGCGGCTACGATGCCGCCGAGTGCCAGCCCGGCGATCAGAATACCAGAGCGGCCGGCTCGTTCCCGAACTCCGCCGAAGTTACCAAACGACAGTTTAAAGGGGAGCAGATTGAGCGAAGCCAGTCCCAGAACAATGGCTAGAATTCCGGCAAACAGTTTCCAGTATTTTCCCAAAGTGGCCTGTGCGGTCTGCCCAACAAACCCGGCGATTCCGCCGATGATCATCAGTGAGAGAATTGTGCCCAACGTGAAAAACAGAGCCGTCTGCCATGCCGCTTTTCGATTGCTGCTTTCCTGTGCGCCGGAATAGCCGATCAGTACGCCCATTGCGGGCAGGGTGCAGCAGGCACTGGTCGCTGCGCTGGCCAGCCCCAGAAGCAGGGCGAACAGCAATCCGAGCGGATGATCTGCCACGTTTTGGAGAGCGTTGATAATCGATTCAAGCATGATTCCATCTCTCCGCAGTTAGTTACAGCCTACCGGCCCGCACCCGCCGCCGGTGCCGCACCCGCCGGAACTGGAAGCGGCCATGAACGCCTGCAGAATTTTGGATTCAGTGACACCCTCCGCCCGGATAAACAACATTCCCCGGCCTTTTGCCGCGACAAGGATGGCGGGCGGATTGGCTTGCTCAGAGATCATCGGATAGTCCGGCGAGCTATCAGCCAGCGTATAGAGACCCAGCGAGAGAGAGCTCCGTTTTAATGTCGTCTGCGCGTTTTGCATGGCGGTTTCTGTAGCCGGATCGGTGGTTCCAGCCTTTGGAATCAAGACAAGAACAGCATCCTGACTGAGTGCAACAGAATTCAGATCGGATAGAGTTTGAAGTTTTTCCAGAATGGAAACGGGTTTTTCCGGGGCAGCAACAGGCGTTTCTGCCGCAGGTATTCCGGTGGCAAAAGGAGCCGAGCCGGTTTCTTCTGGCTGTAGTTTTTCCTCGGTTTTTGCGTTTGTAAACTTAACGCCGAGGATGCTCAGTACGGCAATTAAAACAACGGAGCTGACGATCGTTTTAACTTTTTTCCCAGAGGGCGCGCAGTTGCAGGAGCACTCCGGCCCGCAGTCGGAACCCGCTTCGGTGCCGACATCCTCTTTGGTTGCATCTTGCGTACTTTCAATCCCGGCCAGCTTCATCATTTCTTCACGCAACGGATAACCGCCTTTAGCGATGATTTTTCCGTCGGCCAAAATCAGCGGCAAGCAGTCGTTTCCTTCCTGCGCCAACGTTTCCTTCACTAGAGGCTCCGCCACAAACGCCGCCGGATCGGATGATAAATTGAAGCGTTGAACACTAACTCCTTGCCGTTCCAGCTCTTTCAGGTCGTTTGAAAAACGAACCAGCTCAGGGTTCACGCTGGCACCACACACCCCACTCGAACAGCACATCGGCGGATCATATACTTTGATTTCCTTCATCATTTTATTGCTCCATTTTCTCGTTTCCATCTGCGGGTTCTTTTGCTCATGCATTATTCTCTATATTTGTTTTTCATTGGTTCCGACGCATTTATCAAATTGTTTCCCACGGATGAGAGAGTCCCACGGATGAAGAGATTAGGAGCAGTGTTTTGTCTCGGCAGAGAGCATTCTGAAATGTAAGGCGATTTCCCATGGCATATTCAGGCACTGCATAAACATTGTATTGCTTCATTTCTTTCCCTCATCCGTGGGACGGCTTTGCCATCCGTGGGTCCTCTTTCATTCTTCTCATCATCCGTGGGACGGCTTTGCCATCCGTGGGTTCTCTTTCATTCTTTCCCTCATCTGTAGGGCGCTCTTTATTTTTGTTTCAGCAAATAGCCGGGCAGGGTTTCGACAAAGGCTTTGATCTCGTCGCGGACGCTTCGATAACATGCGAGCTGTTCTTCTTCTGAGGCCCCTTGCTCTGCAAGTTCTTTTGCCATCTTCGGCGGATCATTGAACCCGACGTGGATCACTTTGGCGTGGCCGGGGAAGAAGGGGCAGGTTTCGTGTGCGTGGGCGCAGACCGTGATGACGACATCAATCTTTTCATCCTTGAATTCATCAATGTGCTGTGATTTTTGGGAGGTGATATCCACACCGGCCTCAGCCATCACCTTCACGGCATGGGGGTTGAGTCCGTGGGTTTCAATGCCCGCCGAAAAGGCCTCCATCACATCCCCTTTGAGATGACGAGTCCAGCCTTCGGCCATCTGGCTGCGGCAGGAGTTGCCCGTACATAAATATAAGATCTTCATTTTCTTCATAGCTCTGTCATTTCTGTTTCAGTGCTTTTCCTGTTTTAATGCTCGCTGGCTCTGACAAAGCGATTCCGGCGTGGATGTTGTTACCCTTTTGATCTTTTTTGTATCTTGTCCAATGGCTGCATCGTCGCGCAGAGCCGACTTCAACCAGTCGATCACGGGGTGTGGCTGGGATGAAGGCAACCGGTAATAGGCCCAGCGTCCATCCTTGCGCACCTGCACCAGATCCGCATCATGGAGGATCGAGAGGTGTTTGGAGACCGTCGAGGGGGCCAGCCCAAGCACTTCGACAATCTGGCACACGCACAGCTCCCCGCCGCGCAACATCATCACAATGCGCACCCGTTGCTCGTCGGAAAGTGCTTTGGTCACTTTCAGTGCGGTTCGCATGATCTTTTTATCTGAGCTCATTCAAAAAGCCTTTTTTATATTTCGTTATAATGCGAAACATAGAATTATATGTGCCGGTTGTCAAGTGAGGATTTATCTGTCGTACTGAGAATGAAATACTTTCTTTGATTCACCGAAGGCGCGTTGAGCCGACTGAAAGGAGACGGGCTCCGAAACTTCGGAGCAATGACCGGACGGATGTGGCAAACGGTCGTCCCGACCGCGTGCGTGTCGGGATTGCCAAGGGATTGCGGTAGTCACTACAGCGGCACCGTTACCAGTGTAAGTGAGACACCCATCTAAGAAAGATAAAGGGCGGAGAAAAGGGGCAGAAAGATGACGGATGGCCTACTCAAACCGGAATATGGATTTCAGAACAGCCTGTCCGCGACAAAGGCCAGGATCAGGAGTGTGCCGAAGATCATCTGCAACTGAGCACTGCGCGCATCAAGCATGGCAAACGCTTCCGGTTGCTTCCGCCAATCGGTCAGGGTCAGCTTCAGCGCGATCGGCAGGGCCAGCATCACCAGCAGCGTGGTCAGAGGGGCGTCCATCGGCAGCACACCCACACGCCCCACAACGATATAGGCGAGCACTAGACCGAAGGGCCCCAAGGTCAGGACGCGGTAATAGATGCGCGACGCCCTGTCCCCGAGTTGCACAGCCAGTGTGCGGCAGTCCCGGGTCGCATCGCTGGCAATGTCACGCCAATTGTTGGCATGCAGAATGCCGATCGTATGCGTCACCAGCGGAAAGGTCCATAAAAGAGGCTGCCATTCCAGTCGCCCGGCCTGCACCCAGTATGCGCCCAGCACCGGGAGCAGCCCGAATGCCGCCAGTATCGCCGCATCGCCGAGGCCGTTATATTTGAAACACCAGTTCAAACGCGTATAGCCCAGCACGATGATCGTGCCCGCCAACCCCAACCAAAGAACCATCCAGCCGACCAGCCATACCAGTATCAGCCCCAGCACGGAACCCAGCAGGATACAAAGCCATGCCGCACGTTGCAGTTGTCCGGATGTCAGCCAGCCTCGAACCAACGCCCCACTTGCTGGATGTGCCTGCACGTCCAGTCCACGCCGGAAGTCAAAACAATCGTTGAGCAGATTCGCGGCGGTGTGAAAACACAGCATACCCGCCAGTGTTAAGGCAAAGCGCCCCCATAGGAAAGGCGCTCCGCTGTGCCAGGCCAGCACGGCTCCCAGCACCACGGGCAGCACGGAGGCCGTATACGCGAATGGCCGCACAGCCACCCACCAGATTTTAATTTTTGAGACCGGCTTATCGTTCATTTTTCATTTTCCTGTTGGTTGATTCTGTTTGGCAAAAGTGCATCCGGGGTGTTTACATTCATCCAGGCGGATTGGAGATCGGGCGGCAAGCGGGGCATGGCCACACCGGGCTGCCCGGCTAGTTCACAGGGCGCATTCACCCGTTCGAGGCTTGCGGCAGACTGCCGTTCATACAGGGCCGGCAGCGGCTCCGGCTTGCCGTTGCGCAGGGGCAGTACGGCCCAGGTTCCGGGTCGACGGTGTTGGAGCAGCCAATGGATAGCCGTCGGGGACAACTGCGGGGTGTCGCATGGCAAAAAAATCCAGGAGGCAAACGGCGCCCACCGCATGGCGGCCAGCATTCCGCCCAGCGGGCCCTGCCTGTCGTCGATATCGGGCAAGATCGGCAGATGGGTCAATGCGTCGGGTAAGGCGCCGGCTCCCAGCAGAACCACTTTCCCGACCGATTCACGAACGCAGCTCACCGCATGTTCCAGCCAGGTTTGACCGTCGATCTCCAGCAGGTGCTTCGGGCGGCCCATGCGTGTACTTTTTCCACCGAAGAGGATGCCGGCATAGACGGGCGCCGCCTGCCATATAGCCGGAAGCCATTCCCCGATCATTTCCAGCAGGATACGCGGGCGGTCCTCACGGCGCCTGAGAATGCGGCTTATGCCCATTGCTTCAGCCGGTGGGTCATCGTTGTCTTCACCGCTCAGCCAGACCTTGTTCGGCAGGTTCGTGGTCTTATGTCCCTCGACCAGAATCAGATCGTAACAGGGCGCCATCCGGTTGATAATCTCATGCAGTGACGTCTCGGCTCGGCGATGGGTGCGCAGGCACAACTGGGTTGGATCACCGATCAGCACATCAGCCCCCGCTTTAAAGATGCGGTCAGAGTCTTTTCCCTCCCGGTCCATCTGAATGCCATGGGTGTCGTGCTTGATGACGCCCACGGTCAGGCCCCGCGCGTGAAGCTGTCGCACCAGTTCCAGGATTACCGTGGTCTTGCCGGCATTACTGTACCCGCAAATTCCGAAGGCTGGACAAGGTATATTCATCACGGTGTTTTCATGCCGTTCGCCCGCAGTCTGCGGGATCGCCGCGCAGTTTGAGCAGTCCGTGTTCAAGGGCCGGCAGCACGGCTTCGAGGTTCTCAATGGCCCCGCTCCGGGATCCCGGCAGGGTAAGAATCAGGGTGCTGCGCCGGATGCCTGAAACTGCGCGCGAGAGCATGGCGTTGGGGGTTTTCTCGGCGGAGGCCCGGCGCATGGCCTCATCAAGGCCGGGGGTCAGCCGCTCGATGACATCGCGCGCCGCCTCTGGGGTGACATCGCGCGGCGTGAAGCCGGTGCCGCCGACCACGACAATCAGGTCGATCGAATGACCGTCACTGTAATGGCGCAACTGATCGGCAATGCCATCGCGCTCATCCGACAGAATTTTGGTATCATATACATGCGCCGCTATTTCATTTTGCAGACGTGCAACCACAGCGGGACCGGCAGTATCTTCTGTTTCACCGCGTGCGCAGCGGTCGCTGGCCGTCAGCACCACGCACTGAAATATGTCGCGCGAAACGGTTTCGAGAACGGTTACCGCATCGCCGGCGCGAACCGTTCCTCCCCGGGTCACGCGGGCGAAGAGACCCTGGCGCGGCATGATGCAATCCCCGGTCTGCTCATAAATCGCGCAGCGGCTATGGCAGGCCTTCCCGATCTGTGTGATGATCAGCTCTGCGGTCGCCCCCATCCGCAGGCGGCTGCCGAGTCCGAGGGCATTCAGATTAACGCCCTGCAAAACCAGATTCTCGGCAAAGTCACCGGCTTTCAGATCCGGCAGTCCCTTGTCCCGCATGATGGCAACATCACCCGCTGCCAGCAGGCTCACCTGTCGGTGCCAGGGTCCGGCATGCGCGTCGCCATCAATTCCGTGATTGGCCACGAATGTCGCCCCCTCCAGCGGCATTTTGCGTTCGCCCTTCTTTTCACTGATGCAAATGGCTTCGATGATTCCGTTCACGCTGTATCCGCCTTCCATTGACCCGACTTTCCCCCTGTTTTTTCCAGCAGCCGCACCTGCTCTATGACGATGCCTTTGCCGGCGGCCTTGCACATGTCGTATACCGTCAGCGCGGCAACACTGACAGCCGTCAGCGCTTCCATCTCGACCCCGGTTGGCCCCTGGCACCGCACAAACGACTCCAGATGCAGCTCATCATCGGTCAGCGCAGCCCTGATCTCTACGACGCTCAAGGCCAGTGTATGACAGAGAGGGATTAGGTCCGCCGTCCGTTTGGCCGCCATGATCCCAGCGATTCGTGCGGTTTCCAATACATTACCCTTGGCTACCTCGCCGGTTGCCCGCAGTTGCGCGGCTATCGCGGTGCCCAGCCGTACCGTGGCTTCGGCCCGGGCGGTCCGTTCTCCAGCAGCTTTGTTGCCCACATCCACCATGCGAATCTTCCCCGATGCTGAAATATGTGTCAGTGGTGTTCTGTCAGTCATACGCTGCTTCCATTCTATTCCAGTTTTTTTTCGGCGCCCGAATTTATCTTTATTGGCCCCGCTGTCACAACATTCTAAATCGGTATATCCATCTCTGCGAGAGCGCCGGGGATGGCCGACGGCGGCACAGGGTTATCATCCCCCGATCGCGGCCATGTTGGCGGATTGTTCGAAATCTGCCGTAGTGCGTTTACAGGCCAGTTCCTTTTGTGCGGCCAAGACCAGCGCCTGCGGGGTGCCGCCCCGCAGGAGC
>CAYXEW010000080.1:0-11483 GCA_964464115.1 uncultured Verrucomicrobiota bacterium
CGCGGCGCCGTTTTTGACCAGAGATACGCTCATAATACCAGCTAAACTGTTACTTTCAGGCTGACCCCTTTTTTTTGAATTCGCAGTCCGACTCATTGGCTGCCTCTTTCCAGTTGGCGGGTTATGGTTTGGAGCATTTTCTGTCCGGCGGGAGTGAGTCGGTATTTCTGGAAACGGCTGTTGGGTTTGTCGGGAATGGTCATTTCGATCCAGCCTGAATTCAGAAAAGGTTTCAGATAGTTGTTAAGAAAGGTTTCCCGGTGTTTCAGCCCCATCAACTCCTGAATCTGCTTCGCTGATTTTGGCTCTTCACAAAACAGAACGACTTGTCCGGCGACTTGTCCGGTGACTTGTCCGGTGACTTGTCCGGTTGCCGTAATAAACTCGGATTGAATTCTATCTAACTCGCTATCTGAAAAGACTATGCGGCTAGAATCGACTTGCCCTGTGACTTGCGCGACGGCGGGCTCAACATCCTCACGGTCAAAGCTGACTTCAAAAAAGTGTTCACTGATACGGAAAATATTGCTGTCATACACGCTCAGGATGCGGTGCATACCGGAACCCAATTGCTCCACGAGATCCAAATCGCGGAAAATGCGCATGAGTTCTCGGTTGCGGGGCATGGAACGGCCTGCCAGACATTCCTCACGACTCAGGCCGCTGACGAGCCCTCCATAGGAGGTGATGCTGATGCGATCAGCGTAGATTTCGACAACCGGCGGGACTTCGGCGGAATAGTCGTTATGCACGATGGCATTGATCAACGCTTCTCGCAGGGCCCGCGCATCAACCAGACGATGCTGTTCCCGCTCTGCAGCTCCGGTGAGGCGGGTCAACGTCCGATTTTCGATATTCAATTTATCGAGTACACTGTGCGTTGCTTTGATCAGAGAACAGAAGCCATATTCCTCGTTTTCGATGAGATCGCATTTATCGGTGCCGGAATATTTGGCCACTTTGATGGAGAGATTGTTGTTATCGGCCAGCAGATAGGCCACGTAATTCAGGACGCCATCAGGTGTATAGAGATCGAGATTGTTCAAAAACGATTCGTTAATCTGAAAGTTTTTTTCCTGATAGTAGATTTTAAGTTGCTGGAAGGTGAGTTTTCGACTGGCGGGGGCAGGAATATTGCACAGGGAGTTCCGTATGCGGGCGGCGTAAAGCTGATCAATCATTGTGACATTCATCTGCTGAACCCCGCTACCCACCCGGATGTAACACCCGGCGGGCGATTGCCCGTAGCGTTTCAGATAGTAGGGTTTTTCCGTTCCACGCGAGATGACGATATGAATAATGGTTTTACCATCGTGCTCCTCAGGAAAAACATCGTACAGGCCAAGACAGGAGGGAAGAATGTTGTTCTTGATGCGATCAGAAATCGCCAGCATGACCGGATCAGGATTTTTGACTCCGGCAATATGCCCGGAATCATCCACGCCAATATAGATGTCACCGCCTTTGACCGAGTTCAAGAAGGCAACCACCTCTTTTTCAAGATGATCCGTCAATTCCACCTTAAATTCGGTGGTGCTATCTTCAATGCCGAATCTACTCATACCGCAACCCCGCGAGCTGTTTTTTGATTTCGGATTCGAGGGTTTTTAATAGGTTTATCCAAGGGTTGGAAAACCTGATCCGCTGGCGATTTGAGGTTATCATGACCCACCGCCTTCCAGCAGGAGTCCATCGTTAGAATTCAGGGGGGAAACCACTTTTTTCCCGGTTTTTGTTTCCAGCTCCAGGCGGGCATTTCGCGCCACTTCTCCGCCTTGCCGTGCGACCTGTTTATGCTGCCGGAAGGTGTCGGGATCGGTTACTTCGGAAATTTCCTTGGTGGAGAGCTCGGCGAGCATGTTCAGCACCAGCTCTTTGTTGGTCATATTGTCGCGCAGGTTTTCTTTTTTCAGCCCCTTGAACTGTTTGTATTCCTTCGCGGTTTTGTCCGCCCAGGTTTTATAGATGATGTCGGTGAGCGCGGCAAACTGCACACCCTCCTCCAGCCCGCGTTTTTTCCATTCATTGGTGAGTTCCTTGCGGATTTCAATGGTTTTCAGGCGCTGATTGATCCAGTTATCCGAGTAGCCTAGGCGCTTGTAGTCTCGCATCGCCTGCTCAATAGAGAGTTCCGGATCCTGAATCTGGTCGGTGCGTTCGCTGGCAACCTGCGCCATCCAAAGCTTGAACGGCTCCGCCCTGGGAGAAGGGATGGACTGAATCAGGCGAAACAACTGTTCGGTATCGGCGCAGTCCGTCTTTCGCATCTTGCCGTCAGCCGCCTTCATTTTGAAAGCGTGACAATCCGTCACGGTTTGATTCCCTTCTTTCTTCAAACGCTCTTTAAGCTTACGCCAATAGGCCGCCGGATCTACGCTGTCTGTCAAAACTGCCACCACATCCACAATAGAGAAATACCACGTTTCCGCCTCTTCATCCCAGAGTGAGCGAATCTTGCGTTCCTCAAAAACCTGAATGGCTTCTTTTTTTGTCATCACGATTCTCCGTTGCAATCCGCCAACAGCTCATCAGCGGCTATTCTCCCGTTCTTTACCACATCAGATGGTTCGAAATCAGTTTTCATACCGCACCACCGCGAGCTGTTTTTTGATTTCGGATTCGAAGGTTTTGAGCTCGATCTGCACGCAGGGGATGCCGTTGATGAGGAGGATGACGTCGTAGCGGTGGAAGCTGCTGCGGGTGTTGATGCGAAGCTGGCTGACAATCTCTTAGTCGTTCTTGCACTGTAGTCCCCTACTTAAATTCACAATGTGATTCGCATACTGCCCGATTCAATGCCCAAAAACAAGAAAGCATTATCCGCAACTATGGGCATTTAAGTGCGTCCATCATAAACAAGGGTCAAAACGCTTTTATTATCATTTAGGGATTGAAAAAAGTCAGCCTGTGATGTGTGTGGTTTTTTCTTCATCTAATACCTTTATAATTTGGGCTCTTCGTAGAATTTCTTGGAAGATGAAAAATAGTGACGGTTAAAGAACAGGTCCATTGAAACAGCAACTAAATGAATCATGAGGTATACATGGCTGGGTATACCCAGGGTGCGAGCGTGTACTCGTGTACCCGAGCACCCGGAAAGTGCGACAGGCGGCGTGATATCGCGCTCCGTATGGTCAGATCGCTCTCGAGACTTCGGAGCGCTCCGGTTGGACGCACTATTCGCTGATGTTATAGAGATAGTACACGCTTTTCACGAAATAGTACGAAGAACCATAATTTGTGAGAAAGGATGGGGACAGACAGTGGACTACCACGAACTTTAGTGCCCCCCCCTGCGCAACCGGCATTCATACACTCGACGACGCCCAATCAAAAAAACATTCTGCACGAGCCAGCTAGAGACGCATTATTCCGACTAAGCAATTTATGCATCGGGCGATGCGTTGCCAGTCTGGTCATCGGAAAGTGCTTCGCGTGCGGCGCAAGTGGTGCGCTTGAACAAGAACATTTTGTCGACGGCCACTTGTTCCCCTTCGACTTCGAGATATGGATATGCCAAGAAGTTGATGGGGCCCGCAGCAGGGGCAGGCGAGACTTCCAGATCCCGCCCGCGCGTAAACTCGATTCGATTGGCAGGATGGTGCCCGAAAAAGTACATGCTCAGCCCACTGAATTTGTCAGCTTCGCTGATGTCTACTGGCCACCATTTGCCTTCGGCATAAAACTCCGCCCAGCAGTGATATCCATCCGTGCCACCATCATCGCGCTCGGAGGGTATGGACGCCCCGATGGCAAAACGCGCCGGAATCCCTACGGCCCGTGCCAACCCGATGAACAGAGAATGGTAATCCGTGCAATTGCCATATTTGGCGTCGCAGGCAAACATGAGGTCTCCCTGACCCCAACCATCGCCATGCTTTTTGTAGCTCATCGTATCGATAACTTCGTCGTACAATGCACGCGCACGCATGAGTTCGCCGTCGATGCCCGCAATAGCTTTTTGAGCCAACGCACGCACTTCATCGGTGTCGGGAATCATGGTTTCTGGCTGTAAGTGCATTTTGGCTTCTGCTGGATCGCCAGCATACGCTTCTTTCTCAAGCCGCATGACATCATAGACGATTTCGATTTTCTGGCCGCTATCTTCGGGACCAAGTTGCAGATAAATAACTTTATTGCCATGTCGCTTCTCGTCTAGAATCTGATGTTTTCCGGGCAACTGCATGGAGACAACCTTGGCGGTCTGGAAATCATCAGATTGCGCCAGCGGCAACCAGCAACGGGCAGAACCGGTTATTTCTGGAAGCGTCGCAGTGTAGCGAAATTCAAACTGATCCCAACCGCGCAGAATACCGAGAAGCTGTTCGCTGGCATCCTCTACCGGCGCACGCACCCACTCCTTGTCCTTATTTTGTTCCCACACATAGTAGGGCACACCATTTAGCTTGTGTACGGTAGTTTCAGTAACCGACATCGATCCCGGATCGCCTGTCATCCAGAAATCCACATCATAGAATTCACCATCGGAGCTGACCATATCCACGCAGGCGAAATGCCGCTGCGGCCCCAAGGATGCCAGATACTCCACATGCACGCGCACCAGTTTGAGCTTCAGCTCTTCGCCTTCAAAAGGGACCAGAAAATAGCCATCGTTCGCCGCAACCTCACGCGCAACATGGGTCTCGATTCCCCTTTTGATGTCGCCGGTTACAATCGGGGGAGCAGACACAGAATCAATTGCCAAAGCCGTTGACGTTTCTATCTCGCGGGCGCACCCACTGTACAGTCCTATAACTAAAGTCGAAAAGAATAACGTTGATAGCGCACGAAACATATTATTTTTCATGGTACTCCCGCATAACTAAAAAAGCGGGGTGGAGCGAATGCTCTACCCCGCTTGTGAATCATAATCAATGAGCCGGGTGGTCTTTGGGTTTAGCCGACTCAGCGGGATGTTCAACCTCTGGAGCGGCTGGTGCTTCAACTGCCGGCGCGCTGGTTTCTTCTACGACTGGCGCAGTCTGCGACTCGCTGTCCTCTGCCGTACCATTGCAGCCTGTCAGAGCAACGAGAATAAACATTGCCAAGAACGCCATCATCATACACATACATTTCTTCATCATTCCACCTCTTGTTATGGTTTGTTTTTTTGAGCTGCAACCACATTCTTCGTTTCGTGTCAAAAAACGCAATGCTCGCTAACAGCCTCACTCGTTTGTTATGGTACATGAAAAAGATCAAATTGCCAAGCATAGAAAGAACCTGCATTATTCACGTGTTGAAAATGCTGTAGCTGCGAGACGCCAGGGATGCATCTGTAGTTTCCTACCGCTTATCCATGGCAACAGCCGAAGCGAAGCGGAGATGGCCCATTCGAAGAAGGGAAGTGACCGCAGGGAGCGGCTACACAGATGCAGCATTTTCAAAGTGCCCGGCAGGTGTTGGAAGGCTGATATGTTATATGTTACCCCTATTTCAATCGGCTTGACATAAGTCGGATAACAGCACAACATGCCTGTAATGAGACTGAATGTAGCGGGATGATTCTGACTGGATACCAAGGGGTGGTTTTTAACACCAAAGTCGTGAATTCGTTTCCCATCCGCTCCACCGTCCTTTGCCCTAGCGGGCTATGGGTGGCGCCAGCATGACGTGAAGTGGTAAGATGAAAAAATAGCAGGGCGATATGGTAACACCGCAGCGTTTAAGAAACGCAAGCCCTGCAAGGAACAGCAATTTTCTGGTAATCGACAGGCCCTTTTAATGAATAGCACATTAAAGTCAGCGTATTTTGGATCAAAAGCAGCTGATGCAATAGCCATGCCGGTACATTGGTATTATGATACTTCTGCTCTTGACCGCGACTACCCGAACTTAAGCGGTTACGTAAAGCCACATGAAAAACACCCGGACAGCATTTTATGGCGATCCCGTTATGAGCCATTAAATGAAGAGGCCGACATCTTGCATGACCAAGCGCAGTTCTGGGGGCTGCGAAATGTTCACTATCACCAGTTTCTGGAAGCGGGCGAGAATACACTCAATCTGAAGTTGGCGGACGCCCTGTACGCACTCGTTATCGAGTCCGGCCAATACGATGCTCAGGCCTGGCTGGAGCATTATGTGGCCTGCATGCGGACGCCGGGCTGGCATCGCGACACCTATATCGAAGAATATCACAGGGCCTTTTTTACAAACCGGGCCAAAGGGTTGCCACTACTGAATTGCGGCATTGATGATCGGCATATTGGTGGACTCGCCACCGTGCCGGCACTTGTTGCATCACTTGACGAAATCAACGGGCTTGATGGTGAAGTCGTGGTGAACCATGTCAGCCTGACCCACCACAATGAGGACGTGAAGCAAGGGGCGGAGGCGCTCACGCATATGCTGGTAGCCATCGCGGACGGATGCGATGTGCGGCAGGCGATTAAGAAGCACGCCGACCCCTGGGGCGGTGCATCCGTTTTTGAAGCCTTGGCGAAGAAACCGGACCGTGTGATAATCGGCCAGATGTTGACGCCAGCCTGCTACATGCCTGAATCGTTTGCGGCCGCGCTGGCTCTGGCATGGAAGTACCACGACGATTTTGAGCGGGGTATTCTGGCCAATGCCCGTTGCGGAGGGGACAATTGCCATCGGGGTGTCGTAATCGGGGCGCTGCTTGCGGCGGCCAATACGATCCCTGAACATTTGAAGGAGTTAAGCCATGCCTGAAAGCAAGCAGCATAATGTGCTAGGGGAAGCTTTGCAGCCTTGCTGCACTTCGCCTGCTACCGGTTATCTTCGCGACGGTTACTGTTCACGAGCCCCCTACGATCATGGAATGCATGTGGTATGCGCGGTGGTCACTGAGGAATTTCTTCGATTTACAGCCAACCAGGGCAACGATCTATCCACGCCTGTGCCGGAATTTAACTTTCCCGGCCTAAAGCCCGGTGACCGCTGGTGTCTTTGTGTCCAACGCTGGATCGAGGCCTTTCAAGCCGGCTGCGCCCCAAAGGTGGATCTGGCGGCCACGCACAGCTCCGCCTTGGATTGGGTGGATCTGGAAACCCTGAGAGCCCATGCGGTCGAGTAGTCATGCACCGGACTATTTCTCTATCTGAAGACGCAACGTCTTGTTAACTGCCAAATACAAGGTTAAGTGCAGATAGACTGCCAGTGCACCGCCAAGGGCCACCCAAAAGGAACTCGGGATTACAAACCTTCCAACGGATAAACACGTACAATACCAAGGTAGCCATCCACTGAGAGCCGCATACCGGATCGGATCCGTTCCGCGGCTTCGGGAACGCCTGTTACGCAGGGAATCCCATACTCCCGGGCAATAATCGCACCGTGAATCAACATCCCGCCACGCCTTTCGACCACGGCACTTGCCAGGGGAATCACGAACGTCATGGTAGGGTTAAGCGCGTCGCAGACGAGCACGTCCCCGCGCTTGAACTTAAGCAGATCATTTGATGTAGTGATGACGCAGGCCACGCCGGTAGCCACTCCTGGACCCGCAGGCTGACCCACGAGTTGCCTCGGCGCAGCCGGTGCATCCGCACAAGAGGCAAGCTCGGCGAAGGGTTCCACGGCCGGCCGCTCCCGCTCGTCTTCTCCCGTCCCCGCAAGAGTGGAAGCGCCCAAAGACTCGCTGGGCGTTCGGCGAAGCCGCTCGGCCAGCGCTTCGTTCCAATGCGCCTCAATGGCGTCCAGATACACGTTGTCGTCATCCCGCCAGCGGTGACTGGCACGTGCCAAATCGAGCATCGCCTCCGCCTTGCCGCGCTCGGACTCCGAGACAACTGCAAGGAAATCGTTACAAAGCTTTTCGGCACGGGATCGCGCGGTCTCGCCTTCACGTGCCGGTGCGTTGGCGAGTTCGAGCAGGAACGAGAGGAATGACAAGGAAATGCCGGCAGATGTTGATGCCGGCACATCGCCATGCGCGCAGACGAACGAGTCGAGGGCTTCACCGAATGCGGAGGGAAACCCCGTTCGATCACCCCGCCGGATCGCGGCGGCCAGGAATGAATCTTCCCGAATCATTTGTGCAAGCGCCTCCAGATCGCGGTTCCGAGCCAGACTCAGCATGGGGGTTCCCCCCAGTAGATCCATGAACTCGTACGGATTCTGCGGCTGCACCACATCGTTATAGTATTGCCCGAACAGGCGCACGCCGTGTGCGAATGGTATGCAGTCGGCCCAGTAGACATCCCGCCATCTTTGATAGCCGGCTTCGCGATGTTCAATTTCCCTCAAGAGTTCGTCGTCCGTCAGCGTTTCCAGATCCGTTCCGGCTAACGCCTCTGCTTCCGCCTGCATGCCGGGTACAATCTCTTCTTCAATCCGCCGCCACAAAACCTGCAGGTTTTCGAAGCTTCTCGTCAGACTGCGATACCAGCTCCGCTTATCGTCGCCGGTCTCAAGGGCTGGCGTAGTGATCGGCCGCGATTGCAGAACGCAAAGCGCTGTCTCTGCGCTGCCGACCGGATGCGTCCATTCCACGTCTTGCGCGGCTCCAAATCGCTGCTCTGCCGCCAGCGCCAATTCGTAAACAGCTCTGACCCCGTAATCGGTCAGCGGCGCCCTGCCCGCCCTTTTGACGTCAAGCTGCATGCGCTCAATCCCGGAGGGGGCCGCGCCCATCGCATGGGTGCGGATGGGCTTGGTGTGTGAGATAATGCTACCGCTGGATCGGTTGATGATCCAGCGGTCCGGCTCGATCGTTCCATCCACCAGTCCGGCGTTCAGTCCGTACACCGCTTCTATAACCGCCTGCTCATCGTTTTCCGGGTTGTGACTAAACGCCACGCCCGAGCAATCGCCATCGACCAGAATCTGCACGAGTACAGCCATGCGACTCTCTCGCACGTCAAGTCCCAGTTCCTGACGGTACAGCAGCGCGGCGTCCGACCACAATGAAGCCCAAACCAGCCGGATATGTTTCAGAATTTTAGCGGGACCGCGAATGTTCACAAACGACTCGTGCAGACCGGCAAAGGAGGCTTCAGCGCTATCCTCGCCCGGAGCCGATGACCGGACCACCACCGGTGCGTTGCCAAACTGGCGGTTGACGGCATCGTGCAGGATGTCATAAAGATCGGGGGGCAGATCTGTTGCAAGAAAAAGGTTTCGGATGCGAAGCGCTGCATCCCATATTTCTTCCCAGCGCATATCCTCAAAACGTTTCCGCCCGAGTTCGAAATGCACCCGCTCATCAAGGCGCGTGCGCGCCATGTACTCGCTGTAGACATCCGCCGTGATGCATAGTGCAGGCGACACCGAAAAGCCATTTGCGTCGAGTTCGGCAAGCGCCTTTGCCTTGGATCCAACGAGCGCAGTATCCGTCTGGGCGATTTGCTTCAATGACGTTAAGACGACCATTGAGTCACATCCAGTTCGACCACGTGTTGAAAGCGCGTGACGAGGTAGTATTTCTCGACTTGAATTCGGCAAACAGCCGTCGTCGGCGCCTTCACGAACCCCTCCAGATGCGGGTGCTTCCCGATGAACCGCATGGCAGCCGCATCCACTTCGTTCTCAAGCACCTCAGCCGCTTTACCGACTGCCGTCACAGCAGTGCCCGTCGAGTAATCTTCAACAGAATGGGTGCGGCTGTCGATCAGCACGGAAACATTCGGGTTCGCTGAAAGGTTTCGGTATTTTGACGTCGCGCGGCTGGTGACGAATACAATTTCGCGCAGATCATCGGAGGCTGAAAAAGCGACGAGACTTGTATAGGGCTCCTCCTGCATCTGCGTCGCCACTACGGCGAGCTGCTGATGTAGTAGCAGTTCCCTGAGGCGGTCGAAAGCTGTCTGTTCTATTTGCATTGTTTTTCCTGCTCGAAGTCGAGGCCGTGATGCCGTATTGTTTTACTATTCATTCATAGTAGGATGCATTTCCCCATGAAAAAGGAAAAAATGATCGAAAGCGATGTCTTAATCATTGGCGCGGGTATTTCAGGGTTGATTTGTGCCACGGAGCTTCAGAGGGCGGGACTGCGCGTCTGCGTAGTGGACAAGGGCCGGGGCCCCGGTGGTCGAATGGCTACCCGACGCATGGGTGGTGGTCGTATTGACCACGGGGCTCAGTTTTTTACAGTGCGGAATGAACGTTTTCGAGCGTATGTTCGGGAGTGGTTGGATGCAGGCGTGGTGCGCGAATGGTTTGACCATCCAACAGGAAATCAGGCTATGGCCGATCATCATCCTCGCTACTGCGGGGTGTCTGGTATGTCCGACGCACCAAAATATCTAGCACGGGAGTTGGAGGTCCATTGCTCGGAACGAATTCTACGGATTACCCGTAAAATGGATCGCTGGATCGCTGGGTCGGAAACCGGGCAGGCTTTTTCTGCACCAGAGATCGTGCTCACGGCCCCCCTGCCCCAGACGCTAACGTTGCTGAATGAAACCGGCCTGAACTATGCCGGGGACGACATGGCAGCATTGCGAGCGATACATTACGAAAAAGGTCTAGCCCTTCTGGCTATTCTTGACGGTCCGAGCGGACTGCCGGAGCCCGGTGCTATCAAGCTGGAAGACAGCCCATTAGCTTGGATTGCCGACAATCAGATGAAAGGAATTTCGCCTGATTCAGTCGTTGCGATCACGATTCATGCAACCCCCGCATTTGCCGAGAAACACTGGGACTCGGAGGACGCCGTGCGTACACCCATGATGATCGATACTGCGCGGCACTGGTTGCAAGCCAACGTGATAGAGGTTCAGTGTCACCGCTGGGCGTTTACGCGTCCGGTGAATCCCTGGCCGCAGCAATATTACCGTAATCTCGCGCTACAGCTCACGTTGGCTGGAGATGCTTTTGGCGGGTTAAGAATCGAAAATTCGGCCTTGTCTGGGATGGAAGCCGCGGCGCAAATAAGGAAATAAATCCCGTACTCCATGTTGGTTTGGAGTGCGGCAATCTGAATTGCCGCTTTGGGGGGAGCGGAGCGATGGTGCTCGGTTTTTCAATGTCATAAATGACCCACGGATGGCAGGGCCGTCCCACTGATGAAGGAAGGGATTCAGTTTTTCAATGTCATAAATGACCCACGGATTATCTGAAGGGTCAGCTCTCAAAATAAAAAATAAGAAAGGCGGGAAGTTTTCGTTCCTCAACCGTTCCAGCCCTACAAACCATTACACTATTGATCTACGATTTTATGGGCCGTTGTCTTGTTGTAGGGCGGAAATGGTCGCAGACCTTCCCGCCGATGTTACCTCATGGCCATTGATTAGAATGGGCGGATGCTTATACTTGGCATAGAAGCACTTTTAAGCGTGGCCAAAAAGCCCAGCCTTGTATTTAAGAGCTATTTGGTTGGATTAATCATTTATACATGAAAATAGATAAGACACAATTGTCCGTTGTTAACTTAAAGGAGTCTTCTGATACGGAGTATTGGAAGAAACAATCGCCTCTTGAAAGAATGCGGGCAATACAAATTGACAGGCAGGTCGCATATGGCCGATCAAGCACTTCCAGACGACTTCAAAGAATTCTTGAAGTTGCTGAACGAA
>CAYXEW010000081.1:0-11132 GCA_964464115.1 uncultured Verrucomicrobiota bacterium
CGCAGGTGTGTTGGTCCGGGCAAGGATAAGTTTTCAGTTATAAAGGCTGATTTTCGGGCAATGCGTGTTGATCGAATGCCTTTGAGTGTATTGACGGGATGCATAAAGCCTGCAATTGTTCTGTTGTTTTGACTGTTGGACAGACCGGTGCGATACAGAATGCAAAGCAAATCGTTTGTACGCACAGACTGTAGTATGAGTTGATCATGGCAGTTTGAGTTCCTCCGGCAGGACGAGCCCGCGGCCTCGCGGGCCGGTTCTGTGTTCGACACAAAAGGGAGCTTCGGCGTCCCTCCCTTTTGTTTTCCATTCGTTGCAAAACAAACAGATCATCCAATTACTGAGTAGGGGACATCCAATCAGCATGAGCCGTTGTGGCGCTATGGTTGAAGGTAATCAAGGCCCGAAAAAGCAATATGAAAAGATGGGTGATTTGACATACTAACTGCGCCCTCTGTCGGTGCCGGGGGGTTCAGTTAGTTTGTCAATTCACCCCGCAAATCAATGTTCATCAATGATTTATATAGGGCTTGACTGTCATATGTTTATTGCTATACTACGCAGTCACATCAAATGTGAAGTGCCGCTGATTGGTTAGATCTGGGGGTGTAATATGGCACAGTTAACATGGGGGCTGATAATAGCTTCCGGCAAAACAGAACAACTCGTATCCGGTTCGGATGCAGCGATGATAAATTTAGGCGATAAACCGCTGTTGGCCTATTCACTCCTCGCCTTGGAGGAGAGTAAATCGATACAGGGCATTGCAATAGTTGTTGCCAGGGACCGAATGCAGAATGTGAAGGCGCTGTCCGAAATCATGGGTGTCACCAAACTCAGGCGGATTGTTGCCGGTACTGCTCAGCGTATTACTTCTATTCAGAAGGTCATAGATTCGATCGATTCCAGTGTCTCAACGGTCGTTATTCAGGATGTCACCCGACCCCTTATAAGAACCTGCTGGGTAGATCAGGTGGTCAAGGCTTCAAAAAGGACGGGCTGTGCCGTGATTGCTCAAAAATTCAAGGGTTCAGGCAAGATTGTTGAGCGGGGATCGCGGGTGTCCAGTACCATTAAAGCAGGTACTTGCTGGGAAGCACAATCACCTCAGGCTTATAAAACTGAATTGCTCAAAAAGGGATTGGCCCTGGCTGCAAAGAAAAAGAAAAGCCCTACAGATGAGTCCGAACTGATTGAAGCGATCAAGGGTGATGTCCAGCTAGTCCCGGGCTCTCTCTTTAATATCAAGATCGAATCAGCAGATGACTTGGCACTGGCCCACGCATTGCAACAGCTGGATTTTTCCTCTGGGATGGCATAGTTGGCTTATGGCAACCAAAACGGTTGAAGTCCACTTTATGGGTCGGGTTCAAGGCGTCGGCTTCCGTTTTACTGTACAACAGATGGCGTCGACGTTGCCGGTTTCAGGTTTTGTGCGCAACGAGATGGACGGTTCTGTATTTCTCCTCGCCGAAGGAGAAGAGAAATGCTTGAAAAGCCTGCTGGATCTTATAAGATCTTCTCATCTTGGCAAAGGCATCAAGTATGAAAGTGTTCAGTGGAACCGATGTCGAAATATGTACGACCGTTTCACTGTCGATTACTGACAGGTTGTAAATGAGGTATTGTATACTAGGCGATATTCACGCGAATTGGGAGGCACTGGCGGCAGTCCTTGAAGATGCGCGTGGTAAAGAAATTGATCAGTTTGTGTGTGTAGGAGACGTAGTAGGCTACAATGCCAATCCCGTTGAATGCCTGCAGGTTCTTCAGAAACTGGATGCGGTAATTGTCAAAGGCAATCACGATGCCTATTGCTCGACGGAAGATGCGCTGATCGGATTTCATCCGCTGGCTGCCGAAGTCGTTAAGTGGACGCGCAAGAGACTGAATGATGAACAACGCGACTTTCTGGCTGAGCTGCCCATGTCGAAGCGATTGGAGAATTTTACTATCGTTCACAGCACGCTGGATATGCCCGAAAAATGGGGTTATGTCTTTGACACCCTTGAAGCAGAGTCCAATTTTACGTATCAGCGGTCTGCCGTGTGCTTTTTTGGCCATACTCATGTGCCGCTGGCTTTTGAAAAAGGCACTGATATCAAGTATGGTCTTTACAAAAAAATAAAGATTACACTGGGTAAAAAGTATTTTATCAATGTGGGTTCTGTGGGTCAGCCCAGAGATGGAAACCCGGATGCGGCCTATGTGATTTATGATAGCAACAGGAAAGTGGTTGAACTATTCCGCATTCCTTATGATATCAGGAGCACTCAGGCCAGAATTTTGGATGCCGGTCTGCCGGAACGGTTGGCCATGAGGTTAAAAGAAGGAAGATAAATATGATCTTAAAGAAAAGAAGTACAGGTATAATGTGGCTGGCTCTGGCAGTCAGTTTGTGTGCGGCCCATGGACAGCACAGCGTTTCGTTAAAACTCGACCATCAGCAGCTGGTGCTGTTTGAACCGATGATGGTCCAGTTAAAAGTCGTTAATGAGTCGGGTTCACCGCTTCGCCTGGGATCGGAGGATGTCGGTGTTAGCGTTCATATCGCCGCGACGGATGATTCCTATTTCGAGGGACGCAGCATGGTGAGGGAAGGGGAGGTTGTACCTGTTGCGCCGTGGAACAGCGAGTCGCTCAAC
This sequence comes from uncultured Verrucomicrobiota bacterium, assembly GCA_964464115.1. GTDB lineage: Bacteria > Verrucomicrobiota > Kiritimatiellia > CAYTQP01 > CAYXEW01 > CAYXEW01. Next base: position 2,646 of record CAYXEW010000081.1, read on the forward strand.
GTCAATTTACTGGACTATTTTGATGTCAGAAAGAGCGGCCAGTACAATGTCGTAGCCCGCCTGACTATAGGTGATCGAACGATTTACAGCGCAAAATCGTTCATCGAAATTGTGAACGGCATGCTGATTTCATCATTTGAAGGGCAGGGGCGTGGTCTTGACTCCCCCGTTGAATACCAGCTCATCAGTATATTCAGGGATCGTAGAGAGATAGCCTTTTTGAGAATCATGGACAAGGCTAACCGAACCTGCTACGGGGTCTATAATCTGGGCAGTATAGTCAGGCTTCATCAACCGTCGATTATGCTCAGCTCTGAAGGGGTTCTGCATATCCTGCATCAGTCGGGTCCCTCAAGATATACCTATAGCGTACTGCCTGCATCCGGTGCATCTGTCCAATCCAAGTTTTATTCTTCCTATGGGCCTGCCGTAACTCTTCAGCGCGGAGATGGCGGAAATGTCAGTGTCCGTGGAGGAGGCGAATATACGGGGGATGCCTACAGAGTGCCTGTCGACAATCAGTTGCGGTAGCCCGGTCTGCTCACCGTGCGGGTGAAATGATTTTTGATCTGTGCATTGACATCCTCTGCAAAGTTGTTATTCTCTCGCATCCTGTTAACGCACCCGTGGTGAAATTGGCAGACACGCATGGTTCAGGTCCATGTGCCCGATAAGGGCGTGGAGGTTCGAATCCTTTCGGGTGCACCATGCTTCGCCTTTTGATTGTTTTCAGGCGATGCATGACAGGCCGTCTTCTTTTATTCCGATTCGGTTAAAACTTTAAATGCAGGGTGCTTGTGTATTTGATCAGTTTTTTGATTCATACGGCGGTTTCCGGTGTGATAGTGTACGATCCGAGTTTAAAGGCGGATGTATCGTTTCAGGGCAGTTGTGAGACAGTACTATGATCCAGCAGGAAGTGAATAGCTTAATCCGGGAGCAGACGCTAAGGGCTATGCAGCGTACACCGCTGGCCTCGGTGTCTGCCGATTATGAACCCTATATCTGTTCGGGTAAAATGCTGCGTGGACGGCTCGTATTCAGAATCGGCGAGTCGTGTCAGCTACAGCGCGAAAAATTGGCTGTTTGCGCAGCGGCTGTCGAAATGATTCATGCCGCCAGCCTGTTGCATGACGATGTCATTGATGGCGGAGAACTCAGGAGAGGTGCTCCGGCTTACTGGGTCGATAAAGGTCCACAGGGTGCCATTCTGCTCGGCGATATGCTGCTGGTATCAGCTATTCAGAGTATTGTCGATTTGAACGATCACGGTCTTACAAAGGAATTGATAACTCTGACAGGTCTTGTTTGCATGGCCGAGGTTGAACAGGAACTGATTCTTCGCGGGCAGCCCGTTGGGTGGAAAAAGTGCTGTGACTTGGCCAGACGAAAAACCGGTTCTCTCTTCTCTTTCGCGGCCCTTTCAGGAGCGCCCGATGATCCGAGGCGATCGGCACTGAAAGAGGCTGGCTTTCTCCTCGGCACCGCATATCAGTTGGCAGACGATATTCTCGATGCTTCGGGCGATCCTGGTGAATCCGATAAATCGCTTGGTCGCGATGAGGCCAGAATGAAACAAACAGCGGCGCATGCAGCCGCGCAGGAAGGTGTTGATCTCGTTGAGGCCGTTCGCGAATATACTCTTCAATCGGTCTCAGCCTTACAGTCGTATCCCTCATTGCAAAGGAGTTGGCAGGCCTATCTGGAGCATGACATCATGCCGGTCCTCAGTCAGTATCTGGGTATAAAATCAATTAAGTAAAAATTTAACGAATATTTTTTGAAAAAGTCTTTTCGGGTAGCATAGTATAACATGATGAGGAATTATAAGGTAAGCAAAGGGCTTGATATCCCCCTGTCGGGGGCTCCCGAACCTGTGATTGAGGATGTCGCATATAGCGGTGCAATAAGTGTTTATCCCGGTACCATTGCCGGTATCAAGGCCAAGGTGAAAGTCGCTGAGGGAGACCGTGTAAAGCGGGGGAGCCTTCTTTTCATTGATAAAAAAGATGATTCAATTCAGTTTACTTCGCCGACTTCAGGCGTTGTCAAGGAGGTCAGACTCGGGGCCAGGCGTGCTCTCGAGGAAATCGTCCTTGAACCCGATGGCGGCGGTGCGGTTGAAGACTATGGTTCACACGGTCTCGAAACCGTTCAATCACTCAGCCGCGATTTCGTGTTGGAGGTCCTGCTTAAATCCGGCCTCATACAACATATAGAGAGCCGTCCTTTCGGCAATATGGCCCGTCCCGTTGAAAAGCCAAAATCTATCTTCGTTAACGGTATGAATTCGGGTCCCTTTCAGCCCGATATCAATGTGGTTCTGAAGGGGCAGGAATCTGCTTTTCAGGCTGGTTTGTACGCTCTTGGAGCTTTGACAGACGGCCCCGTTTATTTGAATCTGGACGGCAACAGAGAAGGGCACAGTGAATGTCTCACAAATGCCGACGGAGTTGTTGTCAATACGTTTTCGGGACCCCACCCATCGGGCAACACGAGTATCCATATTTACCATCTTGACCGTATCAAACCTCATGATATCGTCTGGGCCGTCAAGGCCGTCGATGTGATTCTGATAGGTCGTTTGTTATTGGAAGGCAACGTTCCCGAACACCGAGTCATTGCACTCGGTGGACCGGGTGTTAAGAGCGAAGCCCGCAAGTATTACCGAGTGCCGCTCGGTTCCTCCCTGAAGACTCTTTTGCGAGATAAACTGGCAGGTGACGATGTACGGATATTGAATGGTGATGTGTTGAGCGGTACGATCCTGAATCCTGACGGTGGGCTGCCGTCTTGCTGCAGTGGCATCACGGTTCTCCCCGAAGTCTCTGAACGCTCGTTTCTGGGCTGGCTCGATCCCGGTTTCTCATTTTTCAGCTTTTCCAAGGCCTTTCTTTCGCCGTGGCTGCCTAAAGGGAAAACCTATGATCTCAATACGGATGAGCACGGGGGCCACAGGGCGATGGTCGCAACGGGGTTATATGATCGCTTTATGCCGATGAACATCATGGTTGACTATTTGATACGGGCCGTGCTGGCGCACGACACTGATGAAGCGGTGAAACTTGGCATTCTGGAAACCGCCCCGGAAGATTTTGCGCTCTGTGCATATGCCTGCCCATCCAAAATGAATGTGGTCGGAATTATCAGAGAGGGGCTCGCTGAAATTGAGGCTGAAGGAATCTAATGAAGTTTTTGCAAAACATGATAGAAAAACAGGCGCCGCTTTACAAAAAAGGCGGTAAGCTTGAAAAATTATTTCCGCTGTATGAAGCGGGCGATACTTTTATTTTCACGCCTGGCAGCCGCACCAAAGGCGCCCCCCATGTGCGGGACCCACTGGATTTGAAGCGCTACATGATTTCTGTTATCTTTGCGCTTATGCCCGCTATTCTGTTTGGAATATGGAACACAGGCAATCAGTTTAACACGGTCAATCAAGTTGAAAACGCCACGTTTATCACAGATATCATCCAGGGACTGATTCAGGTCGTACCGGTCATCTTCGTCTCTTACGCGGTAGGCGGTTTATGGGAAGTGTTATTTGCAGTCGTCCGAAAACATGAGATTAATGAGGGTTTTCTGGTGTCCGGTATGCTCTTTCCGCTCACACTGCCTCCCACGATTCCGCTGTGGCAGGTCGCGGTCGGCATTTCATTTGGAATCGTCATTGGCAAAGAGATTTTCGGCGGTGTTGGTTTCAACATTCTTAATCCGGCCCTGACAGCTAGAGCCTTTCTCTATTTTGCTTATCCTTCGCAGATATCGGGAGATGGTGTCTGGACAAAAATAAAAGACGGGGCGACGCTGGTCGATAGCTATACGGGTGCCACGCCACTGGCTGTCTCTGCGGGCACCGTGCCGGGGGAAAATGTGCTTCAGCAACTCACTGAAGCCGGGTATTCATGGGGGCAAATGGCTGTTGGAACCATAGCGGGCAGCATAGGGGAAACTTCCGCTGTCGCCTGCCTGCTGGGGTTGATTTTTCTGATCGCTACGGGCGTCAGTTCATGGCGCATCAGTCTTTCCGGTATTGCAGGATTGGCGGCTGGCTCACTGTTGGTCAATGCCTTTGCTGGTCCGGAGGTCAGTCCGTTCCTGGCCGTCCCTTTCCATTACCATCTGGTGATGGGCAGCTTTATGTTTGGTATCGTGTACATGGCAACGGATCCCGTGTCATCGGCCGCCACAAATACTGGGAAGATCATTTACGGGTTTATGATTGGTTTTCTGACGCTGCTCATTCGGGTCGTAAACCCGGCCTTTGCTGAAGGTGTGATGCTGGCCATCCTCTTTATGAATGTGATGGCTCCCATGATTGACCATTATGTAGTGCAGGCCCACATCAAGAGGAGGAACCGCTATGCGTAAAAGTGACAGTTATACGATACTGTTTGCGCTGGTTGTGTGCCTGTTGTGCAGTTTTCTGTTGGCGATGGCCTCATCTTCTTTTCAGTCCATACAGCAGACCAACATCGAGATGGATCGGAAAATGAATATCCTGAAAGCCTTTGGTGCGCCGGTGGTAGATAGCGCGGGTAAAAAACTTAGCGCTGAGCGTGTACGCGAAGTTTTTGCCGATTATATCAGGGAATCGGTGATCGATGCCCAGAGTGGAACAGTGCTCTCGGGGATAACCGTTAGCGATCTGGACAAGGCTGCGGTTGCATCCAAAGAAAAACTGCCGCTGTATGCATGGGAAGAAAATGGTGAAATCAGAAAAATTGCATTTCCCGTTTCCGGTAAAGGTCTCTGGTCTACCATTTATGGTTACATGGCTCTCAAAGCGGATTTGTCGACCATTCTGGGTGTTACTTTTTACGATCATGGTGAAACGCCAGGGCTCGGTGCTGAGATAGAAAAGCCGTGGTTTCAAGAGCAATTTAGGGGAAAGAAGATCACTCGTAATGGCGCATTGCAGCCCCTTAAGATTATCAAGGGCAAGGTAAAAGAAAAGTATCCGGAGGGCAATCCGTATGCCGTGGATGGGATTAGTGGCGCCTCCATGACCGGCAAAGGTGTGCAGGAATTTTTAAATCGTGATCTGGCTCTCTATAACCGGTATTTTACCAAACTGAGAGAGGTGCCCGATGGCGGATAAAATGAAGCAGATTATCATGGATCCCCTAGTGGATAATAACCCTATTTCCAAACAGGTTCTCGGGGTTTGCTCAGCTTTGGCAGTTACGGTAAAAGTGGAAACGGCACTGGTGATGAGCGTCGCGCTGACGGTTGTGGTATCGATGTCAAACCTGATCATATCGATGCTGCGCAACTATATACCCAACCGCATACGTATTATTGTTGAGATGTCCGTCATAGCCACGTTGGTTATTTTAGCGGATCAGGTCTTGAAAGCGTATCTTTTTGATATCAGCCGCCAGCTAAGTGTATTTGTTGGGTTGATCATCACAAACTGTATCGTCATGGGTCGAGCGGAAGCCTTTGCCCTGCAAAATCCGCCGTTGCCTTCTTTTGTTGATGGGTTGGGTAATGGCTTGGGTTATAGTCTGATTTTGATACTGGTAGCCTCAGCGAGAGAAATTCTGGGCTTTGGCTCCTGGGCCGGCGTTTCGTTACTGCCCGAAGCATATCCCACTAACGGGTTGGCGCTGCTGGCTCCCGGCGCATTTATACTGCTGGGTCTTCTGATATGGATTCAGAGGACCGTAACGGGCTATCGGGAGGATGCGTAATTATGGAACTGGTAAACATAGCGGTTAAATCCATTTTTGTTGAAAACATACTGCTTTCCTTTTTTCTGGGTATGTGTTCCTTTTTGGCCTGTTCTAAGAAGGTAGAAACGGCGCAGGGTTTGGGACTGGCTGTCATTTTTGTTTTGACGATCACCGTCCCGGCCAATTGGGCCATTCATGAATACCTGTTGAAACCGGGCGCGCTGACCTGGCTGGGGTCGACGGCTTTGGCCGAAATAGATCTGACCTTTCTCATATTCATATGCTTTATTGCCGTAATAGCTTCGATGGTGCAGTTGGTCGAAATGGTGCTGGATAAATTTTTCCCTCCGCTTTATCACTCGCTTGGAATATTTTTGCCACTGATCACTGTTAACTGCGCCATCCTGGGTGGGTCTCTCTTTATGGTGGAGCGGCAGTATACGTTTGCGGAATCGGTTGTCTATGGTGCATCGTCCGGTGCGGGTTGGGCTCTGGCGATTGTCGCTATGGCCAGTATTCGAAAGAAACTGCGTTATTCAAACATACCTGATGGATTGAAAGGGCTCGGTATTACGATGATTCTGACCGGTCTTATGGCCATCGGTTTTATGTGTTTCAGCGGAATAGATCTTTAAGGGTTGGGTTGGAAGATGAGTCAGCAAATACTTTTTATTATCGTCGGCGTTTGCGTTTTCTCAGGCGTCATTCTGTTGCTGGTGCTGGGTCTCATTTTCGCATCCAAAAAACTGACACCCAGCGGATCGGTCAAGCTGGATATCAACGGGGGTGGAAAAGAACTCGAGGTGCAACCCGGTTCATCGCTGTTGAATTCGTTGGCCGAGAATAAGATTTTCCTTCCTTCCGCCTGCGGTGGCGGCGGCACTTGTGCAATGTGTAAATGCAAAGTGCTGGAGGGCGGTGGGGCATTGCTTCCGACAGAGGCCGGTCAGGTAACTAAAATGGAAGCCAAAGAGGGTGTTCGCCTCTCCTGTCAGCTCAAAGTTAAGGAGGATATGAAAATTGAAATCCCTCCTGAAGTCATGGATATCAAAAAATTTGAAGGTACCGTTATTTCAAATGATAACGTGGCGACCTTTATTAAGGAGCTGATTGTACAGTTGCCGGATGGCATGGAGTTGCCTTATAGGGCTGGAGGCTATATTCAAATAGATATTCCTGAATACGATATTTCTTTTAAAGACTTCGATATAGAAGATCAGTATCGGAATGCATGGGATCAGTTTAAACTCTGGGATTTGCATCATGCGAATACGGAGCCCTGTTTCCGAGCCTATTCCATGGCCAGCTATCCCGCCGAAGGTAGTAAAATTATGTTGAATGTACGCATCGCAACTCCGCCTCCCAATATGGATGTGCCCCCGGGTGTCGCTTCCACTTATATATTTGGACTGAAGCCGGGCGATAAGGTCGTCATGAGCGGACCATTTGGTGAATTTTTTGCAAAAGAGACTGATCGTGACATGGTTTACATTGGGGGTGGTGCGGGTATGGCCCCCATGCGCAGTCACATCTTTGATCTGTTGAAGACAAATCATTCAAAGCGTAAAATCAGTTTTTGGTACGGTGCCCGATCCAGACGTGAAATGTTTTACGACGATGAATTCAAGCAGCTCGCCGCTGATAATCCCCATTTCAATTATACGGTGGCACTCAGCGAGCCGCAGCCGGATGATCACTGGGAAGGACCGACTGGCTTTATCCATAAAGTAGTAATGGAACGCTACCTGCAGTCCCATGAAGACCCGCAGGAATTGGAATACTATTTGTGTGGACCTCCTCCGATGATAGCGGCCGTCAACCAAATGCTGTATGATCTCGGTGTCGAAAATGATATGATCGCCTATGATGAATTCGGCTGATCTTATTTAACTGGACGACGACCTTATGCACATTGCCATACAATGCCGGCTCCGCTGGAGTTGAGTGGGTTTGCGTGATATAAGGTTTAAAGGAGAGGATGATGACTGAGGAAAAAATACCCGATACGATTGAGCAAACGCTTAAGAAATACATAGAAATTCAGGAAGAAGAACAGAGGCTCAAAGAGCGTAAACATATCCTGCAGGACGATCTGAAAGAATATATGCGCAGTATAAATTCTCAGGTCTGGTTGCCGGAAATTAATGGTGAAAAACTCAAAATTCGATATCGGTCTGTAGCGCACATTGAATATGATGAGGGTCTTTTACAAGAGCGTCTGGGTGATCGATATGAGGTTGTTCTCGCTCCGGATTTGAAAAAGATTCGCGGTAATCTGCCTTTGCTGAGTACGGCGTTGAAGCCTTTGATGGATCGCATAGGAAGTCCATCGCCGGAGAAAGTCAGAGAATCCATTGAACGCGGGGTGTTCTCCATAGAAGATTTTACGGGCACTTTCAAGAAGACGGCCAAGGAGTATATATCGGTCAGCCGTGAAAAACGATCAGACATTGAATCTCCTGCAGAATAACTTTAATCACTCAGCTTTCATTTTTTTGAGTTCAACTACCGTTCCAACCATTTCGTAGCGATCCAAATTCTTTAGTCTAACCTGGCTTATGCACGCTTTCAAAATGCTGTATCCCTCAGAAGCGGGTAAGCGTCCGGTGAGGCACCCTGTTGACGGTTGAGTGATTAGGTCTGAAACTGGCTGCATGAAAACGAAAGAGGCTTGGCGGATTGCAGGATGTCTCGGACTTTGCTGGAAATATTGGAAAATAGCGGATCGAAGGGTCGGAAATATCTCGTAGCGATATTTTCTGGGCATGGATAGGGAGAGATTGGGGTGTACGAGTACGGGATTCGATGA